>JBMOMS010000015.1:0-31434 GCA_049324895.1 Chloroflexota bacterium
GCCATTCAGATCTGCCAGCAGATCGATTATCGCTTTGGTCTGGATTTGATCGTCCACACCCCCAAATACCTGGCGGAACGCGTGAAAATGGGCGATTGGTTCATCCGCGATATTCTCGAAGAGGGAAGGATTTTGTATGAAAACCACGACCGCTGAGTGGGTATCGAAAGCAGAGGGTGACTTTGTGACGGCGGGCCGTGAACTGCGCGCGCGCAAATCCCCCAATTACGATGCCGTCTGTTTTCACGCCCAGCAATGCGCCGAGAAGTATCTCAAGGCCATGTTGCAGGAACATGAGAAGCAAATTCCCAAAATCCACAACTTGATTGAGTTGATGATTTTGTGCGAAGAGCTGGACAAAAGTTTCGAGATGTTACGCGCCGACCTGGTGACCATGGAGCGCTTTTCGGTGCGCGTCCGTTATCCAGGGGAGATTGCAGAAAAGGAAGACGCCCAATCCGCTTATGCGGCGGCTGGAACTGTGCGGAGTTTTGTCAGGCAGAAATTGGGATTGGAATGATGGCTCACCCTGCCACGGCGGCGAAGGCGGTGAGTAGGTTCGCAAAGTCGTAGGGAATTGGTAATTGGGCGGCTTGAGGGGTTAAGGCGGACGTGTCAGGTTTTTGAGAGGACAAGGTAAGTGGTAATAAACTCAACACCTGAAAGGATACCCATGACCAAAGAATTTAACGTCATTATCGAACGCGACGAGGATGGCTATTACATTGCCAGCGTCCCTGAATTGCAGGGATGTCACACACAGGCCAAGTCATTGGATAAGTTGATGGTGCGCATCCGTGAGGCGATTGAATTGTGTCTCGGAGTGGAACAGGGTGTGCCGTCCAATCAGTTCATTGGCGTTCAGAGGATCGCTGTTCAGGTATGATGGCGAAACTGGCGCGGCTCACGGGGCAACAGATTATTGCCGCTTTGAAAAAGGTGGGATTTGAAGTGTTGCGTGTCAAGGGAAGTCATCACTTTCTGATGCATGTGGACGGAAGAAGGACGGTCGACTCGGCCCCAATACCTGACAGCGCGTAGCGGAAGGAATGGCGGGGGGGTTATCATTACATATCAAACTTAATGGTAGGAGAATCTCATGAGCCTTATTCGCAGTTCGACTCTCATCGGCGGCCTGGTCATCCTGGCGCTGGCAATCGGCTTCATCTTTCAAATCCCGCTGGCGCTCAGCCTGTGGCCCTGGGCCGATGGCCCGCTGTCGCATTTGTTCGTCGGCTCCATTCTGGCCGCCGTCAGCGCCGCCGCGCTTTGGATCGGCGGCACGGGGGAATTGGGGGCGCTCCCCGCGGGCGCGCTGAATGTCCTGGTCATCGCCGCGACCACGTCCGTTTACTTTTTTAGACTTGCCGCACAGGGCCGCCCGAACCTGCTCCCCTTTGGGATCGCGGCCCTGCTCATGGCCCTGGTCAGCGTCGCCGCCTTCCTATGGAGCCGGCGGCTGCCCCTGGGAGACCCGCGTCCCATGCCGAAGCCCGTGCGCATCTCCTTCGGCATTTTCATCGTTTCCCTGCTCCTGGCAGGCGGAGCGTTGATCGTCAGGGCGCCGATCTTCCCCTGGGCCTTGAACCCCGATACCTCCGTGGTCTTTGGCTGCATCTTCCTGGGGGATGCCTTCTACTTCCTGTACGGCCTGCTCCGTCCGCGCTGGCACAATGCCATGGGACAGCTGCTCAGCTTCCTGGCCTATGACCTGGTCCTGATCGTGCCTTTCCTGAAACTGTTCCAGACCATCCAACCCGAGCAATTGCTCAACCTGGGTGTGTACGTGGCGGTCCTGCTCTACAGCGGCGCGCTGGCGGTCTATTACCTGTTCCTCCATCCCAAAACCCGTTTCGGTTCACAGCCTCAGTAAACCATCCACTCGCGCGACGGTCATTGCAGGCCCAGGTCTGGAGGCGCGCCGACAGGAGCTGCCAACCTGAGGCGGCGTCGACCGTCACGGGGCCGGGGGATTGTCTAATTGGGGGAGGCTTGGCCACCGGGAACTACCCGCTCTTCAAATTCGAATATTCCGCCGGCGCGAAGAAGACGATCACCTTCAATTCCTCTGTGATCGAATGAAAGCGGTGCTCCACGTGCTTCGGCACGTAGATGATCGAACCCGCCTGCACGGCGCGGTCTTCGTCTGCGACCTTGATCCTGGCCCGCCCGCCGACCACGTAATAGGCCTCGTCCTCTGTGTGCGCGGACTGCGGGTCCATGCCGCCGACCGGCAGCACGTACAGTCCCATGCTCAGGTCGGGGACTTTGAGGAATTCGAGATACAGCCTGTCCCCGTCGGCTTGCCTGGATATGAGTTGGGATACTTCGAAGGCTTGCATGGGCTTCTCCTTTGGCAGGGAAAACGAAAATTTTAGCGATTATATAATACCCACAGTCGCAAATTGCGCTTTCCCCTCTAAAAAAGCGCAATGCTTGGCGAGGGGAGGCAGGGTGTGTCCAGGTTGGCAACATGATAAATCATAGAGGGGACATTCCTCACTTGTCCGCCCGTTGAAAACCATTTACGATACCCTCCACAGTTAAAAAAAATCCACAGGACGGAGACGCTCATGGAAAAGAAAACCTATTGGCCCATCATCCTGGGCATCGTCGCGGTGGCGCTTTGCCTGATGACTTGCGCCTGCATCGTGCTGGCGGTCATTCTGGCGCGCAGTCTCCAAACCTCCCCATCCGATACCGTTTCGCTGCCCGTGGGACAGGCCGCGCCCGATTTCGAACTGACCTCCCTCGACGGCGAAACCGTGCGCCTGAGCCGGTTCCAGGGTCGGCCGGTGGTGCTCGCCTTCGGCGCCACCTGGTGTCCATCTTGCCGCCTGTCCGCGCCTGTGCTGGAGGAGGCCCATCAAAACCACCCCGAACTGGTCGTCCTGCTGGTCGACATCAACGAAACCCTTAAGGTCGTCCAGGAACACACCCAGGAGATGGGCAGCACGCATCCCGTCCTGCTCGACTCGGATGGCGCGGTCTCGGATCTGTACAAAATTTTCGCCATTCCCACCGCATATTTCATCGATGCGGATGGAATCATCCGCGCCTTGTCGGTCGGGCAGCTCACGCCCGAAGCGCTGGCTGAAAACCTGCCCCTGATCGGCGTCACGCCCTAGCCGAAGTTCCGCCGTTTTGCCCATTCAGCCAAACACCCGGGGAGAATTGTCAAAATAAGTCAACTTTGTCAACAGCGAACCTGATATAACAGCGGCATCATCAAAAAGGAGAATGACATGCAATCAGGTTTGTTCAAAGTTGTTTCTGCCATCGCAGTGCTGGCGCTTGCTTCCATGGCCTGCGGGGCCATTGTGCCAACTGTCACGGTTCCCACCGCGGATATCCAGCCCATCGCCACCCAGATCGTTCCCGCCGCCACCCAGATCATTGCCCCGGCCACCCAGGTTCCCCCCGTGGATGTGGAGCCGACCGCCGAGCCCGGCGGCGATAAACTGCTCTCGGATTCCTTCGAAAGCCGCAACAGCAACTGGGGTGTAGGCACCGATGTCGACTATGTGGTGGAATACGTCGACGGCGCCCTGCAGTTCAAGGTGATCGCGACCAACATGAAGGTGTACAGCCGTCCCAACGGCACCACCTACAAAAACGTCCACATCGAGGTGGATGCCATGAACCAGGGCAGCGACCCGAATGCCGCGCTGGGGGTGTTCTGCAACCAGCAGGTGATCGACGACCAGTTCTATTTCGGCTACGTCACGCCCAGCGGTGAGTATGGCATTGTCAAATCCGTGTTCATCAACGACGACGTGGAACTGACCTCCGGCACATCGGACCTGATTCCCCGCAACGCGCCCGTGTATCGCCTCGGTTTCGATTGCGCCACCAACGGCACGCTAACCCTCTACGTCAACGGCCAGCAGGTGGCGACCGCCTCCGACAGCGAATATGGCGGTGGCATGGTCGGCGCAATCGCCTGGAGCGGCGACCTGGAGTCTGGCACGATTGTCTCGTACGACAACTTCCTCCTCACCCAGCTGCCCTAACCCACCCTAGAAATCCCACCCAATCTTAACGCCGCGCCGCCGGCTTTCCCAGTTGGCGGCGTTTTTGTTTCGCGAAATCCACGGCCTTGTCAAGATAAGTTGACCATGCCAACAGGCGCACAGATCCACTGCGCACATCATTCAATACCTACAGGAGAATCCCATGAATAAGAAAGTTTTGTTTGCAATATTGGCTTTGGCCCTGGCCGCAATGGCCTGCGGGCTGCCCTCCATCCCCGGCCTGAGCGGCGGCCCCCTCTTCCAGGATGACTTCGGCGGCTTCGAACAGACCTGGGGCACGGGCACCGATTCGGACAGTTCGATCGAATATTCCAACGGCGGGCTGAACATGCAGGTCTACGAGACCAACTACTTCGTCTGGAGCACCCCGAACGACGAGGACTACACCAACATCCACATCGAAGTCACCGCGCAGAACAACAGCTCCGACCCCAACACCGCCTTCGGCGTCATCTGCAACCAGGGCATTCCCAGCACCAACTATTACTACTTTGCCGTCACCGCCAGCGGCCAATATGCCATCGCGCGCGGCGCCGTGGCCAAGGATGATTTCTTCATGACGGGCGACAACGACTGGGCCAACTCGGACCTGATCCCGCAAGATGCCGCTTCCTACCAGATCGGCGCGGACTGCGGCAACGGCGTGCTGACCCTGTACGTCAACGGCCAGCAGGTGGCCTCGGTCAACGACTCGACCTACACCAGCGGCGCGGTCGGCCTGTTCACCTGGAGCGACGAACAGACCTCCAGCGCAAACGTGACCTTCGACAATTTCATCGTCACCGAATTGAAGTAGACTCCGCTCCCGCGCCTGCCGCAACCCGCCAGGCCCAAGGTCCAGTGGACCTTGGGCCTGGCTCCGTTTAATTGGCCGATACCGCACCCCCAGCCGGGTCTAGTCGTCGTGTTCGCGGCCGTCCGCATGACATGCCATGCAGTTGGCGAAGTTGGAGATGCCCTCCTCCAGGTATTTCGAGCGGACGCGCGCCCGGGACAGTCAAGGGCGCGGCTCGCGAGCCGACGGCGGGCAATAATTTGTCGTTACGGCCTGCGCGGAACGATTATGCGCTTGTTTACAACCCGCCCACCCCAAACAAAAACAGGGCCGCCCTAAGGCGGCCCTGTCTGTTCGCAAAACCTTACAGTCTTACGAGAGCGGAACCACGTTGGCGGCCTGCAGGCCCTTCGGGCCTTCTTCGACGGAGAACTCCACCTTCTGTTCGGCTTCCAGCTTGCGGTAGCCATCGGTCTGAATCGCGGTGAAGTGTACGAATACATCATCGCCACCATCGCGCCCAATGAAGCCGTAGCCCTTGGTCGCATTGAACCACTTGACGGTTCCAACAAAACGTTCTGACATCTTACTTTTCTCCTGCAGGGAAATAAAATTCGCCCGCCGCCCGCACTTTCACAGGCGCTCGGGCACGACGGGGGCAAGGTTATCACGCCTAAATAGGAGTGTCAAGGACCAGAATTATGCCGTTGGCCCCAAATTTATGCCGCTGTCAGGGCTCATAAAGGGGCGGGGAAGCGCCTCCTGTTCTCGTCGCCGCATCAGGGCTTATAGCGCTGATAACATCCCAGCACACGCAGCATGACGGCGTATTCGCCCAAATGGTCGAGGGCGCGTTTGGCGGGGTCTTCCTTGACCGCGCCCAGAAAGTCCACGTAGAAGAGATACTCCCAGGGTTTGCCCGCCAGCGGACGGGATTCGATCTTGGTCAGGTCGATGTCGCGCAGGGCGAAGACGCTCAGCGCCTTGAAGAGCGCGCCCGGCTGGTTCTTGAGCGTGAACACGATGGAGGTCTTGGATTCGCCTTCGGGCTGTTTATCCTCGCGCGAGACGGCCAGGAAGCGGGTGTAATTTTCCTGGTTATCCTCGATGCCTTCTTCGAGAATCTTCATGCCATACAGTTGGGCGGCGCGTTTCGAGGCGATGGCCGCGGTGGTACGCTCGCCGCCGGCCTTGAGCATTTTGACGCTGCCCGCCGTGTCGTAGACAGGCTCGGTCTTGACGCCCAGGCTGCGCAGGTAGCCCGCGCATTGTCCCAAGGCCTGCGGGTGGCTGATGACGCGCTGGATGTTATGTTTTTCGGTATCCTCGAACGCGATCAGGCAATGCCGCACGCGCAGGAAATATTCGCCCACGATGTGCAGGTCATGCCGCAGCAGCAGGTCGTAGTTCTGGTGGATGCTGCCCGCCAGCGAATTCTCGATGGGAATCAGGCCCATGTCGCAGGCGCCCGAGGTCACGGCGGCGAACACATCGTCGAAGGTTTCGCAGGGCTGGGTCTCGACCTCGCCAAAATGGTTGAAGGCGGCCTGCTCGCTGTATGCGCCTGGCTCACCCTGGAATGCGACTTTTTTCATCCTGTCTCCGGAGAAATTCTGTGGTCTGAAATCCTGCCCTAGTGTACCCGTTGTTCTTCTTTTACTCCACCCCAAACGGGGGCGGCAGCGATTGGGTATACCCTTTCAGATGCGCGAAAGGTCATGGCAGCCGGCAAAATCCAACCCTCGCAAGGCTGGCTGAACAGGTATGATTTGGTTATATAATGGTGGCCTTGATTCGGCAAGCCCTGCTCCACGAAGGTCGCCTCACACCCTGCGGCGCTTCGACGCAGGAACATCTTCGAGAGGTTGAATGAAAAAATACTGGCCCACCCTGCGCGATTACCTGCTGATTGGCACCAGCTCCCTCATCCAGGCCTTTGCCCTGCGGCTGTTCTTCGTCCCCGCGCAACTGGCCTCGGGCGGGGTCAGCGGCATCGCGCAATTGATCAATCACTACACAGACTGGCCCATCGGCATGATGGTCTTCTTCGGAAACATCCCGCTCTTCCTGCTGGGTTGGAGATTCCTCGGCGGGCGGAACTTTGCCCTGCGCACGGCCTTTGCCATCGCGACCTACTCCCTGCTGGCAGACTTGATCCTGCACCTGCCGCTCTTCGCCCCGGGCGGCGCGGCGGAGCAATTGATCGCCGACCTGCAAGGTGACATCTTCCTCAATGCGCTGTATGGAGCCATCGTCAGCGGCATCGGCTATGGGCTGGTCTATCGCGCGCGCGGCACCAGCGGCGGTTCGGACATCCTGGCGCGCATCCTCAATCACTGGCGCGGCGTGCCGATGACCCAAAGCTACCTGATCGTGGACACGGCCGTCATCCTCACGGCGGGATTCGTCTTCGGCTGGAAGGAGGCGCTCTACTCGATGATCACGCTGTACGTCAGCGGCATCGTGGCCGAGACCACCCTCGAAGGCGGCGGCACGGTGCGCACGGCCATGATCGTCACCGATCATGCAGAGGCCGTATCGAAACGCATCATCGACGAACTGGTGCGCGGCGTGACCATCCTGGAAGGCACGGGCGGATTCACGGGTGCGGCGCGTCCCGTGCTGTACTGCGTCATCACCCGCGCCGAAGTGGCGGCACTCAAGTCCATCGTCCACGAGATCGACCCTGATGCCTTCATGGTCATCGGCGTGGCGCACGAGGCCCTGGGCGAGGGATTTGGGCCGTTGAAGCAGCAATAAAAAACGCGTTCGGGCTGGATTTGAAATCCAGCCCGAACCATTGCAACTCACGCGAAAGATTCTCTTCGGGGTATTTTCAGATGAATACCGACGGCGACACATTGAACCGCTCCGCCATCTCACGGATCTGGCGCACGTTCAGTTCCCGCTTGCCACCTAGAATTTCCGAGACGACTCCCTGCGACCCCACCTCAGGCAGGTCAGATTGGGTCAGGCCGCGTTCTTCCATTAGGTAACGCAACACACCCGCAGAGTCCGCTGCGGGAATGGGGTAATGGTCCACCTCGTACACTTCGATCAAAGTGCCAAGCGTGTCCAACAACCCATACAGCGGATGCCTTTCATTGGAGCCGATCTCGTCGAGCAGTTCATTCATCCGCTTGACCGCCGCGTTATATTCGCGCTCATTTCGGATCGTGAGCAGCGGGCTGATGTTTTGCCAGTGCAGTTGAAGTTCGTTCATATCAAGCGTCATTGTTCAACCCATGATCTAATTTGCCTTACGAAAACTGCAACACCACCCCCGCGATCAGCAAAAACTGACCGGCGTGATACAGGCCGATGTTCAGCATCCGTCCGCGCGGCATGGGCTGGATGAACTTGTTCCAGGCCAGCACGATGTCCGAGGCGTAGAACAACAGCGCGCCCAGCGCCACGAAAGCGGAGGCCAGCGCGCTCCACTGCACGTTGGACAGGGTCAGCAGCGCCGAGAGCAGCATCAGGGTGATGACGGCGCCATACAGCGCCACAGGAATGGCCATGCGTGATTGGCCCGAAGCATGCACGCCCGTCAGGATGCGCCGCATGACCCGCATTCCGCTCAGGCCGACGATCAGCCCAAGCAGGACGCTCCACATCGTGACTGTCGGGAGCGGGGCGTTGAATCCCACCAGGTAGGCCAGGTGCCCCAGCAGAAAGGCTGCCAGCCCAAACACGAAGAAACGATCCAGCCAGAGCAGGAACAGGTCCCCCGCCAGCGAGAGCAGGGCGCCCAGCCCGAACCACAACGCCGCGCCCTGCCAGCCCGTGGACAGGTACAGCCAGGCGGACAGGCAGATCATCACCGCAGGCTTGGCGATGAATTCCAACGAGCGCTTCCCGCTCCAAAGCGCGTATGACTCCATCCCCGCGAACAAGATTGCCAGAATTGGCAGAACAGCCATCCCAATCTCCTTGGTTCAATTCAAAGGGCGACCCGCTGGGCCGCCCCCTATCCGTCACTTCTTTCTTCTTGCATCTTTCTTCTTGCTTCCCTTGATCTTGTACCCAAAGCGCTGCAGCGCATTCTCGTCCTTGCGCCATTCCTTGAGCACCTTCACGCGCAACTCCAAAAAGACGGGCCGCCCGCCCATCGACTCGATCTCCTTGCGCGCCGAGGAGCCGATGCGTTTGAGCATCGAGCCGCCCTCGCCGATGACGATGCCCTTCTGCGACTCGCGCTCCACGAAGATCGTGGCGGCGATGTAAGCCATGCCGTTCTCGCGCTCGGCAAACTCGTCGATGCGGACGGCGATGCCGTGCGGCACCTCGTCACGCAGGCTGAGCAGCGCCGCCTCGCGCACCAGGTCGGCGGCGATGTCGCGTTCGTACGAGTCGGTCACCTGGTCCTCGGGATATTCGGGCGGACGCTTGGGCAGGACCGCCGTCAGCGCGGCGATCAGTTCGGGCAATCCGCTGCCGTTGCGAGCCGAGACCTGCTGGACCTTGGGCTGGATCAGCAAATTGGCGTAGGCCTCCGCCCGGACGGGAATCACCTCGGGCGCCGGCGAATCGATTTTGTTCAGGACCAGGAAGCGGGGTGTGCGCATCGAGACGCGGTTGAGCAGGTCGGCCACAGCCTTGTCCTCCTCGGTCGGCTCGTCGGAAATATCCACCACGAACAGGATCGCATCCACGTGTTCGAGCGACTCCTGCGCCTCCTGGTTGAGGAACTCACCCAGCTTGTGGCGCGCCACGTGCAAGCCGGGCGTATCCACGAAGACGATCTGCGCGGACTCGTTGGTCAGGATGCCCAATTGACGGCGGCGCGTGGTCTGCGGCTTGGGCGAGACGGCCGCGATCTTCTGTCCGAGCAGCGCATTGACGAGCGTGGACTTGCCCACGTTCGGGCGGCCGATGACGGCCACGAAACCAGAGCGAAAGTTTTCAGCGTTCATTGTTTCTTCCAATTCACCACCACCAAACTTGAGATGATCAGCGCCGCGCCTGCCAGCAGTTGCCAGGAGAGATGCTCGTTCAAAAAGAGCACACCCAAAATCACGCCGCCCAGCGGAAACACATAGGTCACCATCGTGGCGCGCGTCGGGCCGATTTCGTGAAGCAAATAATAGTTGAGGATCAGCGCCAAACCCGAGCCGAGCACGCCCAGCCACAGCAACGCGATCCACGTGATGGGCAGGTGCGGAATCTCGAACGGGCTTTCCGCGATGGGCGCGGCGATCCACATCAGCGCAGTGGCCGAAACCAGCGGGGCCGCGCCGCGCACCAGGCCGGGCGCGTGGGCGGTGGTGCGGCGCGCATACACGGCGCTGCCCGCATAGAACAGGCTGGCCAGGACGACCGCGCCCTGCCCGAGCAGGGAACTTTGCGAGGCGTGCATATCCTCGCTCATCAGGACGATCACGCCCGCAAAGCCGACCAGCAGGCCAATCACTTTCCGGGCGGTCATTTTGTCGTCGTGCAGGTACAGGTGCGCGATGACGATGGTAAAGAGCGGCACGGTGGCGTTGAGGATCGAAGCCACCGCCGAGTCGATGGCCTGCTCGCCCCACGAGATCAGGAAGAATGGGATGGCCACGCTGGTAATGCCGATCAGGATGAACGCAGACCAGGTCTTGCGGTCGCGCGGCCACTCCACGCGCTGGGCAAAAACCGCCCCGCCCGCGAACAGCAGCCCAAACAACACGCGAAAGGCGACCAGCGTCATCGGACCGATCTCGGCCACCGCGATCTTGATCCACAGAAACGAGGAACTCCAGATCGTTCCGAGCAGGATAAAAACAAGCCAATGTTTTGGTT
Source organism: Chloroflexota bacterium (assembly GCA_049324895.1). Lineage (GTDB taxonomy): Bacteria > Chloroflexota > Anaerolineae > Anaerolineales > Villigracilaceae > JACPVF01. The sequence goes on from JBMOMS010000015.1 coordinate 10,588, forward strand.
TCAAAAAACTCACTCCTTTAGCGGGGTGAGTTTATCACAACAAACGTATCGTTTTGTCATCCTGAGGGCGCGTTCGCTGCGCCCGAAGGATCCCGCTCGGTGTGACGGGATTCTTCGCTCCCTTCGGTCGCTCAGAATGACATAATTTTTACTCCTTCGTAATCAGCCGCACCTGCGTATCGTAGAAGAAATAATCCCAGGCCCAGTTGATCAGCACCACGATACGGTTGCGGAAGCCGATCAGGCGGTAGATGTGCAGGAAGACCCAGATCAGCCAGGCGATCAGGCCGCTGAACGACAGGCCCCAGATGCGCGCCACGGCGGCGTTGCGTCCCACCGTGGCCAATAAGCCAGGATCCTTGTAATGGAAGGGACGCAGGGCCTCTTTGGCGAGTGTGCGGCGGATATTCTCCGCCACAGAGTCGGCCTGCTGGAGCGCCACCGTCGAGAGCATCGGCAGCGGCTGGCCGTTCCCGTTCTCGACATAGGCCATGTCGCCGATGACGAAGACCTCGGGATGCCCGGGCAGTTGCAGCGTGGACTCGGTCACCACGCGGCCCGCGCCTGCCTGCCGCACCCCCAGCTTCGACGCCAGCCCGGCCGCTTTCACGCCCGCCGTCCAGATCAGGGTGTGCGCAGGGAGGATCGTCCCGTCGGCCAGTGTGACCTGCTCGCCGTTGTAGTCGGTCAGTTTGGCGTTGAGCATGATCTCCACACGCTTGCCCGTCAACAGCCGCTGCGTGGACTGGCGCAATTCCTCGGGGTAGGCGGGCATGACGGCCGGCCCCGCTTCGAGCAGCAGCACGCGCGCCTCGTTCATGTCGATGGCGGGATACTCCTTGACCATCACGTGGCGGATCAACTCGGCCAGCGCGCCCGAAGTCTCGACTCCCGTCGGGCCTGCGCCAACCACCACAAAGGTCAGCAGGGTGCGGCGTTTGTCGGCGTTCGCTTCACGGCTGGCGCTCTCGAAGGCCGAGAGCAGGTGATTGCGCGTCTGCACCGCGCTATCCACATTCTTCAGATCGAAGCCGTTGTGCTCGACCGACTCCAGTCCGAAGAAGTTCGTCTGTCCGCCCGCCGCCAGGATGAGATGATCGTAGGCAATGACCGAGCCGTCCAATTTGACGTAGCGCTCCGCCAGGTTGACCCCGCTCACTTCACCCATCTGGAAGCTCAGGTTCTTTTGCCCGCGGAAGATGGTGCGCACAGGATAGGCGATCTGCGACGGCACCAGGCCCGCGATGGCGATCTGATACAGCAGCGGTTGGAATAAATGATAGTTCTGCCGGTCGATCAGCGTGATGCGCACCGGCGCCTTGGCCAGTTTCCGCGCGGCCTGCAAGCCGCCAAACCCTGCACCGACAATGACCACGTGGGGGAGCTTCTCTGCAATCATGGGTCTCTCTCCTGCAGCGCATGTTGCCAACCTGCGCCTGCACAATTGTGAAATATTACACTATTATTATAACCAAAATTATCTGATTTGTAAAGATTATCACATGTTGTCCCCCACAAAAAAGAGACGGCCACCTCCAGGTGACCGTCCCTGTCACTCATTGCCAGAACAGGAATTGATCGTATCCCAGCATGGCCGCTTCCAGCGGAATCCCGCTCAGGCGGGCGAGCAATCCCACCAGCTGCCAGAAGCCGCGGTTGACGAAGGGCACGTACCAAAGCATCAGGAAGACGATGATGGAAAACGCGCCCTGGGTCTGGGCCAGCTTGACGCGCCATTCATACGGCAGGTGCGGCTCGATGGCGCCAAAACCGTCGAAGGGCGGCACGGGCAGCAGGTTCAGCACCACCGCCGAGACTTGCAGCAGGGCCAGGAAAGCCAGCCCGGGACCAAGGCTCGAGTTGGCAACCGGCGTAAAGCGCAGGAGCAGGCCGAGGACCAGGGCCAGGAGCGCGTTCGAGAACGGACCCGCCAGCGAAACGGCGGTCTCCCATCCACGGCTGCGCAGCCGCCAGCGTTCGATGTAGACCGCGCCGCCGGGCAGGCCGATCCCGCCGGCCAGCAGGAACAGGATCGGGAACAATAACGAGTACACCGGGTGCGTGTACTTGAGCGGGTTGAAGGTCAGGTAGCCCTTGTCCTTCACGGTGTAGTCGCCGCCCTGATAGGCCACGAAGGCGTGCATGAACTCGTGCAGGCACAGCGAGAAGATCCAGCCGGCCAAAACAACAAGGAAGGTCATCGGAAAGCCTCGATTTCTTTTTGCATCACGGCAGCGGGAAACGCCGCGCCGTGGGCGGGATGCACGCTGCGAATCCCCAGCGGCAAAATCTTCTGCCAACTTTCCACCACCATGCGGATGTCGTCGGCCAACACGGGCAGGCCGGGCGTCGGGCGCAGGTACCAGTCGTTCATGGCCATATCGCCCACCAGGGCATCGCCCGAGTCGAGCAGGATGCTGACGTGGCCCATCGAATGCCCGGGCGTATACACGACCCTGCCGGGAATGCCGTATTCGGCCAGCGACAGGCCATCGTCGCCGAGGACCACGTCCACCTTGACGGGCGGAAGTTTGGGATGCAGGAGCGTCTTCGCCAGCGCGGACATGGCGCGGCCGTAGGCGCCCACCCCACCCGGAAAGCCGGGCCGCCCGGTCTCGACCCAGGCCTGGTCGCGATGGTGGATGGCGACCTGCGCCCCGCTCATGTCACGGATGTCGTTCAGGCAGGTGATGTGGTCCCAGTGCCCGTGTGTCAGCAGGACCAGGTCGATCTGCCGCGGGTCGACGCCCAGGGCGGCCATGCTGCGCGTGAAAGCCGGTGTGCCGCCCCACGCGCCCGCGTCGACCAGCACGGTGCGCTCGCCGCGCAGCAGGTAACAGTTGCAGATCCCCACGGGAATGCGATGAAAGGAAAAGGTCATGTGTTGCTCCATCAGGAAAAGCAGGCGCCTGGACTACGTTCGAATGAAAAGCGCTTCCTCACGTCATCCAGCGCGAATCAATCCTCGTATCCATGCGGATGCGACTTGTGCCAGTCCCAGGCGCTGGACAGGATCATGCGGATATTGTCGTACTGCGGCTGCCAGCCCAGTTCCTCGCGGATGCGGCGGGAGGAGGCCACCAGGCGGGCGGAATCACCCGGGCGCCGCGGCTGCTCGACGGTCGGGATGGGGTGCCCGCTGACGGCGCGCGCCGCCTCGATCACTTCGCGCACCGAGTAGCCGTTGCCGCTGCCCACGTTGTAGACCAGCTTGTCGCGTTCGCCCAGCGCATCCAGGGCCAGCAGGTGCGCGGAAACCAGGTCGGCGATGTGGATGTAATCGCGGATGCAGGTGCCGTCGGGCGTGGGATAGTCGGTGCCGTAGATGGTGGCCGCCTCTGCGTTGCCCAGCGCGATCTGCAAGACGCGCGGAATGAGATGCGACTCGGGCTGGTGCGCCTCGCCGCGCCCGGGCAGCGCCCCGCAGGCGTTGAAGTAGCGCAGCACGCCGACGCGCAGCCCGTGAATCTGGCGGTACCACTCCAGGGCCTGCTCGGTCATCAACTTGGTGTGCCCGTAGACGTTGGTCGGGCCGAGCGGCGAGTCCTCGCCCAGCGGCTCCTCGCTGGACTGATAGACCGCCGCCGTGGATGAGAACACGAAACGCTTCACGCCCGCGCGCGCGGCCGTCTCGATCAATTGCAACGAGTTGCCGAAATTATTCTTGAAGAAGCGGCCCGGGTCCTTCATGGATTCGCCCGCCTCGATGAAGGCCGCAAAGTGCATGACCGCGTCGAACGGTTCGGCGGTCATAGCGCGGGTCAACGCGTCCGCGTCGCCCAGGTCGGCGTGGATGAAGGTCGCGCCAGCCGGCACCGCCGCGCGATGTCCGGTGACGAGCGAGTCGTACACGGTGACGGTATGTCCCGCCTTGAGCAGTGCTTCGGCGGTGGCCGAGCCGATGTAGCCCGCGCCGCCGGTGACAAAGATATTCATGGGATCTCCTGTTTTTTGTTGTTGTCTACTCTAACAATGTCACATTTCAAAACCTTTCACCACAAAGGGGCACAAAGGAGAGCGAAATGCCAACACCAAAGGTTTCCTTCGTGTTACTTCGCGCCCTTTGTGGTTAAGAACTTTGGTTTCAGCCATAATGTGACAGTGCCAAACTACAGATGATGTCATTTGTTCATCAGGGTTCAGATTCGCTCCAGCCCTGGGTGTACCAGCGCAGGTACTCCTCCACGTGACGGCCCCAGTAGGTTTCGCTGTGATCGCCCGAGTAAACGTGAAATTCGAGCGGAACGCCGTACTGCGCCAGGATGCCGGTAAACAGGCGCGCATAGCCCAACTCGCGATCCTGGTCGCCGATATCCAGCCATACGCGCGGATACCGGCTGGAGGGAATGGCCTCGATCCAATCCGCGAGCAGGCCGCTGTCGCTGGTGAAAATGGCCGGGGAGTGCAGGCCCAACATGCCGAACAAGTCCGGGTGGGTCAGGCCGAGGTTCACCGCCCAGCCGCCGCCGCGCGAGAGTCCGCCCAGGGCGCGGTGTTCGCGGTCAGCCAGGGTGCGGTAGCTCCCGTCGATGTGGGGAATCAGCGCGTTGACCAGGCGCTCGCCGAACAACGGACCCGGCGGCAGGTTCCAGTAGCGGTCATCGGGAAAAACGATGAGGAAGGGCGCAGCCTCGCCCGAGTGGATCAACCCGTCCGCGATGCGGGCCGCGCCGAGACGCACCCACTGGTCGTCGGTGAAGGTCTGTCCGTGCAGCAGGTAGAGCACGGGGTAGCGCAAATCCGTTTGCTGGTCATAACAGGGCGGCAAATAGACGAGGAATTGCTGGGGCGGCTTGGTGCTTTCGAGCAGGCTCTCCTCCACGCGGCCCGGCTGGCTGAGACAGGCCAGCGGCGTGGCGGTGGGGGGCAGCGTGGCCGTCCGGGTGGGCGGAACGGGCGAAGGGGTGCGAGTCGGCAGGGGCGGGGTCGGGCTGGGGGTGAAATCAGCTGGTCGGGACGGGGTGCAGGCAAAAAGTCCAAAAAGAAGCAGCAGCCACGGAAAAATCAGTTTGGCTTGACGGGTCATCATCCTTCGCATTATACTCGCCCCATCCTTCATCGGGGCGTAGCGCAGTCCGGTTAGCGCGCTTGCTTTGGGAGCAAGAGGCCGTGGGTTCGAATCCCTCCGCCCCGACAAAATCGATCGTGTTTCATCGTCAAGTCTTTCATGATGGATGCAAGCGGGTTTGGCTGTCAACTTGTGCGGGACAAGCAGAAAATGCTTATCGACACGGGCGCGGGTTTACGAATACGCTTAACGCGCAGTTGGGAGTGTTGCATCGGTGCAGTGCATGTGGGTGCCACGGCATCCCCCGTCTGCATGAATTATTCACCCCTTGTTTCAACAACAAGGGGTTCATTGCTTAAGTTTCGTGTGTTTCATGATGGGGCGGCGGCGTCAAGTACGTGATATGGTGCGGAATACCCTAGCAGGGCACTTTGCCATTCCGCATACTCCTGGTTTTCATCACTGATCTTGACCCACCACCGGGATGAAACAAATCCACGTGTAAACGAGGAACAGGATTATGACCGAAGTACATTGGACGGAAGTGGACGGCGTCACCACCATCTGGACCGACGTGGAGGGGCCGCTGCGCGCCGGGTTGTTTTTTCGCGCAGGCCGCGCCGACGAAACCTTGACCACAGCGGGGCATACCCACCTTATCGAACATATAACGCTTTCCACAATGGGCGCCAGCCTCCAGGCATCCAATGGAATAGTCGGCGGAATTTTTACCGGCTTTCTCGTCGCTGGAAGCCCCGAGGATGTATCCCTCTTTCTGTCAGGGGTCTGCAAGACCCTTCAAAACCTGCCCACAGAGCGCCTCGAAGCCGAGAAAAAGATTCTCATCGCAGAGAGTGCCGCCCGCCCGAGCGATTTTCGTTTGAATCTTCTGACCAACCGGTTCGGGGCTGTCGGGCATGGTTTGCTCGGGATGCCCGAACTTGGCGTTCGGAGCGCGACGCTGGAACAACTGCAACAAATCAGATTGAAGCGGTTTACTCGCGAAAATGCGGTCCTGTGGCTGACGGGGTCCCCGCCGGCCGGCCTTCGCCTGGATTTACCATCGGGCAGCAAACAACCCATGCCGGCGCTCACCCCCATACACTCCACATTTCCCTCATGGCATCTGGACAATGCCATCGGCGGGATGGCGGCAGGGTTCACGGTCCCGCGCGTCGCCGAAGCGCCAATTTTTTCCACCATCGTTCTCGAGCGCCTTCAGAAACGGCTGCGCATCGAGCAGGCTGTGAGTTATTCACCGTCGGCCTTTTATGACCCGCTGGATGCCAACACAGCCAGCCTGACCCTTTACGCTGATTCCGACCAAAATCGCCGCAATGAATTGGTGCAGGCGTTTGGCGATTTCTACGAGAAACTAACCGAAATCAACGAAGCTGAGGTGGAGGCGGCAAAAAAACGCCATCAGGAACAAATGGCAGGCGCATTGGCCCCCTCTGCTTCTGACCGCGCTTTTATGGAAATCCAGCGCTGCGCCATCGAGTGGATCTTCGGGCGCGAGTTTCAATCGGCCGAGCAGATATTGGAAGAGGCTTTATTGGTCAGCGCAGATGACGTCATGGCGTTTGGGCGCAACGTGCCACAAACAACGATATTTGCCTTGCCTCCAAATGTAAAAGTATGGCCCTGGATGGGAAAGCAAGCCAATTTTTCGCACAGTTCCCCCCTTGCCGGGCGGGAAATTCTTTGCGTGGATGCGCCAATCCAACCCATGCGCCTGGTGCATACCCAGGAAGGGGTCAGCGTGAAATGGCCCAACGGCTCGCATAACACCATCTTGTATTCCAACCTTGCCGCTGTCGTTCAATTCGAAGATGGGTGTATTCATCTGGTCGGTTCGAATGCCAATTGGATCGCCATCGAACCCACCCTCTGGCGCAATGGAGCCGCCATCTGTAAGGAAATCCGCAAACAGGTGCCGCCGCATTTGCTCATCGAAAATGGATCCCGCCCGTCGGATCAAATTCCAAAGCCCACGACAACCGCCTGGCAGCGCTTCCGAGCTTCGCTGGGGCCTCAAAAAAAAGGACGGTAGTCCACATCATGAATCCTGCGCCAAATCGCCGCCGGGGAATCATCCCGGCGGCTTTCATGTTAAAATAGTCCCTGGAGGGTTCCGCCTTGAAGAAATTTGACCTACTCATCGAAGCCGTCCGTTACGAGAACGGACAAATCGCCTGTGTGCGCGCCTACGAGCGCCGCGGCGCGACCTTCTCGGACCGCGTCCTGATCGACCGCAGCGACCTGGCCGAGCGATTGAAAAATGGCAGGAAAGTCATGACCGGGCAGCGCAGGGCATTGCTGGCCAGCACCTTCACGCTGGAAAAACCCGTGCAGGCCCTGACCCTGGGCGGGCGCGAGATCATCTCCACCCGCGCCCAGGCCGACCATGACGACCTGGAGGGTGTCCCCGTCTTCTAACCCACCCACGGGAGTCCCATGAGAATCATAGATAAAACCCCGTTCCAAAACGAAAAGGGAGAAATCGACCTGATCGGCCGCACCCAGGCCACGTTGAAGTACGGACCGAGCTGGTACCCCGAACAGACCGCCCAGAAGGCGGTCATCGCCCAGTTCGACCGCCTGTTCGAGAAGGGCTACGTGCTCATCCGCAACTTCAACCTGCCCGGCAGCGAAGTGATCGTGCCGATGATCCTGCTTGCGCCCAGCGGGGTTTTTGTGATCTATGTCACCCATCTCAAGGGCTTCTACGAGGCCAAGGGCGACCAGTGGAATAAGATCGACCAGGGCCGCGCGACCCCCGCGCCGCGCAACCTGATCAGCATCACCGAACGGCTGGCGCGCGCCACCCAGAAATATTTCGAACTGCAAAAGATTTCCATTCCTTCGCGGGTCGAACCGGTGCTGATCGCCGCCGACCCCGGCCTCAACCTGGAAAGCCTGCGTCCGGCCCTGCGCGTGGTGCAAAGCGACGCCATCGCCCAATTTGCCGCCGCCGTGCTGCAAAACCGCGGCACCTTGCGCAACGAACAGGTCTACGCCCTGGCCGAACGCATCCTCAACCCGCAAGGTGGTGAAACCGCCGCGGCCCCCGTCCCGGCCCCAAAAGCTGAGCCTGCGCCGCCACCCTCGCGCGCCAAAGCCATCTTCGGAGCCTCGCCCGCCGGCGATTCGGGCAGCCAGTCGGACATCTCCTTCGCCTTCGACGATGACGAAAACGCGCCCGAAAGCCTGCCGCCCGGCCTGCTCCGCTCCACCGTGGACGAAGCCCAACCCCAGCCCCCCCGCAGGAAACTCTTCCTGGGCATGACCCTCGTGCAATGGGCCATCCTGGGCGTCATGCTGCTGGTCGGGCTGTGCGCCTTGTCCATCCTCGTGGCGGCCCTCTATTACTTTAACTTCATCCTATATCCCGTACCCACACCTTGACCCCCGTATTCCTTTCCATCGTCATCCCGGCCCATAACGAAGAGAACCGCCTGCCCCGCACCCTGGAGCAGGTCTTTGCTTTCCTAAAAACCCAGGACTACTCCGCCGAAGTCCTCGTGGTCGAAAACGGCAGCAGCGACCGCACCCTGGAGATCGCCCGCGCCTTTGCAGAGCAACACCCGCACCTGCGCGTGCTGAAAAACGACCAGCGCGGCAAGGGCCTGGCCGTCCGCCGCGGGATGTTGGAGGCGCGCGGCCAATACCGCTTCATCTGCGACGCCGACCTGTCCATGCCCATCAAGGAGGTCGGAAAATTCATCCCCCCGATCCTGTCCGATTTCGACGTGGCCATCGGCTCGCGCGAAGCCCCGGGCGCGGTGCGCTACAACGAGCCAGCCTACCGACACTGGGGCGGGCGCGGCATCAACCTGGTCATCCGCCTGCTGATCCTGCCCGGCTTGCAGGACACGCAATGCGGCTTCAAATGCTTCAGCGCCGAAGCCAGCCAGCGCCTGTTCAGCCTGCAAACCCTGCCCGGCTGGTCCTTCGACATCGAACTGCTCTACCTGGCCCGCCGCGCCGGGCTGCGCATCCGCGAAATCCCCATCCACTGGTACTTCGGCGACGACAGCAAGGTCAGCGCCGTTCGGGATGCGCTCAACATGATCCGCGACATCTTCCGCATCCACGCCAACGCGCGGCGCGGAATCTACGGGTAGGGCGAGATATTATCTCGCCCTACATGGTCATGATCCCCACCCCCGACCTGGCCTTTGAATTTCCTCTCTGGCAGGGTGGGCTGCTTCACGTGGCGGGATTGGACGAAGCCGGACGCGGCGCCCTGGCCGGGCCCGTGGCTGTCGGCGCGGTCATCCTCCCCAACGACAACCCCAACCTGCCCTCGACGTTGAGCGGGCTGCGCGACTCCAAGCTGATGACTCCGCCCGAGCGTTCCCGCCTGGCCCCGCTCATCCAGCAATCCGCGCGGACCTGGGGGGTGGGCTTCGCCTCCGCCGCGGAGATCGACGCGCTGGGCATCGTCCCTGCCACGCGCCTGGCCGCCCTGCGCGCCCTCGCCGCGCTGACGCTCTTCCCCGACACCCTGCTGACCGACTTCCGCCTCGAACTGCCCGAACTGGATATACCGCAATCCGCCATCGTCAAAGGCGACCAGAAATCGCTCAGCATCGCCGCCGCCTCGGTGCTGGCCAAGACCGCCCGCGACGCGCTGATGTGCGACCTGGACAGCCAGTATCCAGGCTATGGGTTGAAGAAGCATAAGGGCTACGGCACACTCGCGCATCGCACCGCCATTCAAAGGCTGGGGCAGGCCCCCATTCATCGGAAGACATTTGCCGTTAAAGTGTAAAGCAAGTCTGTAGACTTGCTTTACGAGAAGATGATCAACCCAAACGGGTGTAAAATTCACCCATCCACACACACTTGTTCAAGGAGGAAACCATGAACGAAAAACCCGTCTTGCGAGAATTGAGCGTCGGCGAACTGCTGGACAAGGCCTTTCGGCTGTATCGCGCGCAATTCCTGCCGTTGCTGGGCATCACCGCGGCAGTGCTGATTCCCTTTACGCTCCTGCAAATTCTGAGCGCCGTAACCATGGGCAGTACGCAGATCGTCGACCTCATACAGGCTTTTTTCAACCCATTGATTCTGGGCGCCCTGGCCATCGCCACCTCGCGCACTTATTTATCCGCAACCTTCACCATCCGTCAGGCCTTTAGCCTCGGGTCGAAAAGGTACGGTTCGATCCTTGGGGCCGGAATTCTGCAAGGGTTGGCCCTGGTTGCGCCGGCGCTGATCTTCCTCGTTTTTACCTTGCTGGGCTCTTTTTTCCAGGTCATTGGCTTCCTTGGGTACCTTGCCGTGCTGCTCTACCTGACCACCCGCTGGGCGATTGGCACGGTGGCGATTGTCCTGGAAAACATTGGAGCCTCGGAGGGTCTGAGCAGAAGCTGGAAGTTAACAGACAAACATTTTTGGCGCGTATTGGGAACTTCCACCGCCGCGAGCGCAATCGTGATCCTGGCGACCCTGCTTCCCATCGCTTCCTTGAACATCCTGACGGACTGGTTGTCCATCCCTGAGATCCCGGCACTGCTGGTCAGCACGGTCATCAGCCAGTTGATCGTGGCGCTCGTCAACCCCTTCAGCGTCGCCGTCAACGTGTTGATCTATTATGACCTGCGCATCCGCGTGGAGGCCTTCGATTTGGAATACGCCATCGAGTCGCCTGAGACACCGGCTGCAAGCGGGTCGTAACAACATAACCTGTTTGACGGACTCCGCAAGTTCTACTTGCGGAGTTTTTGATTCGAGGCTCCATCCTGAAGCAGAGCTTCCGGACTCCAGATTATGCGGCGCTGAATTCCTGCGCCACCTGCTCCTCGACCTCCGCCGAAAGCGGCATCAGCGGCGGGCGGACGCTCCAGCGCGGCAGGCCATGCAGGCGGTGCATCAGCGCCTTGAGCGTGGGCGCGAAGGGTTGGTATTTCTCCAGCACGTGACGCTGGGCGGTGACGCGGGCTTGAATCTCAGCGGGATCATTTCCCGCCTGCATCGTATCCCATACGGCGCGCAGGTCGGGCGAGATCAAGTTGGCGGCGGCGGTGATGCAGCCCTGGGCCTTGTTCTCCACGGCCAGTTGCAGATGGGAATCCGTGCCGTTCAATACGAGCAAGTCCGAACCGAAGTGCTCGCCCAGCGAACGGGCAAAGTCCGCGTCATGCGAGGAATCCTTGATGCCGGCAAACTGGCGCGGGAAGGCGTCCTTGAGGCGGCGCAGCAGGCTGAGCGAGAAGCCCACGCCTGCGACGCTGGGGATGTGATAGCCCAACACGTATCCCTGGCTGGGCACGGCCTTGCGGATGACCTCGCTGAACCACTCGAACAGGCCGTCGTCGCTGACCTTGCGGAAGTAGTACGGCGGCAGGACAACCACGCCGTTGAAGCCCAGGCTGAAGGCCAGTTTGGTCAGGTCGACCGTCTCACCCAGGCTGGGCGTGCCGGTGCCGGCCAACAGGCGAAAGCCCGGCACCTGCTGGCGGAAGACACGCACCGAGCGCAGCAGGGTCTCGCGTTCGGCGGGCGAGAAGGAGGGTCCCTCGCCGGTCGTGCCGAAGAGCAGGGCGCCGTGGCTTCCGCGCGAGGCGAGGAAACGCAGCAAAACGGGGACCGCTTCCAGGTCCAGGGTCGAATCCGCTTTGAGCGGGGTGACGGCGGCGGTGTAGACGCCGGCCAGGGGATGCAGGTTGGTCATATCCTATTCCTGTTCTTCGATGAATTCGCGCGCCGCATCTTCGGGCGGCTGGAGCGGCTGGCCCTCGGACTTCGCCAGGTAATGCTGGTGATCGAGCACCCACAGGTACAGGTCACCTTCGGTCTTGCCGGGGAAATCCTCCAGCACGCCGCTCTCGCGCACCACGGTGACGATGGGCAGGTAGACCGTATCATACCAGTGCATGACGGCCTCCTGTTCGCTGATGTCGCGCTGCAGGTCGAGGCCCATGAAATAACGGTGGACGGCGATGTGCTCCAACATGCGCTCGAATCCGTCGGGGATGGTGAGCTTGACGTTGGCCTCCGGGCGCAGATGATCGAGGGCGGTGCGTTCGAGGAAATGCACCTTGTCTTCCAGGATTTCGAGGTCTTCGGGCTTGAGGTCGGGCGTGATGTTGACGCGCGTGGCGCATTCGCGCACCTCGGCGTCGAGGAAGACCTGTCCCTGTTCGCGCGCCACCGAGACGCGGTGATGGCCGTCCACCACGAAGTAGACCTGGCCGACCTTGTAGAGCACCACAGGCGGCAGGCTCACATCCTGGTAGAAGGCGCGGTTGATGGAAAGCCAGCGGGCCGAGGTGTCGTCCTGGATGGGCAGGAAGGCGCGGTCGAATTGGTGGTAGCGGTTGAGGCTGCCCGCGATCTGCTCCACGCGGACAGTGTGGACGCCGCGATAGATCGGGCCGCCGACGTGCAGTTTTTCCTTGACCTCGTCGTAGGACAGCAGGCGGTTGGACTGGCCCGACAGGGCTGCCCACACGCCGTTCAAAAAGGCTTTGAAGCGCGCGCGGCTGTAATCGGAGCGTATGCGGGAGGTGAGTTCGTCAGACATCCTGAATCTCGATGGTTTTATAGGGAAAAATATTCACGACCTCGGTCGACCCGCAGCGGGTGGTAGAGGCCGAGAGGTTCTGGCGCTGGAAATGGGTGTGCCCGTGGAGGTGGTAACGCGGACGCGCCACCCGCAGCAGCCAGTTGAGGGCGCGCAGGCCGCGATGGGCCTGGGTCTCATCGTCGTGGATGCCAAAGGGCGGGGCGTGGCTGATGAGCACATCCAGCGCCCGTCCGTGGCGCAGACGATTCCACCACAGGCGCGGGAGCAGGCGAAAAGCCCGCGCGTAGGCTTCAGACTGGGTGTACTGGTTCACGCCGTCGGGGCGGTAACGCGCGCAGCCGCCGAATCCGCCGAGGAGCAGCCCCTTCACAGAGACCGTCTTCAGGTCCAGGTTCACGCCGCCCTCGGCGCGCGCCGCCGCAAGGCGCTCATCGTGCGCGGGGTCGTGGTTGCCCGGCACGTAATAGAGCGGAACATTGAGCAGAGTGACGATGTTCTCCAGGTAAGAATAGGGCAGGTCGCCGCAGCCAAGCAGCAGGTTCACGCCGCGAAAGTGATCGCTGGCGATGAGGGAGTAGATGCGTTCCACAATCTGGTCGCTGACGGCAAGAATCTTCACCCCCGTATTGTGCCGTAGAAACGGCTTCCATGCAAGGATCAGGCGGAAGGCTGCGTTTGCAAAACCCGGGTGATGTACCCGCCAAAGGTTTCGGCAATGGACATTTCATCCCGGCGGAAGGGGGAAAGCGTGCGCCGTCCCAGGGAGAGGATGCCCAGGGCCAGGCCGTCGCCCCGCAGGGGGATGCCCACCCAGGTGCGCATGTCGGTCGAACCCAATCCCAGGCCATCCCAGCCGGGTACATGCTCGACATTCTCCAGGTAGATGGGCTGGTTGTGTTGCAGCACGGCCTGGTAGATGACATTCTGCATGACGGGCACGGTCGGGATATAGGTCGTGATCTCGCGGTCCGAAAGGTGAATACCGCGGGCGTTCCTGGGCAGGACGGCGGCGTGATGATAAGGGACCACCTGCCGCAGGCCGTCGAGAATGGCCGCCAGGCGTTCCTGGAGGTCGCCCTTGTTGTGGAGGGCGGCTTCGATGCGATTGAGCGTGGAGAACAGGTTGTTCATGTTGTTGAGCATCTGGGACTGCGCCAGCAGCAGGGTGTGGAAATCCAGCAGCCGCGCCCCTTGGGACTCGGAGAGGACGACCAGCGGTTCATACAACACGCTGGCCGGCCGGTCCAGGGCCAGGTAGACCGCATCGTCGACGCGGGCGTGGGGATGCACAGTGAAGATCTCCGGCTGCAGGCTGTCGCATAATTCGCGGATCGGCTTGCGCAGGAACAGTTCCACCCCATAGCGGTGCCCGAGGCGTTCGAACATGCGTTTGCGGGGCAGCATCCCATACACCTGGCCCTCCTGCAACAGGATGACGCCGGGCAGCTCCGGGTGCGCATCCAGGCGGGAGGTGACCTCTTCGGTCAGCGTATCGACCGGGACGCTGTAATCGTGCATGGGCAGGTCGGATACGCTCACAGGCACGGTTACGTAGCCGGTCGGACGGGTCATGGTGGGGTAGGTCTTTTTGACGGTGCTCATGGAAATCCAGGCTGATTGTAAGAAGTTTCCTTTAAGCTGGCCCAAACGGGAGGTTAACGTTGCTTGAACAACAGGCAAAGGAAATTTACCGGAAAGTCGAGGCCGAAAAGGAAAAATACACAGTTGTCAATCCCGTCCATAAACACTATAATTTACCCACTTCGCGCTGCGTGTAAAGAGGAGATCAAGCTGGACACCAAGCACATCACGCAACCGCTGGGTGATGACAGTTCACCCCGACGGCAACTACAATCGGGCACCACGCTCGTCAAACGCTACCACATCCAGGAGGTGATTGGCGTGGGCGGCATGGGCTCGGTTTACCGCGCCCGCGACCTGCACTTCCCAAACGTGGTCAAGCTGGTGGCCGTCAAGGAAATGGTCAACATGGCGCCCGACCCGCTGGTGCGCAGAACCATCGTGCAAAACTTCGAGCGCGAGGCCAACCTGCTGGCCACGCTCAACCACCCATCCATCCCGCGCATTTACGATTACTTCTCCGAGGATGACCGCTCCTACCTTGTGCTGGAATTCGTCCACGGCAAGGATATGGAAGCGATCATCAACGACACCAACGGCTTCCTGCCCGAGGAACAGGTGCTGGGCTGGGGCATCAGCCTGTGCGATGTGCTTTCGTACCTGCACAGCCACAAACCCGACCCGATCATCTTCCGCGACATGAAGCCCTCCAACGTGATGATCAACCACAGCGGCGACATCGTGCTGGTGGACTTCGGCATCGCAAAAACCTTCCAGAGCGGCATCAAAGGCACGATGATCGGCACGGAGGGCTATTCCCCGCCCGAGCAGTATCGCGGCGAGGCCACCCCCCTGGCCGACCTGTACGCGCTGGGCGCCACCCTGCACCACGCCCTAACCCGCCGCGACCCGCGCCTGGAGCCGCCCTTCTCGTTCGCCGAGCGGCCCGTCCGCCGCATCAACCAGAGCGTCTCGACCGAGATGGAAGTGGTCATCAACTCCAGCCTGCAATACAACCCCGGCGACCGTTTCCAGACCGCAAACGACATGCGGGATGCCCTGATGGGTGTGGCCCGCAAGACCGGCGCGCTGAACAAGATCACCGCCGCCCTGCCGGCCCAGACCAGCACGATCAAACCGTTGTGGACCTTCAAATGCGAGGACGAGGTGCGCGGCACCCCGGCCCTGCACCAGGGCATGTTGTTCAGCGGGTGTTACGACAACAACCTGTACGCCATTAGCGCCACCGACGGCCAGTTCCAATGGAAATACGCCACCGATGGCGGGATCGTCTCCCGCCCAACGGTATACGAAGGCAACGTGTACTTCGGCTCCGAAGACCGGCGCCTGCACGTGGTCACCATGCGCTCGGGCAAGGTGGTTTGGACCTACTATACCGAAGACAAGGTGCGTTCCTCCCCGCGCCTGGCGGAAGGACACATCTTCATCGGCTCGGATGATCACTATCTGCACGCCGTCAACGTGAATACGGGCCGCGCCGTGTGGAAGTTCGAGGCCGCCGACGCCATCCGTTCCACGCCCTACGTAGCCAACGAGCTGATCTACGTCGGGGCCGAGAGCGGCGACATGTACGCCGTGGACTTCCGCGGCACGATGAAATGGCGCTTCCAGGCCAAGCGGGGCATCACCTCCTCGCCGACCCTCAAGGGCGCCGCCGTGTACTTCACTTCCCTGGATGGGACGCTCTACGCCCTGGACGCCAAGAACAGCTGGCCCCTGTGGCGTTTCCGCCTGGGAAAAGGCTCCATTTCTTCACCCGCCGTGGCAGACGATTATATCTTCGTCGGCGCAGCGGATGGTTTCATGTACTGCGTCGATATGCGCACCGCCAAGGAAGTCTGGCGCTTCCGCACCGAAAACCAGGTTGGCAGTTCGCCCATCGTCTACAAAGACTCGCTGTATTTCGGCTCGGTGGATGGCTGCCTGTATTGCCTGGAATATCGCAGCGGGCGCATGCGCTGGAAATACGAAACCAAAGGACCGATCACCGGCTCCCCCCTGGCCTTCGACGACATCATCTACATCGGTTCGACCGATCACAACATCTACGCCCTGATAGCCTGAGGGTGAAGGAGACTCCGTGGTTGAATTTTTCCGCAAGTTTTTCAAGAAGGAACAGCGCCGTGAAGCGGTTGTCATGGACGGGGGAGCCACCACGGCTCCGCTGACCGACCACCAGATCCAATCCATCCTCCAGAACCAAAGCCCGCGTTACGAGATCCAGCAACTGGTTGCCGCTGTCGGACAGTCGGTGGGCAAACAGCGCGATCACAACGAGGACAGCCTGCTGGCAATCACAGCAACGTTGGGCGGCGAGGGCGGCAACATCCCCTTTGGGCTGTACATCGTGGCCGACGGCATGGGCGGGCATCAGTTTGGCGAGGTGGCCAGCAACGCGTCCATCCGCATTGTGGCCGGGCAGGTGATGCGCAGCGTCAACTCGTACCTGTACGGGCTGCCTTCGCAGGCCATCCAGGACCCGCTGCAGGAGATCATGGAGAACGCGGTCAAGGAAGCGCACCGCTACGTGCAGCGCGAGGCCCCGGGCAGCGGCACCACTGTCACAGCCGCCCTGGTGCTCGGCCAGCAGGTGACCATCGCCCATGTGGGCGACAGCCGCGCCTACTCCATTTACCCGGATGGGCGCATCAGCCCCATCACCCGTGATCACAGCCTGGTCAAGCGGCTGGAGGAACTCGGCCACCTGAGCGCCGACGAGGCCGCCAACTTCCCGCACCGCAACGTGCTCATCCGCGCGCTGGGCCAGGGCGAGGCCCTCGAAGCCGACGTGTTTACCGTTTCCTTCCCCCAGCCTGGCTACCTGATGTTGTGCAGCGACGGGTTGTGGAGCGTAATCAACGATCCCGACATCTACCGCAATATCACCGAAGCCCCCAACCTGCAGCGCGCCTGCCAAAACCTGGTCGAGGCCGCCAACCTGGCCGGCGGACCGGACAACATCAGCGTGATCCTCGTTCAGTTGATCGGATAACATGCCCGCCAAAACAGCCGATTTCTACGCCCTACTTGGAGTTCTGCGCGACGCTTCAGCGGAGGAGATTAAGCGCGCCTACTTCGAGGCGGCCCAGCGGCTGCACCCCGACAAGAACAAGGCGCCCGGGGAAACCGAGCTTTTCCTCGACATCCAGCAGGCCTACGAGGTCCTTTCCAACCCCAAGCGGCGCGCGCAATACGACGCAACCCTGCCCGCGCAGGAACCGGCCAGTTCCATCATCCAGCACCAAATTCTGTTCAGCCGCGGCAACCTGGTGAAATTATCCGAGCCGCAACTGCTGTACGTGTTGATCGAAGCCGCCCCGCGCGAAAAGGACAAGATCCCCGCGCCGCCGCTCAACGTGGCGCTGGTGCTCGACCGCTCCACGTCGATGCAGGGCGGCAACATGGACATGGTAAAGGCGGCGGCCAGCCAAGTGCTGCGCATCCTGCGGCCCGAGGACATCTTCAGCGTGGTGGCCTTCAGCGACAAAGCCGAGGTCATCGTCCCGGCCTCCTTCCAGCGCGACCGCATCAAAATGGAGGCCAGCATCCAGTCGATGCAGACGGGCGGGGCGACCGAAATCTACCAGGGCCTGGAGAAGGGCCTGGGCGAGGTGCGGCGCGGCCTGGACCCGTCGCGCGTCAACCACATCATCCTGCTGACCGACGGACATACCTACGGCGACGAGGCCGCCTGCCTGGCCCTGGCATCGCGCGCCGCGGCGGAGAACATCGGCATCAGCGGCATGGGCATCGGCGCAGACTGGAACGACATCTTCCTGGATGCGCTGGCCAGCCGCACCGGCGGGAACAGCGCCTACATCGCGCAGGCCAAAGACATCCAGACCATCCTGGCCGAAAAATTCAAGGCCCTGTCCAATATCTTTGCAGACGAGGTCTCGTTGACCTATGCTCCCCAGGAAGGCATCAAGTTGAACTACGCCTTCCGCATCCAGCCCGAGGGCGGCCCTGTGTCCATCGAAAGCCCGCTCAAACTCGGCCCGATCCTCCAGGACGTGCCGCTCAATACACTGCTGGAATTTATCATCGAGCCATCCGCCCTGCAAGGGAATGCGGTTACAATATTGAACGGAATTATGAAGATTTCGATTGCCGCCCGTCCCCAATCCATTCCGCCCATCCGCATGCCCATCACGCGGGAGATTGGCACCGAGGCCGCGCCCGACCCGCCGCCCACAAAGATCCTCAGCGCGCTCTCACGCCTGACGCTCTACCGCCTGCAGGAAAAGGCCCGCAGTGAGGTTGGCAATGGCAACATTGATTCCGCCACCCGCCACCTGAAGAATCTCGCAGCCCACCTGCTGGCCCAAGGCGAACAGGGGCTGGCCCGCACCGCCCTGCTGGAAGCCGACAGTCTGGAACGCACCCGCGCCTGGGGCGCGGAACGCTCGAAGGAAATCAAGTATCGCACCCGCGCCCTCCTACTCTCGGGCGCGAAGGAGAAGCAGACATGATTGTTTGTCCCAATTGCCGCCACAACAACCTGAACGGGTCCATGTTTTGCAGCGAATGTGGCGCCCACCTGGTCATCACCGACAACCTCGTCACCCAGAACATCGCCCCGGACCAGCAGGACATCGACGAGAACTTCCCCGCCCAGCCCATCCTGGGGGTACAACGCGCCGTCGGCAGCAAACTGGATACCTGGGGCACCCTGCACCTGTTGGACACGGGCCAGATGCTCCCGCTGTCGGACCGCAATGAGTTCACGCTTGGGCGCGCCAGCGAAGGGCAGCCGATTATGCCCGACATCGACCTGTCCCCCTATCACGCGTATGCCAACGGGGTTTCGCGGCTGCACGCGGTGGTCAAGCGCAAGTCCGAGCAGGTCCTGCTGATGGACCTGGGCTCCTCGAACGGAACCTACCTGAACGGCAAGCGCCTCCCGCCCAACCTGGAGCAGATCATGCGGCACGGGGACGTGGCCCTGCTGGGTAAACTGAAGATCCAAATCCTGCTGAAACCCGCCTGACCTCGGGCGCACCGAAAGGAAAACCATGACACACCATGTCATTCTTCACATTGCAGGCGAAATCTCGGTGGCCGGGGAAATCGAAGAACTTCCCAAGCCGACCGATACATTGTTGATCGTCAACAACCCGCGCACGCGCGAGGGCAAGGACCTGCATTACATCGAGCCCAATGTCAGCAAGGTGATCTGGCCGATCAACAAGCTCACGTTGATCGAGGTGCTGCAAGGCGAGGAAGAAGATAAGATCATCGGCTTCGTGAGGGAATAGAGTCCATGCCCGAAACTTTTGACCGCCGCCGCATCCTGGTCGTGGACGACGAGGAGCGCATGGTGCGTTTCATTCGCATGAACCTGGAGCACGACGGCTTCCAGGTCAGTGAGGCTTTCAACGGCAGGCAGGCCATCAACAAGATCCGCGATGTAAACCCCGACCTGATCCTGCTGGACGTGATGATGCCCGACCTGGACGGCTTCGAGGTGCTCGAAACCGTGCGCGAGTTGAGCAACGTGCCCGTCATCATGTTGACTGCCAAGGGCGAGGAGGACGATCGCGTGCGCGGCCTGGAACTGGGCGCGGACGATTACGTCACCAAGCCGTTCAGCCCGCGCGAACTGGTCAGCCGCGTGAAGGCCGTCCTGCGCCGCACGGAATCGGCCAGCGGCTCGATGCACGGCTTGATCGAGATCGATGAGCGCCTGAAGATCGATTTCGACCGCCACGAGATCTGGCTGGAGGGCAAGCTGGTCAAGCTGCGTCCCACCGAATACCGTCTGCTCTTCCACCTGGTGCAGAATGCCGGCTGGGTGGTCTCGCACGACCAGCTCCTGCAAAAGGTGTGGGGCTACGAGTATCGCGATGAGCCGCATTACGTGCGCCTGTATATCAACTACCTGCGCCAGAAGCTGGAAAAGGATCCCGCCAATCCCAGGTATGTTCTCACCGAACGCGGCGTGGGCTATCGCTTCGTGGATTTCAAGCGGAACAGGGAATAATCGAAGCGCGGATTGAAGTCCGCATTCCATGCGCCAATCTCATACGATTTTTTGACAAAAAGCTTGCGTAATTCCAACGCAGGCTTTTTATATTAAGGGCATCCAAACCAATCAACCAAAAAGGAGGTTGCTATGTCAAACTTAATCCGTTGGGAGCCTGCTCGTGAGATGATGACCCTGCGTGAGGCGATGGACCGTCTGTTCGACGACGCCTTCACCCGCCCGATCAGCATGACGGGCAGCCTGTCCCTGCCGGCCGTCGACATGTACCAGACCGATGATGAGTTGGTGGTCAAAGCCGCCGTCCCGGGCATGAAGGCCGAAGATGTGCAGATCAGCGTGACCGGCGAAGTCCTGAGCATCAAGGGCGAATCCAGGCAGAAGGAAGATAACCAGGAAAAGGCCTGGCACATCCGCGAACAGCGCTGGGGCTCCTTCGAGCGCAGGATCATGCTGCCCACCGAGGTGGTGGCCGACAAGGCCAAAGCCGAGTTCGAGAACGGCATCCTGACCATCACCCTGCCCAAGGCGGAGGAAGTGCGCCCAAAGACCATCACCGTCAAGGCGAAGTAAAAACCGACCAAACGGGACCCGTTCCCGGGTCAGAAAACACGGCGGAGGCCCATTGGACGGGCCTCCGCCGCTTTCATCTCGACTTTCCCGACAAAGATAGGGTAAAATTGTCCCATCATGACAAAACAACGCATTCTTCTTGTA
>JBMOMS010000016.1:0-4065 GCA_049324895.1 Chloroflexota bacterium
TCCAGGCGGGCGGGGTCGCGCGCAAGGTAGCCGTCCTGGAATGCTTGCATTGTGGAACGAACACTGGCGGATGCTTCTGGTTTCAAAGCGCCTCCTCTCTGGATACCCGCCATCGAGCCGCTCGAATGGGCATCGAAGGTACGGCAGGATGGACGGTGACACCCCCTAGTGTAGCGAAATGGCCGCATTTTGACACCACCCTTCAGGAGGGTTTCCCCATTCCAGGCCGTAATGCATCAAGATAAAATGTTACTTTGACGGTAACGTTGCATCAAGAAAGAATGTTACCGAGAAATTTTCCAAAGTTTGGCGGTTTTCTGGTCAATTGAGCGGCGAAGTTCGGCGGGATTGAGTTGAAGGTATAGGTTCATCAGCCGCGCTTTGGCATCCAACGAAATATCTTTGCGTTCAAGGACACGCTGGTAAGGTGTCTTGGCTGTATCATACCGTTTGATGGTCTTGTTGCCAACCCGTTCTTTGGCAATCAGTTTGAAAGACGGCTGAAAGAAGTTGATATAGAGCCGTAAATCATCATAAATGCTTTCGAGCAGAGCGAGTTCCTGCTCTGTTTCCCAGCGGTCATAACCCACAGTATGACGGCCTACAGACCAATTCTTCTGTTCGACATGCGCCTGGTCGTTTTTCTTATATGGGCGAGAACGGGTAAAAGTGATCTCCTCATCCAGGCAGTAGCGGTATAACAAATCGTTGATGAACTCACTGCCGTTATCGGAATCAATCCCGAGCAATGGGAATGGCAGTCTTTGGCGCATCAAGTGTATTGCTTCAGAAACCGCTTCTTGTGAGCGGCGCGGCAGGGCAGTTACATCCGTCCAGCCAGTAGAAATGTCAGTACAGGTCAAAGTATTCAGGTATTGCCCTTCTGTGGTGTTTCCACAGTGCGCTACGAGGTCAATTTCCATGAACCCAGGTTGCTCTTGATCCCATTCTGTGAAGGTGTGTACTGGAATTAGATTCTTCAGCAGGCTGCCAGGCTTGGTGGTACTCAAGCCGTGCGGTGACTTGAGCCGAACGGGACGCAAGCAACGGTCTATGCTGGCGGAACTGATTTTCAAGAGCAATTCTTTCGTGTCTTTTGTGATATTAATTTCTTTGCAACGCTCCAGCACTTTGATGGCTTCTGGCAAATAGGGTTGCAGTCGTTTGGAGCAGATCTGTCCACAGATCTCCCAGATTTGCTCCAGCGCTTTCACCACTTCGCCACGATAGACGGTTTTATAGGTTTTGGTTTTCCCTTTAAGGTGGTTTTGAACTTGCACTTGATTTTTTAGCACTCGGATTGCATGTTTCCGATGATAGCCGGTAGCTGCCGTAAACTCATCCAACATTTTTTGCTTTTCAGCTTTATTTGCTTTCAGGTATCTGGGTCGCACAGCTTCTAACAACTCGCGCTTGCTTTTCAGGCTCATCATGTGGCTCCTCCGACAGGTTGTTCTGCCTATCGGAAAGTAACATTTTCCCTGATGCAACGATGCTCTCCAAAGTAACATTTCCCGTGATGCAATTCGCAGGCAGACGCATCCACCAGCGTGGTTGTATAATTTCATCATGCTCCCTCTCCTGCGGACAAAGACCAGCATCCCACCCATCCGCCCACGGCAGGTGGAACGTCCGCGCCTGCTCAAGCGCATGGCGGAGGGAACCTGTCGCGCCCTGACCCTGATCGTGGCCCCCGCGGGCTTCGGCAAAACGACCCTGGCTGCCGCCTGGGCACAGGCACATCCCATGCCGATTGCCTGGCTCTCGCTCCAGCCTGCCGACCGTCCGCGCGAGAGATTCCTGGCCTACCTCATCCAGGCCCTGCAAAGCATCTCGCCCCACCTGGGGCAAACCACCCTGGCTATGATGCAGGGCGGTTCGCCCGATGGGGCGCTTTTTGCGCTGATCAACGACCTGGCTGAAGTGGACGGTAACTTCGCCCTCGTCCTCGACGACTTACACAGCGCCGACACAACCGAGACCGGCGAGTTGCTGGGATTTCTGCTCGAACACCGCCCCGCGACCTTCCACCTGGTCATCACCTCGCGCGTGTCGCCATCCCTCAACCTGGTCCGCCTGCGCGCCCTCGACCAGGTGACTGAGATCAACGCCGCCGACCTGCGCTTCACGGAAGTGGAAGTCCGCGCCTTCCTCGAAACCAGCATGGATCTGCGCCTGCCCGCCGAGGCCCAGGCCAGCCTCAATCAATCCACGGAAGGCTGGGCGGTGGGATTGCAACTGGCCGCGCTGGCCCTGGCCCGTCAGCCCGAGAACTGGCAGGCTCTGGCCGGGCGGGAGCACATCTTCGATTACCTGGCCGAGGAAGTCCTGCGCCGTGAATCGCCCGAGGTGCAGGAGTTTCTCAAGATTTCCGCCCTCTTCGACCGCTTCTGCGCATCGTTGTGTGAATTCATCCTCCCCTCCCCCGTTTTCAGTTCTTCTGGTAACGGAGCAGGCAGGGAGGGGCTTATCGCTCACATCGAGCGCGCCAATCTCTTCCTGGTCCCGCTCGACGCGACGGGCACCTGGTTCCGTTATCATGCGCTGTTCACCGACTTCCTGCGCCGACAGGTTCCACCCGGGCGGGCCGCCGAACTCTATCGCGCCGCCAGCGACTGGTTCGAACAGAACAGCCTGCTGGACGATGCCATCCACTACGCCACCCACGCCGCCGATTATGAGCGCGCCGCCCGCCTGCTCGAAAGCCACTACATCGACATACTCCAGCGCGGCGAACAGGCCGCCCTGTCCGAGTGGATCGAGGCCATGCCGCCCGAACTGCTCGAACAACATCCGCGTTTGTGGCTGGCCAGGGGTTGGGCCAGCATCATCGGTTGGGATTCAGCCCGGACAGCGGAGTGCATCACCCGGGCCGAGGCGCTCATCCCCGCCGACGAAACGGGGGACAGGCTGAGGGGCGAGGCCAAGTCCCTGCGCATCCTGAGCGGGATCTTCGCAGGCGAGATGGCAGCCACAGATGAGATCTCATCCGCCTTCGTCCTGCTGGCCGAACAGGACGATTTCCTGCACAGCCTGCTGCACTTCAACCTGGGACTGCGTCACGCCTTGCAGGGGGAAACCGCGCAGGCCGTGGAAGCCTTGAGCGAGACCGTGCGCCTGACTGCCGCGCTGAACAATCCGTTGGTGTCCATCGTTGCCCAGGTGCAAATGGGCGAAGTGCGCCAGATGCGCGGCGCGCTGGGGCTGGCCGAACGCACCTTCCAGCAGGTTATTCGATATGCCAGGGAAACCCTGGGAGAGCATACCTTCCTGCTCGGGATGCCCTACGTCAGCTATGCCGAACTGCTGCGCGAACAAAACCGCTTCGACGAGGCCGTTCGGTATGCCGAACAGGGCATCGCCTACTGCCAGGTATGGCAGCCCGTGGCCAGCATGGACGGTCAGATCGCGCTGGCCCGCCTGCTGGCTGCCAGGGGCGATTGGGACGCCGCCATTGGCCGGCTGGAGGTCGCCATGCAGGTCGCCGAACATAGTGTCTCGGTGCTGGACGACACCTTCGTCGCCAGCCAACTGGCGCGGCTGTTCCTGCTGCGCGGCGACACGGCCCGCGCGGCACAGATCATCCAGGCCTATGACCTGGATCAAGACAATGAGGCCGCTTATTACCATCTGCGGGAAATGACCCGGCTCGTACTCCTGCGCGCCAAAGTTGTGGGGCTTGCCTCCGACCTTGCGCCAGCCGAAGCGTTGATCGAGAGCCTGTCCACGCTGACGGCGGAAGCCGAACGCCGCGAACGGGTCACGCCCGTCATCGAGGCGCAGATCCTGAGCGCCTATGCCCTGCACGCCATTGGACGGCATGCTGAGGCCGCCGAGAGGCTTTCACATGCCCTGACCCTGGGAGCGCAGGGCGGCTACGTGCGCATCTTCGCCGATGAAGGCAAACATCTGTTGCATGTGCTTGAACAGTACATTTCCAAAATCCACGCCCCGCACAAGTATGTGGAAGAAATCTCCAACCTGCTCCACAAGGAAACCGACAGTTACCAGTTACCCACACTTGCACCGCACGCAAGTGCAGGTGTTCCCCATCAAGCGCACCAA
>JBMOMS010000017.1:0-4061 GCA_049324895.1 Chloroflexota bacterium
GGCGGCCTCGGTCAGGGGCAGGGAGAGGGCCTTTTCGAGGAAATCGGCGCTCCAGGAGATCAGGCAAAATTCCACGGCCACGCTCAGCACGATGGCCGCCCAGTACACCCAGAACAGGGCGGGCAGGCGTCCACCCGTCATGGATGCGGCCTGCGTCGAGGCGTTTTGCGGCGGCCTGGCCTTCCCCAGCCCGAACAGCATCAGGAAGGGGGCCAGGGCAGCCAGCCCCAGCGCCAGCCGCCAGCCGCCGGGCAGGAGGGCGGTCCACCCGACCATCAACGGCGCGGCGGTGGACAGGATGGAGGCGAATACGTTGGCCTCGGCGATGGCGACTGCGCGGAATTCGCCGTGCAAGTCCGAGAGCGTCGTGGGGACGATAACCAGGATCAGCGAGCCGACCAGTCCCATGCCGAAGGCGGCCCCGATGGTGAGCGGCGCGCTGCGCCCGAGCAACAGGAGCAGCGCGCCGAGGCTCATGCCGAAGGCCCCCAGCCAGAGCGCGCGCGTGCGCCCGATGCGGCGGATGACGGTGTGGCCGCCGAAGCCCACCAGCAACATGCCCAGGGCGAAGGCCGTGTAGTGCAGGCTGCTGACCGTGTAGCTCAGGCCCAGTTCCTCTTTGAGGAAGGGCGTGATGGGTCCGATGACGTTGATGTAGTAGGCATAGAAGGCCAGCAGGGCGTATACCAGCCAGGTGAAGGGGGTGCGTTGAAAGGTGTTGTTGTCCATGACGTGAAGTATACGCCACTAGCAGGCTGTCGGAGAACCCAACCAATGCCGCTTTTTGACCGCGAAGCGCGCTAAGATCGCAAAGAAAACCTTTTAAACTTCGCGTTCTTGGCATCCTTCGCGGTTCAAATTAGCGTTTTGCGCCTTGAAACATCTCTCTCCGACAAACTGCTAGGCCAGGCTTGGAACAGACAGGTTGGAAGGCCCAACTGTCACGGGGTGGGGGTGGTGGTGACGATTTGCAGGTAGATTTCAGGAATCCAGCCTATTCTGCCTTCCGAGTCCATTACCTCGATCCAGGCCAGGCCGTTCACCACCTGCCGGCCGTACAATACAATGAGGGGTTGCTTTGCGCGAAGTTGACCAATCACGGGGCCGTTGGGCGATTGATACAACTGCAACTTGGGCGGGGTGGCGTTTAACGCCTGCGCCAGCGCGGGTGTGGGCGTAAGCGTGGGCGTGGAGGTATGGGTTGGCGTGATGCTGGGCGGGATAACCGTATACGTGCGGGTTGGACTGGGGCCGGGCGTGATGGTGTAGGTTGGGATGGGTGTGTGTGTGGCCGTAGGGGGCACGAGCGGGTCGAGGCGCTCGGCAAAGATCTGGTTGACCTTCAGCGAGACGGGGAGATGCAGACCGTTGACGATCCCTTTTTGGAGTGCGACCACCTGCTCGTATCGCAAGGGCGCATTGGTGCGCACGGTGATGACCATGTCCAACCCATCGGTGAGGCGCAGGGTTTGCAATTCCACCAGTTCGGCCCCGATCTGGTTCGTTTCGATGGTGACCACTTCGTTGATCTGGCGATTTTCGTTGGCCTGCTGCACGAACTGCACACTGTAATAGGTAAGCGGCACCAGCAGGATGATTATGATGAAGGCCGAGATGGTCAGGGTGCGTGGAATGTGGCGGCTGATGACATGCGTTTCGGGCGCAAACCCGCGCACGAAGAATACCAAAGCCGCGGCAAAGGCGATGGTCACGGCGTTGGTGAGAAACAGCAGCAAAGCGCCGCTCGCCACGTCCCAGCGCATGAGGGCCACGCCAACGCCCACCGTGCAAAGCGGCGGCATCAATGCAGTGGCGATGGCCACGCCAGGCAGGGCTGCCGAAATGTTGGGGCGTGTCAGGGCGTAGGCGGCTGCCAGTCCGCCAGCCAGCGCGATGAGCAGGTCGATGGGTGAGGGGTGAATGCGGGCCAGCACTTCCGAGGGTAGTTCCTGCAGAACGATGAAGGGCAGGTAGGTGTTGGATAGCGTCATCAGGCTGGAAAGCAGGACGGCCAGCAGCGCACCGCGCAGGAGGGCCATGCCCGAATGCCATGCCAGCCTCCCATCGCCCGTGATGGATGATAACCCGATGCCGATAATGGGTGACATAAGCGGGGCCACCAGCATGGCGCCGATGATGACCGCAGGCGAATCGGTAATCAAGCCCAGGGTGGCAATGCTGCACGAAAGCACCACCAGCAGGAAAAAGTCGAAACTGGAGGTGGCCGATTGAGTGATGTCGGCCACCACCTCGTTCTTTTCCGCGCTGTTCAATGGGTTCAGGAAGCGGCGGATGTATTGAAAGATGGACATGGCCTACTCGATGACTCCTTCCTTGACGAAGCGCGTCAGCTCGCTCACGCTCCATTGCTCCAGGCCCAGGCGCTCGACGGTGCGCCCGCGCCGCCAGTAGTCGGTGCGGTGGATGATGCTGCCCAGGCGGATGATGCTGTCCATGCCGCGCACCGAAACGCCGTAGCGCATTCCCAGCGAGGCCATCGGCACCAGGCTCATGGGCACATCCTCGAAGATGTAGCGGTGATTGAGGGTGGGCGGGGCCTTGATGCCGTAATAACCAGGCTGGTTGTGGATGGCTTCATGCAAATCCTCGCCGATCGTGTCGTAGGCCAGTTTGAGCCATTCCATCGAGGTGCGGGCGCGGACACCCACCGAGGAGGCCACCGTCACCCGTTCGCGGTCGAGCACCTCCAATACGCGCGCCACCGAGGGCGTGACGCCGTCGATATAGAATTGGTAGTCGCCGTGCGTGCTTTCGATCCAGCCCATGTTGAGCAGGGTCAGGGCGGGGTGGAAGATGGCGCCCATGTTGTTCAGTCCGGTGTGCAGCACATCCACGCCGTCGATGAATTGGGGATAGGCGTGGCGGATGGCTTCGAGCACCAGTTCGTTGCGGCTGGATGGCAGGGCCGCCAGGGGCACGGCTTCCTTGATGCGGAAGATGCGCGCCTGGGCGGGGCCTTCGGCGCGGCTGGCGTAGATGAAGGTCTCAGCCTCGGCCACGGTCACATCGGCGGTGCAGCCATTGTCGCGCATCACCTTGGTAAATTCCAATGCGCCCAGCGTGCGGCCGGGGTGCAGGAGGACGATCTGCCCGTCCTGCAGGTGCGGGGCGGCGGCTTTGGCGATGTCGCTGTGCGCGGAGGAGGGCAGCACGACCATGATGACCTGCGCGTGGGCAATGGCCTCCGCCAGGTCCGAGGTGACCAGGCTGATTTTCCCGAAACCGTGCGGCCCGCCTTCGGGACTCTCCAATTCGATGCCGCCGCGTTTCTTGACGACCGAGATGTGCTCGAAGGTGCGATTCCACAGGGCCACGTCTGCGCCCATCAAAGCCAGGTGGGCGGCCATGGCCTTCCCTCCGTGTCCCGCCCCGATGACGGTGTATTTTTCAGTCATATTCATTGGTTCTCCTTTTTCAAAGCCGAAAGTCTTGCCTTCTCAAATAGCGGATGCCCCGATTCGTCCACGGCGACGGATTTTCCGTCCACGATGCGGGTGCGCGTCGCCCCGCGCCCGAACTTGTTGTTGCGCAACTGGGGCGCGTCCATCAGCCCCAGGGTGACGGACCTGGCCAGGGTAACGGGGTCCGCCCACGGGTCCGCCACGCCCGACGGGGCAATCTCGCGGATGGCGTCCAGCAGTACCCGCGTCTCCTCCACCAATTCCTGTTTGCGGGCCTGCACCTCGGGGGCCCGGCGCATGTCGGGCGCGCCCAGCGAGTTCTGGATGGCGCGGCGCGTGATCTTGACCGCTTCGATGATGTCGTCGGCGCTGGCGGCGTGATCGGCTTCGGTATGTCCGACGATGTGGTAGATGTCGGGGCGCAGGGCCATTTGCAGGTAGGTGCTGGCGGCCAGGTGCCCGCGCGCGGCGTGCCCGTCGAGCGGATGGCTGAGCAGGCCGATGCGGGTTTGCGTCCAGATGTTGAAGCTACCCCCCTCGGTCCCCCCATTTGGCTGCGCAAAATGGGGGGATGAGAGGGGGGGTGAATCCCCATTTGGCTGCGCAGAATGGGGGGATGAGAGGGGGGGGGAATCCCCA
>JBMOMS010000018.1:0-30188 GCA_049324895.1 Chloroflexota bacterium
CCGGGACGCTGTACTCGCCGTCGCGGTAGCCGGTTTGAAAGCGGCGCAGCAGCAGAATTTCATCGCTGCGAAAAAAGAACAGGTGGACTGTGGTTGGGAATGTTGCGCGCATGGAGCGATTATATAATACCCGAGTGCGGTAACGCGCGAAAAAAATCGGCTCCCTTGCGGGGAGCCGATGGTCGATTTTACTTTTGGAACATCTTGCGGACTTTGGCGGCGATCTGCCGCTCGGTCATCTTGTCGGCGGGTTCGACCGCCAGGATGGGCGGGGCGCTCTTCTGGCGCGAGAGCATGCGCTCCAATTCGAGTTTGGCTTCGCCCGGCCCAAAGATGAACACGGAGGCGGCGTCGCGCAGGGAGGCGGTGACCATTTCATAGTATTGGTTGAGTTTTTCGATGAACTGCCTGTCCTTTCTGTTCTCGGCGGGCAGGGGTTGCGTTCCGTTTGGGTTCTTCGAACGCGCCTTGCCGCGCACCGCAACATGTTTGCTTGCCCCCGAGACCAGCCGCCGGATCTGCTCCCCCTGCTCGTTGAGGATGACCATTACTGCCTGCTTATGGTCGATCCACACACCGATTTGGTTCGTCATGGATTCTCCTTTCAGGATTGGCTGCTGCAGCTTGCACTCACAGTATACCCACTCCCCGGCTGGAATTTCAATGGGGAAAAGGCAAGTCTGAGGAAACTATTATGCAACGTTAATGCCGGTGACGGCGGCCCGTCGGCTCGAAACCCGTGGATGTGGGGGGGCAGCCGCAGGGGGGGCGCCATGTACGGGAGGGAGGGAACGAAAATAGGGAAGGGTTGAAACCGCCATTAATCCGCCCTTGGGTTGTCTTTCATGCCGTTATAACGGCTGTTTGGCGGGGATGCCAGGCTTGCGGGGATAGTTCGGCGGGGTGGCGGCGGTCTTATCCACCAGCACCAGGAAGCGGTCATCGGCCACGCCGGGCAGGTTGACCTGCACCACCTGTTTCAGCCTGCCGCCCAGCAGTTGCATCGCCCCCTCCGCCGACTGCGCTTCGGCGGGTCCGCTTTCGCCTTTTTGGGCCAGCATCGTCCCGCCGACCTTGACCAGCGGCAGCAGGAATTCGGATAACACAGTCAGGTGCGCCACGGCGCGCGCCACGGCCCAATCGTAGGTTTCGCGGTGCTGCGGGTCCTGGCCCAGCGTTTCGGCCCGCGCCTGGATCACGTCCACGCCCTCCAGTCCGAGGATGCGCACGATGTGCTGGCAGAACATGGCCTTCTTGCCGACTGATTCGACCAGGGTCAGGCGCAGGTTGGGATACAAAATCTTGAGCGGCAGCCCGGGAAAGCCCGCGCCCGTGCCCACATCGACCAGGCGCACCGGGGGATTGGCCTTCCAGGCCTGCACACAGGAGAACGAGTCGAGGAAGTGTTTGGTGCGGATCGCCTCCACGTCGCGGATGGCGGTCAGGTTGAATTTCTGATTCCACTCCATCAATTCGCGTTCGTAGGTGATGAGCGCCATCACCTGGCGGCCGGTCAGGTGGATGTTGAAAAGTGTAAGCGCAGCCTGGGCCAATGTTTCCATTGGGACGATTATATAACAAAAAGGGGGCAGGCTTTGCGGCCTGCCCCCAATGGGTGGCATTATTTCGGGTTCTCAGTTTCGGCGGGCTTGGCCTTCGGCTTGCGGAACTTGCGGAAGAGTGCCCGCGCGCCCAGGAAGACCAGGTAGAACGGGAGGCCGATCATGACCAGCACGGGCAGGATGTACAGCACGAAGCGGATCAGCCAGTCGACGAAGCCCTGGAAGAAGTAGATCAGGTCCTGGATGGCGTCGCGCGCCACCCCCTGGGGTTTCCAGCCGCCAACCTCGATGGGCTGGATGGTCTCCTCGGCGATGACGGTGATGTTGATGGCCGACATGGCCGCGGATTCTTTGTAATACTTCATCTGGCCCTTGACCAGCTCGATCTGCTCGCGGATGGAGGTCAACTGGTTGAAGACGTTGAGCACGTCCTCGGTGTCGGTGGCGTTCTCCATGATGCGGGTCAATTGCGCTTCGGTGGCTTCGAGGTTCTTCAGGCGCGATTGCAGGTCGATGTACTCGGCGGTTACGTCCTGGCCCGAGCGCGATTCGCTCTGCACCTCGACCACGTCCTGTTTGATCGCTTCGAGCGCCTCGTCCAGTTTTTCGGACGGCACGCGGATCGTCACCGTGGCCTGGGGCACATCCACGTAGCGGGTGGGGGTGTACACCTGGGTCTGGTACAAATTGGACGAGACCACGAAGCCGCCCAATTGTTCGGCCAGCGCCTGAATGTCCTTCATGCGGGCGTTCACGTCCGAGACGACGATGGACAGGTCCGCGTTGTGGATGACCAGCCGTTCGACCGAGGCAGCCTCGACGTTGGCGGCCTGGGGCAGGGCATCGTTGACGTAGAACCCGTCTGCATCCAGGGCTTGTCCGCCTTCAGGGACGGGCGGGATGGCGCGCGATATTTCCACCATGACGGGCGACTTCGCCGCTGACGGAGCGCAGGCTGTGATCCACAGAGCGGCAATCAAACCAACGAACAACAGACGTTTCATTTTCTCTTCTCCTCTTGCATCGATTTTCCCATCCTGGACGCCGCTTGCATAAAAAAGTTCCGCTACCAGCCCTCGGCCAGGCGCAGGGCGTGCTTCTCGGGCAGGTTGGCTGCGCGGATGCGGGCCTGTACGGCGGCCACATCGTAGGCCACGCGGCGGGGTGTCCAGGTGCGGGCTTCGCTGTCGTAGATGGCGTAGGCGGCGTCGGGGTTGCGGTCGCGCGGCTGGCCGACCGAGCCTGGGTTCAGGATCATGCGCGGGACCAGGTCGACGGGCAGGTTCGGCTTGAGCGTTTCGAGCGTGACCCGGTCGGTGGCTTCCTCCAGGCGGAACAGGCACTGGATGTGGGAATGTCCCACGAAACACCAGGGGGTGTCAAAATGATCGAAGTTGAGGCGCGCCGAAAGCGTGTTGAGGATGTATTCCCAAACCGGGTCGCGCGGGCTGCCGTGCGCCAGGGTGGCCTGCCCGCGCGCCTTGGTATATTGCGGCAGGGAGCGCAGGAAATTCGCGTTGTCGGCGTTCAATGCCTTTTCGGTCCAGCCCAGCGAGCGGCGCGCGTCGCCGTTGAAGGTTTCGAAGGGCATCCGCCCGATTACGGCCACGTCATGGTTGCCCAACATGCAAGTCAATTGCGGCATGTCGCGCACCTTTTCCACGACTTGGTTGGGGTCGGGGCCGTATCCCACCAGGTCGCCGAGACACCAGGTCTCGTCGGCGGGACCGGCGTCTGCCAGCACGGCCTCCAGGGCGGTAAGGTTGGCGTGAAGATCCGAGATGACCAGGATGCGCATGATTACTCCAGCAGGGTCGAGACGGTTTGCAGGACGACCTCGGCCACTTCGTCCTTGCCCATCAGGGGCAGGGCTTGTTTCCGCCCGTCGGCGAACAGCAAGGTGACGCGGTTGGTTTCCACGCCAAAGCCAGCATCCGCGGCGGAGATGTCGTTGGCCACGATCAGGTCGAGGTGTTTGGATTTCAGTTTTTCGTTTGCGTTGTCGAGCAGGTCGCGGGATTCGGCGGCAAAGCCCACCACCACGCGGGGCCGTCTGCCCTCGGCGAGCCGTTGGCCTGCCACCGTTTTCAAGATGTCGGGCGCCGCTTCGAGTTCGATCTGCGGAATTCCATCCCGCTTCTTCATTTTATCTGCGGCAGCGCGTTTCGGGCGGAAGTCGGCCACGGCTGCCGCCATGATGAGCGCATCCGCATCGACGATTTCGGCCAGCACCGCGGCTTGCATCTCCTCCGCCGTGCGGACGGGGACCAGGCGCGCGCCGACCGGAGCGGGCAACGCAGTGGGGGTCGAGACCAGGCACAGGTCCGCGCCCAGATCGATGGCGGCCTGAGCCAGGGCATAGCCTTGTTTGCCCGAGGAGCGATTGGTCAACACGCGCACGGGATCGAGCGGTTCCTGCGTCCCGCCCGCGGTGACCACGATTTTCCTGCCGGCCAGTTTTCCGCCCGTTTTCCCCAGCGCCGCGCGGATGTGGCCGAGCACCTCGGCCGGCTCGACCATGCGTCCCTTGCCCAGCAGGCCCGAGGCCAGGTGTCCCTCGGCGGGACCGACGATGTGAGCGCCGCGCTGGATCAGCACGGCCAGGTTGGCCTGGGTGGCGGGCGCGTCGAACATGCCGCCATCCATGGCGGGCGCAATCACCAGCGGACAGACTGCCGCCAGCGCCGTGACCGTCAACAGATTGTCGGCCAGGCCGTGCGCCAGCTTTGCCATCGTATCGGCGGTGCAGGGCGCAATGACCAGCAGGTCGGTCGAATGTCCCAGGCCCACGTGCAGCACGTGCGCCTCGCCGCCCCACAGGTCCGCATCGGTAAAGGCGCGGCGGCCCGTCACCGATTGGAAGGTGAGGGGGCGGACGAACTTCTCCGCTGCCGCGCTCAGGATTACGTCCACCTGCGCGCCAGCCTGGGCCAGCTTGGAGGCCAGGTCGGCCGCTTTGTAGGCCGCAATGGACCCGGTCACCCCGAGCAGGATGTGCTTGCCGGTCAATACGCTCATACGCATTGATTATACCTGTGATGACGATTTTCGAAGGCGGGCCTGTGTGCGGTTCTTCACCATCTGCACCATAAAATTTACGCAATGTAATTTTTGATGTGATATATGTCAGGTCTCGAATGTGACAAATTGCAGATTACTAATGTACTGTTAATCCATACAATGGGGGTAATCGTTTACCTTATCCATCAAGGTTATAGCTCAAAGATGATTCGCATCAACCGCCAGACCGACTACGCCGTGCGTGTGCTCCTTTCCCTTTCCAAGCGGGACGGGGGGCGCACTTCCACAGCCGAGATCCAGCGTGAGATGCTCATCCCTCCTGCCCTGGCTCAGCGCATCGTCGCGGACCTGGCGCGGGGCGGTTTCGTTCAGACCTTTCCCGGCCGGGACGGCGGCCTGACCCTGGCCCGCCCATCGCGGGAGATCAACCTGCGCCAGGTGGTGGAACACTTCGAGGGCAGGATCTTCGTCTCCGATTGCCTGGTTGGCAAGGGCGAATGTCCCTTCGATAACAACTGTCCCGTTCGTTGTCGTTGGGCGCGGTTGCAGTCCACCATCATGCAGGAGTTGGAACTGGTTACGTTCGAAGACCTTGCGCAGGATGCGCTGTCGATTGAAAGCCTCGTATCATCGGGCGCTGCCCAACCGTAAATTTTGAGGAGAAGCGCAACACAGAAAGGAGCCGGCCCACACACATACCCGATCTGCCCCGTTTCCATACTCGACCGCAATATATCTGAACTCTATTTTGGAGAACAAACATGGATCTAATGCTTACTCTTTCCCGATGGCAATTTGCCCTCACCACCATCTACCACTGGCTCTTCGTCCCGCTCACGCTGGGCATGGGCTGGTACGTGGCCTATTTCCAGACCCGCTACTACCAGACCAAGGACGAGACCTGGCATAAGATGGCCAAGTTCTGGGGCAAGTTGTTCCTGATCAACTTCGCCATTGGCGTCGTCACCGGCATCGTGCAGGAATTCCAGTTCGGCATGAACTGGTCGGAATATTCCCGCTACGTGGGCGACATCTTCGGCGCCCCGCTGGCCGTGGAAGCCCTGCTGGCCTTCTTCATGGAATCGACCTTCCTGGGCATCTGGATCTTCGGCGAAGGCAAGGTGCCCGAGAAGGTGCATCTGGCCTCCATCTGGCTGGCCGCCCTCGGCTCGAACCTCTCGGCGGTATGGATTCTGATTGCCAACGGCTTCATGCAGGCTCCGCCCGCTGCTTCCTACGTGTTGAACGAAGCCAACGGCCGCCTGGAACTGGTCAACTTCTTCTCCTTGATCGGCAACCCCAAAGCCTGGGTCTTCATCTGGCACACCCTGGCCGATGGCCTGGCCATGGCCGCCTTCCTGATCCTGGCGGTCAGCGCCTATCACCTGTTGCGCAAGCAGAATATTGACTTCTTCAAACGCTCCTTCAACATTGCTGCGGTCGTCGGCCTGGTCGCCAGCGTGCTGATCTTCCTCGGCGGCCACACCATGGGCCAATACATGAAGGAAGTCCAGCCGATGAAACTGGCCGCGCTCGAAGCCATTTGGGAAACCGAACAGCCCGCCTCCTTTTCCCTGCTCACCATCGGTGACCTGACCGGGAAACAGGAAGTCTGGTCGGTTCGCATCCCCTACGCCATGAGCTTCCTGGCCTGCAATAATTTCACCTGCGAAGTGCAGGGCGTCGATGAACTCCAGGCGCAGTATGAGGTGCAGTACGGTCCCGGCGATTACGTGCCGCTGATGGTTGTCACCTACTGGACCTTCCGCATCATGATGGCCTTCGGCTTTGTGATGATGGGCATCACCGCCTTCTTCGTGTGGGCCAATGCAAAGGGCGACATCACCAAGGCCAAATGGCTGAAGTGGGTGCCCTCCATGCTGGCCCTGCCCTACCTGGCCAACGCCAGCGGCTGGATCCTGACCGAAATGGGCCGCCAACCCTGGATCGTGTACGGCCTGCTCAAGGTCGAGGATGCCGTTTCCCCGAACCTGACCGCCCTCGACTTGTGGATCTCCCTGGTCGGCTACACGGTCCTGTATGGCGCCCTGGCCGTTGCGATGGTCTACTTGATGAAGAAATACGCCATCGCCGGGCCCGACGCCGCCATGCACGAATCCGTCGATGTGGCTCCCGCTGCCGTCGGCGCGGACGACTAATTCTGGAGGCTCAACATGTCTTACGAATTTCTCCAAATCCTTTGGTTCATCCTGATCGCCGTCCTGTGGATCGGGTTCCACTTCCTCGAAGGCTTCGACTTCGGCGTGGGCATGCTGCTGCCCATCCTCGGCAAGACCGACATCGAACGCCGCACCATCATCAACACTGTCGGGGCAGTTTGGGATGGCAATGAAGTCTGGCTGCTCACCGCGGGCGGCGCGACCTTTGCGGCCTTCCCGCACTGGTACGCCACCATGTTCAGCGGCTTCTACATCGCCCTGTTCCTGCTGCTGGTCGGCCTGATTCTGCGCGGCATCTCCTTCGAGTATCGCTCCAAGGATGCCAATCCCGCCTGGCGCAACCGCTTCGACTGGATGATCGCCATCGGTTCCTTCCTGGCCTCCCTGCTGCTGGGCGCCGCCTTTGCCAACCTGGCCAAGGGCCTGCCCATCGGGGCCGACATGAATATCATCGCTCCCGATTGGCTTCCCAACAACCTGGGCGTGACCCTGACCCTGCTCAATCCCTACGGCCTGCTGGGCGGCCTGACCACCGTGGCGGTCTTCCTGCTGCACGGCGCCAACTTCCTGGTGCTCAAGCTCGAAGGTTCCCTGCACACCCGCGCGGTCGAGCTTTCCAAGAAACTGTGGATCGGCGCCTCCGTGCTGTACATTCTCCTGGGCATCTACACCTACGTGGCCAAGTTCTGGGCCAACGGCAAGATCAACCCGGGCATCGTCCCGCTGGCGGCTGTGGTCATGCTCCTGCTGACCGGCTACTTCATCAACAAGAAGATGGAAGGCTGGGCCTTCATCTCGACCGCACTGAACATCGTTCTCACCCAGGCCACCTTCTTCATGATGACCTTCCCGAACGTGATGCTCTCCACCCTCAATCCCGAGTGGTCGCTGACGGTCTCCAACGCCTCCTCCTCGCAGTACACGCTGACGGTCATGAGCATCGTCGCCCTGATCTTCGTCCCGATCGTCCTGGTCTACCAGGGCTGGACCTACTACATGTTCCGCAAGCGCATCAGCGCCGACAAGAAGACGCTGGTGTACTAGACCTGTACAAGGCGGAGTGAAAACTCCGCCTTATTTGTTGTAATAAATATCACAATTTATATCTTATAGAGCCTATTCAAGGAGGCATCTATGGCAAAAGTTCTGGTCATTGGCGCAGGGTTTGCGGGCCACACCACGGCCCTTTACCTCGGTAACCAACTGGGGCGCAAGCACGAAATTACCGTGATGAGCAACCGCGACGTGTTTGGCTACGTCCCGTCCTGGGTATGGGTGGGCGTGGGCCACATGAAACCTGAGCAGACCATCTTCAAGCTCAAACCCGTCTACGACCGTATGCACGTCAATTTTGTGTATGCCGCCGCGAAAGAAATCCACCCCGACGCGGGCGACCAGTACGTGCTGGGCGAGGAAATCGGCTCGGGCAAGGAAGTGCGCCTCGATTACGATTACCTGGTCATCGCGCCGGGACCGCTGCTCAACTTTGCCGGCACGCCCGGCCTCGGACCCGAGAACGGCTTCACCCACTCGATCTGTTCCCTGCCCCATGCCGTCAAAACCCGCGACGCCTACCTGGCCCTGTGCGAGCGCATGAAGAAGGGCGAGAAGGTCAAGATCGTGATCGGCACCGGGCACCCCGGTGCCACCTGTCAGGGCGCGGCCTTCGAGTACATCGTCAACGTTCACAAAGACCTGCTCAAGAAGGGATTGCGCGACAAGGCCGACATCCTGTGGCTGTCCAATGAACCCGCCCTGGGTGATTTTGGCGTCAACGGTGTGCAGATCAAGCGCAACGGCATCGTGTTGAAGAGCAGCGAGTTCATCCAATCGGTCTTCAACGACCACGGCATCCGCTACCAGGTCCAGACTGGCGTGACCAAGGTCGAGGAAGGCAAGATTCACTGGCAGAACTACGAGGGCGAGGAAGGCACCACCGACTTCGACTTCTCGATGCTCATCCCGCAGTTCAAGGGCCAGCCGTTCAAATACATTGGCAAGGATGGCTCGGACGTCTCCTCCAAGATGGTCAACCCGGCCGGCTTTGTGTTGGTGGACGGCAAGTACGGCCTGCCCTACCCTGAATTGTCCCAGACCCCCGAGGCCTGGCCGGCCCAATACAACAACCCCAGCTACCCGAACGTATTCGCGGCGGGCATCGCCTTCGCGCCTCCCGGACCGATTTCCAAGCCGTTCACCAACAAGAACAACCTGCTGATTGCCCCCGCTCCTCCGCGCACGGGCATGGTCAGCGGTGTGATTGGGCGTGTGGTAGCCATGAACATCGTCGACCTGATCCAGACCGGCAAGATGACCCACCACGAGCGCATGACCGAGATGGTGGCGGCCTGCATCGCCTCGATGGGCGACAACCTGTGGGACGGCAACGCCGTGACCATTGTGATGCGTCCCGTGGTGCCCGACCGCAAGAAGTACAGCAACGAATACGGCCGCGACCTGTTCATTTCGCACCTCGAGATGGGCGTGAGCGGCGCGTGGATGAAGTTCATGCTGCACTACACCTTCATCTGGAAGTTCAAAGGTCTGTTTGGCTGGAAGTTGATCCCCGAGTAGGAGTCTAAGATGCAAAACGAACAGGAATTCTCCAAGGCCGAAAAGTTCTGGATGAACTTCAAACTGTACCAGTTGTGGCGATTCATCGTGCTGAATGTCAAGATCTACACAATTGCCGTGCAGAGCAAGTTCCACTAAATGGACGGGGTGCGGACTTAAGTCCGCAGTCCGTGATCGCAATAGTCCGAGCCGGGAAGGTTTCCCCGGCTCGGTCGTTTATAATAAATCACTATGCATCGTAGACTCCTGCAACTGACCCGCGACACCCGCGTTTCCCTGACCCTGACCATTCTGTCCGGCTTCCTGGCCGGCCTGCTGACCATCTGGCAGTCCTGGCTGCTCAGCTCCGCGATCAACGATGTCTTCCTGCTCAAGCAATCCCTGGCGCAGGTGACCGGGCTGCTGCAATGGATCCTGGTCGCCATTGCCGGGCGCGCGCTGCTGGCCTGGCTCAACGAAGTGGCGGCCAATGCCGTGGCGGTCAAGATCAAGACCGACCTGCGCGAGCGGCTCTTTGCGCACATCCTCAAACTGGGTCCCGCCTATGCGCGCGGACAGCGCACCGGCGAGTTGACTGCCGCCGCAGTCGAGGGCATCGAGGCGTTGGACGCCTATTTTAGCCAGTACCTGCCGCAACTGGTCATCACCACCCTTATCCCGCTTTCGATCCTCATTTTTGTCTTTCCCATCGACCTGTTGACGGGCATCGTCTTCCTGGTCACCGCGCCGCTGATTCCCTTCTTCATGATCATGATCGGCAAGGGCGCGGAGGCTGTCAC
Source organism: Chloroflexota bacterium (assembly GCA_049324895.1). GTDB lineage: Bacteria > Chloroflexota > Anaerolineae > Anaerolineales > Villigracilaceae > JACPVF01. The sequence goes on from JBMOMS010000018.1 coordinate 10,117, forward strand.
CAAGCGGCAGTACGAGACGCTGCGCCTGCTCAGCGCGCACTTCCTCGACAGCCTGCAGGGGCTGACCACGCTCAAACTGTTCGGCCAGTCCAGGGCGCAGACGAAAACCATCGCCAGGATCAGCGACCAGTTCCGCGATACCACGCTGGGCGTGCTGCGCATCACCTTCCTCTCGGCGCTGGCGCTGGAACTGCTGGCCACGCTCAGCACAGCCATCGTCGCCGTGGAGATTGGTTTCCGCCTGTTGTATGGCCGCATGGAATTCCAGCCCGCCCTCTTCCTTTTGGTGCTGGCCCCCGAGTTCTACCTGCCGCTGCGCGCGCTGGGCGCCCGCTTCCACGCCGGCATGTCGGGCACGACGGCGGCCAGGCGCATCTATGAGATTTTGGATACACCTGTTCCCAGTGAACAGTCCGCAGTGAGCAGTGAGCAGTTGGACGAAGTCTCATCGATTTCGTTCGAGGATGTCACCTTCACCTACCCCGGCGAATCCGCTCCCGCATTGGAGAACATCAACCTGACCATCACGCAGGGCCAGCAAATCGCCCTGGTCGGCAGGACCGGCGCGGGCAAATCCACGCTGACCAACCTGCTGCTCGGTTTCATCCTCCCCACTCAGGGAAGAATCACCGTCAACCAATTACCAATTACTCCTTACCAATTAAGCGACCACATCGCCTGGGTGCCGCAGAAACCGCACCTCTTCCATGACACCCTGGCGGCCAACATCCGCCTGGGCAAGCCTGACGCCACGGATGCGGAAGTGGCCTCCGCCGCCCGCTCCGCGCACTTGGAGGAGTTCATCGAGTCCCTGCCGCAGAAGTACGAGACCGTCATCGGCGAGGGCGGTGCCCGCCTCTCCAGCGGACAGGCCCAGCGCCTGGCCCTGGCGCGCGCCTTCCTGCGGGATGCGCCCATCCTGATCCTGGACGAACCCACCTCCAGCCTGGACCCCGAGACCGAATCCCTGCTCGAAGAATCCACCCGCCTGCTCATGCAGGGACGCACAGTAATCACCATCGCGCACCGTCTCAATACCATCTTCCAGGCTGATGGAATCGTGGTGCTCGAAGCAGGCCGCATCGTCGAACGGGGCACGCACCGCGAACTGCTCGCACATGATGGCATGTATGCGAGCATGGTGAAGACGTATCAAGTCGAAAACGCCGCCCTGAGTTCATCGAAGGGTCAAAAGTCGGAGGGCTTGTTGAGCGTTGAACGTTCAACGTTAAACGTTAAACCTTCCACCCATCCGCAACCTGCAATCGCCCTCCAATCGTCAATCGTCAATCGCAAATCGTCCATCCTGCCCCGCCTGCTCTCCTTCCTGGATGGCGAATGGGGCCGCGTGGCGCTGTCAGTGTTGATCGGCGCGGGTACCGTCGGCGCAAGCGTGGCGCTGATGGGCACCTCGGCCTGGCTGATCTCCACCGCCGCCATTGCCACCTCCGTCGCCGACCTGGGCGTGGCCGTGGTGGGGACGCGCTTCTTCGGCATCGCGCGCGGCCTGCTGCGTTACGCGGAACGGCTCGTCTCGCACGATGTGACCTTCCGCCTGCTGGCGCGTCTGCGCACCTGGTTCTACGAAAGACTCGAACCGCTGGCCCCTGCCCGTCTGATGGAATATCGCGCAGGCGACCTGTTGTCGCGCATCATCGGCGACGTGGAAACGCTGGAGAACTTCTACGTGCGCGTTGTCTCCCCGCCGCTGATGGCGGCCCTGGTCGGCTTGTTCGTGGCGCTCTTCCTGGGTTCCTTCGGACTTCAACTGGCCCTGGCCTTCCTGGCCTTTTTCCTGGGCCTCGGCCTGGTTCTGCCTGTCCTGGCGCAGCTGCTCAGCCGCAAATCGGCAGTCGAGACCATCACCCTGCGCGCGGATCTGCACACCCGCCTGGTGGACGGCATCCAGGGCATGGCCGACCTGCGGGCCTATGGACGCGCGCCGCAGCGCCTGGCGGAGGTGGCCGCCAGCAGTCTGGAATACGGAGGTTCGCAGCGCCGCATGGCCAGGGTCACGGGAATCCACTCGGGGCTGACCACCCTGCTGGTGCAACTCGGCGCATGGTCGGTGCTGACGCTGGCCATCCCACTTGTGACCTCGGGACAGGTCGAGGGGCCCATGCTGGCCTCGCTGACCCTGCTGACTCTGGCCTCCTTCGAAGCCGTCATGCCCCTGCCGCTGGCCGCGCAGATGTGGAACTCGGCCCGCGAAGCCGCCCGCCGTTTATTTGAAGTTGTTGATGCACAGCCAGTGGTCAGTGATCCGTTACCGGCGAGCAGTAAGACAATCACCAATTACCAGTTGCAAGTCACCGACCTCTCCTTCGCCTATCCCAGCCAAACCACGCCCGCCCTTCAGAACGTGACCTTTGACCTTAGACCTCTGACCTCTATAGCCATCGTCGGTCCCAGCGGCGCGGGCAAATCCACGCTGGCCAGCCTGCTGCTGCGCTTCTGGGAATATGGTTCGGGCGAGATCCGCCTGGGCGGGGAGGCTCTCAAAGCGTATGCGCAGGACGAGGTGCGCGCCCGCATCGGGTTGGTCTCCCAAAACACGTATTTCTTCAACACCAGCGTTTACCAGAACCTGCGTTTTGCCCGCCGCAAATCCACACCCGGGGATGTGGAAGCCGCCGCGCGGGCCGCGCAGATCCACGACTTCATCATGAGCCTGCCCAAAGGTTATGACACGTTGATCGGCGAACAGGGCTTGCGCCTCTCGGGCGGCGAACGCCAGCGCCTGGCCATTGCCCGCGCCATCCTCAAGGATGCGCCCATCCTGATCCTGGATGAACCCACCGCCAATCTCGACCCACTGACCGAACAGCAGGTGCTCGAAACGCTGTACGGCCTGATGAAACAAAAGACCTCCCTGCTCATCACCCACCGACTGGTCGGCCTGGAGAACGTGGACGAAATCCTGGTGCTGGATCACGGACGCATCGTCGAGCGCGGGACGCACGCCGAGTTGATCCAGGCCGACGGCCTGTACCGCCGCCTGTCGGACCTGCAAAACCGCATCCTCGACGAAGCGGGCTGACCTCCGCCTGCGGGCCTGCCGATTCATGGAAAAAAAGGATCACCTCAAAATTTTTGGGCGCACACCGGAGTCTCGAAGTTCTACTTCGGGATAATGCGCAAGCAGAACCTGCGCACTCCCAAATCCCCCTGGTTATCGAGAGGGTACGGATACCGTTTGGGTTGTCCGTGCCCTCTGGGCACAAAAAAAGAACCTCTCCGATTTGAAGAAAGCCCCGTTTTGCCGGTTTTATGCGCTTGCACCACCCCAATGAACATGCTATAATGCGGTCACCTTCCCAGCCGCTTTACAGCCAGTGATTACGCAATCCGCCATGGACATGCAGCCCATGCGGGTTGTGCTCCCCGCCAATTTGAAAAATACCCACCCATCCAGACAGCTTAAAGAAAGTGTCCAGCCGGCGTTTTGCAGGGTTGGTTAATCTGCTTTACCCAAAATCCCCCACAAAGAGAAAAATATGAAAATACTAGAACTGGAAAATGAACCTCTTTCAAAATTACGCGCGATGGGCAAGGAGTTCGGCATACCCAACGTCACCCGTTTGAAGAAAGAGGCCCTGGCTTTGCTCATTCGCGAGGCTGAAGCGCAAAGACAGGGCATAGAACTGCGCGGCGGTGTGCTCGAAATTATGAGCGAAGGCATCGGCTTTCTAAGAGCCAACACCTATAAAGTCAGCGATCAGGATGTGTACGTTTCGCAGGCGCAGCTAAGAAGATATGACCTCAGGGCAGGTGATCTGGTCATCGGTCAGGTAAGACCCCCCCGTGAAAGTGAACGTCATTTTGGATTATTGAAAGTCGAATCGGTCAACGGGCTGGACCCCGAAGAAGCCTCCCGCCGCCCGACCTTCGAAAGCCTGACCCCCATTTTCCCCGATAAAAGATTCGACCTGGAAGTCAGCCACGACATGCTCGCCCCGCGCCTGATCAACCTGGTGGCGCCCATCGGACGCGGCCAGCGCGGGTTGATCGTCTCCCCACCCAAGGCGGGCAAAACCACGATCCTCAAGCAGATTGCGAACTCCATTTCCACCAAGTACCCCGACGTGCATCTGATGGTGGCCCTGATCGGCGAACGCCCCGAGGAAGTCACCGACATGGACCGCTCGGTAGACGCCGAAGTGATCGCCTCCACCTTCGACGAGCCGGTCACCTCCCACGTCCGCACCGCGGAAATTGCCTTAGACCGGGCTAAGAGATTGGTCGAGATCGGCCGCCATGTGGTAATCTTAATGGACTCGATCACCCGCCTGGCGCGCGCCTATAACCTGGTGGTCAACCCGTCGGGACGCACGCTCTCCGGCGGTATGGATCCTTCTGCTTTGTACCCGCCCAAGAAATTCTTCGGCGCGGCGCGCAACATCGAAGAAGGCGGCTCGCTCACCATCATCGCCACCTGCCTGGTGGACACCGGCTCCCGCCTGGATGATGTGGTGTACGAAGAATTCAAGGGCACGGGCAACATGGAGTTGCACCTCTCCCGCAAACTCCAGGAGCGCCGCATCTACCCGGCCGTGGACATCGAACGCTCGTCCACCCGCCGCGAAGACCTGCTGCTTGGCCCGGACCTGCTCCAGCGCGCCTGGCTCATGCGCCGCATGTACCTCCAGATGATTTCCTCGCCCCCGGCCGGCGCAGGCATGGATAACAGCGTGGCCATGGAGGCCATCATCCAGCGCATGGAACGTTCCAGGAACAACCAGGAATTTCTCGAAAATCTCGACCGATAGACAATGAACAAGGTTTTTGATCCGCTCAAAAAACTCTTTGCCCGTCCCACCCAACCCAACGAAACCGCACCGCGTCCCAGGTTGGACCGTTTTACGCTGGTCAGTTGGGGTGTCACCTGGGTGATCGTGCTGGCCGCGCTTGGCTTTGCCTTATGGCAGACCCTGGGCGCCCGCGCCGCCACCACCCCGCTGCCCACCACCCCGCCCGATGCGGCCCAGCCCAGCGTGGCTTTGCCTGCCCAGATCCTGGCAGGCGGAACCCCGGCCATCGACCGCTCCCTGCAGCTCAAAACCAACATTCCAATCGAGCGCCCAAGCTACGCCCCCATCATCTACCGCGTTTCGCGCGGCGACGCCATGATGGCGATTGCCGATAAGTTCAAGGTCAAATCCGAGACCATTCTGTACGTCAACAAAGTGTTGGGAGATAACCCGCACAGCCTGCAGCCGGGCATGGAACTGACCATCCCGCCGGTCGACGGGCTGTACTACGAGTGGCAGGAAGGCGACACGATCGAGGATGTGGCCGCCAAATTCGAAGCCGAGCCTGAGGCCATTCTCACTTTCCCCGGCAACAACCTCGACCTGACCAACCCCGAGATCGAACCCGGCACCACCATCATGATCCCCGGCGGCGTGCGCAAACTGCGCAACTGGGAAGCCGACCTGGTGACCATGTCGCGCGGGGCCGGCACGGGCACGTCCGAAATCGGCGGCAACATCTGCGGCGGCGGCCCGGTCGACAACTCCCTGGGCTGGCCCGCCGATGCCCACAGCCTTTCGGGCAATGGCTACGGTCCCGGCCATCTCGCCATCGACATCACCGCCCCCGAAGGCTCAAACGTCTATGCGGCTGGCGGCGGCGTGGTCACCATGGCCCAGGGCGGCTATAACTACGGTTACGGCAACGTGGTGCAGATCGATCATGGCAACGGTTGGGTGACGGTCTACGCCCACTTGAGCGTTTACTATGTCGGCGTCTGCCAAACGGTGGGACAAGGCACCGTGATCGGCCTCTCGGGCAACACCGGCAACTCCTTCGGCGCGCACCTGCATTTCGAGATTCGCATCGGCGGCTCCAACGTCAACCCCTACGATTACGTCCAATAGAAGAGCAAACCCTAAAGGTCCTGGAGACCTTTAGGGTTTATTTGTCTCATGAACGCGCGCTCCCTCAAAAAAACCCTCTCCCAATTCGACATCGGCGGCCTGCGTTATTTTGATTCCATCGGTTCCACCAACGACGAGGCGCTGGCCTGGGCCGCCGAGGGCGCGCCCGACCTCTCCCTGGTTGTGGCGGATGAGCAAACCTCCGGCCGCGGACGCGAGAGCCGCCGCTGGTTCACCCCTGCGGGAACGGCCCTGGCCTTCAGCCTCATCCTGCGTCCCGCGGCGGCAGACCTGCCCCACCTCTCGCGGACCGTCGGCCTGGCCGCCGTGGCCCTGGCCGAATCCATGCGAAAGCGTTCCCTGCTGCCGCAGATCAAGTGGCCCAACGACCTGCTGCTCTCGGGGCAGAAGGTGGCCGGCATTTTGGTGGAATCGGTTTGGAGCGGCGAGGCGGTGGATTGCACCGTGATCGGCATCGGCGTCAACGTGGCGCGCGCCGCTGTCCCGCCGCCCGAACTGTTGCAATTTCCAGCCACCAGTCTCGAACGCGCCCTGGGCAGCCTGCCCAAACGCGAAGCCATCCTGCACGACATCCTGTCTGAACTGCTGGCCTGGAGGCCGCTGCTTGGCAGTGAAAAGCTGCTCAAAGCCTGGGAGGAAAGACTTGCCTTTCGCGGCGAACGCGTCCAGATCACAGGCCAGGGCGCGGAAATTGCCGCGGGTAAACTGCTTGGCCTGGAAGCCGACGGCAGCCTGCGCCTGCGGGACGAACGTGGCAATCCCGTAACAGTCAGGTTTGGGGATGTGCGCCTGCGCCCGGCAACGTGATAAAATCACCGCATAGAGGTGTCCCATGCTCGACAATTTACGCGACGAAGCCAATTCACAACCCTTCTTCCAGGACGATGCGGACCTGACCACCGCCGAAACGACCGCCCTGCCCGAACCTGCTGCGCCCCGCGCCAGCGGCGGACGTTTCCTGGGCATGACGTCCGGGCAGCGTTTCATTATTTCGGTCATGCTCCTGATCATGGTGTGTATTATCGGTTTTGCGTGCCTTTGGATGACCGGCAGTATTGGCATTTACCTGTTTTAATCCATCCGACCATCGCAAAGAGATCGCCCGACGGCCCAGGCTGCCGGGCGATTTTTATTGCCGATTGTTATATGAGTTTGATATGAAAATAGATTTTCATGCGTGGTGGTGAAAATTTATTTTCATGGCGACTACTGCAAAAAGGTCTTCTCACCGCGAAGAAAGCTACGTTTTTTCTCTACCGTACATTCTCTCAACGCAAATGCTGCGAATGAGCGAATGACGCGAATTTTCTCGATTTTCATTCGCAAAATTCGCCTATTCGCCTATTCGCGTAATTCGCGTTGAAAATTTGCCTGTATTTTCCGCTTGTACGGTAGCGAAACGTTTTTTAGAAGCAATACTGTTTAGATAAGCCGCTTTTCTTGCCCCAAAGGGCATCCTTTCTGTCAAAATGCTGGCAGTTCAGTTCTTATCTAAACAGTATTGTTTTTAGAAGTCGAAATCACAAAGGCTTGAGATTCTCAAGCAGACCTTTAAGAATTCCGGCTCTACCGTTTTTAACGGGAAAGAGCCTCACCACAAAGGGCACAACACCTGTCCTGCCGTCTCGCACCGTCGTGCTCGCGGCATCCCTGCGGCGGTGGCGGGCGGTGCCAGGGAGTACACAAAGGGGTAAAAAGCCATGATTGCTCGCATTTTTTCCTTTGTGTTTGAAAAAGGTTTTTGCAGTGGAGTCTTCTATCCTCTCAATTTTTTGCGTACACCGGAGTCCCGAAGTCTACCTCGGGATAACACGCGGGTAGAACTTGCGCGCTCCAAAATACACCCGGGTATTGGGAAGATACGGGCGGAAAGTGCAACTTGTGACCGAGTGCGGTATAAAACGCCGCCCGGCAGGATTACAATTGAAAAACTGCCGCTGTGCTATACAGGATGGCGGCGGCATTCCTGCCGCATTGGAGAAGCCCCCATGATCTTCGATACCCTCGACCACCTGTCCCGCTACGACGGCCTGGGACATAACCTGCCTCGCGCCTTGAAATTCCTGGCCGAGCAGGACCTCTCGACCCTGCCCGACGGACGCACGGACATCGACGGCGATGACCTGTACGCGATGATGCAGGCATACGACACCAAACCCGCCGAACAGGGGAAATGGGAGGCGCACCGCAAGTACATCGACATTCAGTATGTGATCAGCGGGACGGAACGCATGGGTTTTGCCAGCCTGCGCACCATGCAGTTGGGGGAGTACATTCCCGACAGGGATTTCCAGGCCATGAGCGGAACGGGCAGCTTCGTGGATGTGTTCGCCGGCTCCTTTGTCATCTTCTTCCCCGAAGACGCACACATGCCGGGCCTGTACGTGGACGAACCGCAGCCAGTGCGAAAAGTGGTGTTGAAGGTCAGGGTTTAGTTTCCACCGCCGGCTTTCAGGATGCCCACCAGCGCGCGGAACGCCTCCGGCATGTCGATCTGGTCCGGTTCCAACAGCCATTGCACCTGCAAGCCGTCCAGCACCGCGAAGATCAACACCCCCAGCGTTTCGGCCGGGATGTCGGCGCGCACCTCGCCTGCCTGCTGGGCCAGCCGGATCGACTCGACCATGTGCCCACGTTCACGCTGGTAGCGTTGGGTGAAGAACTCGTGCGCCGGGTGTTCCTGTGAAATGCCCTCCGCCACCAGCAGGGTGAACAACTGCACCAGGCCGGGCACGGTCTGGTTGTGTTCCACCAGTTCGATGCCCGCGTCGAGGAAGTGATTCCCGTTCCTTTGCAGGGTGGCGCGCATCCGCTCACCGTCGATGTGGTCGCGTTCCTTGAGCACTTCCATCAACAGGAGCGTTTTGCTGGGGAAGTGGTGCAGCAGGCCCGGCTCGGTCAGGCCGGCGGCCCGGGCAATGTCGGCCAGTTTGGTGCCGCGAAAACCCTGGCGGGCGAAAAACTCGATGGCTGCCTGGGTGATCTTTTCACGGCTGGCGCGCGTGCGCTCGGCCTGCGTGCGGCGGGGGGATGGTGATTTCGTCATGCTTCGATTATACGCCAGTTGCGCTCATTTACCTACCTTGTTTAAGGTAAGTTTGTGAAGTAAAATGCTTCCAACTTATCGCGAGTCCCGATCGACCTCGATCTGTGGTTGTTCCCATTTCCTGCCAGGAGAATTCCCCTTGAATATTTGGACCAGGGTTAGTCGTTACCCTAAAATCGGACTTGTTATTCTGGCCTACGTGGCTTTCATCGCATTGGGGATGCCGGATGGCTTGCTGGGGGTGGCCTGGCCCTCGATCCGCGCGAGTTTTTCGATCCCGTTGGATGCGCTGGGCGCGCTGCTTGTGGCGGGCACCACAGGCTACCTGACTTCGAGTTTCCTCAGCGGAACTTTGCTGTCGCGCTTTGGCGTGGGCCGCGTGCTGATCGTCAGTTGCGCGTTGACGGGCGCGGCCCTGCTGGGATACACCCTCGTCCCCGAATGGTGGATGATGGTGCTGTTGGGTGTGATGACCGGCCTGGGCGCTGGCGCCATCGACGCGGGTCTCAACACCTACGTCGCCTCCCATTTTGGCGAGGGACTGATGCAATGGCTGCACGCCAGCTATGGCATCGGCGTGACGCTCGGCCCGATCATCATGACCCTGGCCCTGACCCGCATGAATTCCTGGCGGGCCGGGTACGACGTGGTCAGCGGGGTGCAATTTGCGCTGGCGGTTGGCTTCATCCTGACCCTCTCGATGTGGAGTCAGGCGGATGGGCATCCCGCCGAAAGTGAACCCCAAAAACGCCTGATGGATTACAAGACGCCCATGCTTGAAACGATGCGCAAGCCCCGTGTGTGGAGGAGCGTGCTGCTCTTCCTCCTGTACACGGGCGCCGAGATTGCGCTGGGGGTGTGGACCTACAGCCTGTTGACCGAGGCGCGCGGAATCGCTCCCGAGGTGGCCGGCTGGTGGGCAGGCAGTTATTGGGCCACCTTCACCATCGGGCGGGTGCTGGCGGGTCTGTTTGCAAAGCGGATCGGCGTCGACGCCCTCGTACAGGGCGGGGTGCTTGGCGCCATCCTGGGCGCGGCCCTGCTGTGGTGGAATCCATTTGGCGCGGCCAGCCTGGTCGGCGTGGCGCTGATCGGCTTTGCCATCGCGCCCATCTTCCCGGCCATGGTCTCGGGCACCAGCCAGCGTGTGGAAGAACACGACGCCGCCAACACCATTGGCATGCAGATGTCCGCGGCGGGCCTGGGCGGGGCTGCCATCCCCAGCCTGGTGGGTGTCCTGGCGCGCCAGGTCTCGCTGGAGGTCATTCCCATCTGCCTGCTGGTTTTGTTCCTGGCCTTGTTCGGCCTCTACCGACTCTCGATAAAGTGACACCGCCATTCACGGGCCTCGCGCCCGATCCTCTTTCGATTTCGCCTGTTTTTCAAACAACCAGTTCATCACAGGAGATGAGACCGTGATCGACCTCAAGGCCAAGCCCTTCCACCTGTCCGACGCCGACATCCTGTGGGTCCAATCCACCCTGGCTGGCATGGACCTGCAGACCAAACTCGGCCAGTTGTTCTGCCTGGTGATCGTCAACCCCGATCCCAACGACATCCTGAACAAGACGCGCGACGCGGGCGTCAAGCCGGGCGGATACATGTCGCGGCCCTTCGCAGGCGCGCAGGTGCAGAGTCTGTACCGCTCGCTGCAGGAGCAGGCCGAAATCCCGCTGCTGCTGGCTGCCAACCTCGAAAAGGGCGGTGACGGAATTGCGCTGGATGGGACCGCCTACGGCACCCAACTCCAAATCGCCGCCACCGACGACGAGACGATGGCCTACCGCCTCGGCCTGATCGCCGGACGGGAGGGCCGCGCCGTGGGCTGCAACTGGGCCTTCGCCCCGGTGCTCGACATCGATTACAACTTCCACAATCCCATCACCAACACCCGCACCTACGGCTCCAATCCCGAGCGAGTCCTGCGCATGGCGCGCCAATACATGCGCGGATTGCAGGAGAGCGGCCTGGCCGTCTCCATCAAACACTGGCCCGGTGACGGCGTGGATGGGCGTGACCAGCACCTGGTCCCCAGCGTCAACACGCTGTCGGTCGAGGACTGGGATGCGACCTACGGGATGATCTACCAGGGCATGATCGACGCGGGCGCCGAAACCGTCATGTCGGCGCACATCATGCAGCCTGCCTACACCCGCAAGATGAATCCAAGCATCCAGGATGTCGACATCAAGCCTGCCTCGCTTTCGCCCGAACTGAACATCCAACTGCTGCGCGAGCAGATGGGCTTCAACGGCCTGGTCGTGACCGACGCCACCTCGATGGCCGGCATGACCGCTGCCATGCCGCGCGAGAAGGCTGTGCCCGCCTCCATCATGGCCGGCAACGACATCTTCCTGTTCACCGTCAACCTCAAGCAGGATTACGAGTTCATGCGCAAGGGCATCGAAACCGGCGCGCTGACGATGGAGCGCCTCGACGAGGCTGTGACGAACATCCTGGCCTTCAAGGCCTATCTCAAGCTGCACACGCGCAAGGCCGAGGGCACCCTCGTCCCGGACGAATCGGCCCTCTCGATCCTGAACTGCGAGGAACACCGCGCCTGGGCGCGCGAGTGCGCCGACAAGGCCGTGACCCTGGTCAAGGACACCCAGTCCCTGCTGCCGCTGACGGTGGAGAAGCACAAACGCATCCTGCTCTACGTCCTGGGTGACGCGGGCGGCTACATGGACGAGGGTGGCGGCATCAACACGAAATTCATCCAGCGCCTGAGCGAGCATGGCTTCGAAGTCGAGAAGTTCGACTACTCCCAACTCAGCGGCATGAACATGTGGAACAGCGTCCTGATGACCGATCCGCTCGGGCGGCTGAAGAACTATGATCTGGTGCTGTATTTCGCCAGCCTCAAGACCGCCAGCAACCAGACCACCGTGCGCATCAACTGGGCGCAGCCCATGGGCGCGGACGTGCCCAAGTTCGTGCATGACATCCCGACCCTGTTCGTTTCGGTCGACAATCCCTATCACTTGCAGGATGTGCCGATGGTTAAGACCTTTGTCAACGGCTACACCTCCAGCGAATACGTGGTGGATTCTCTGGTCGAAAAACTGCTGGGTAAATCGCCGTTCAAGGGGATCAGTCCCATCGACCCGTTCTGTGGTCTGTGGGATGCGAAGTTATAGCCGCAGGTCTGCATGAGCAATCACCCCAGCGCGTACAAGTGGTACATCCTGACCCTGGTCGTCCTGACCAATATGTTCGTTGTCGCCATGCCTGCGATGGGCATGTCGGTGCTGGCCAAGGAGATCTCGCAGGATTTGGGGCTGAACCTCGTCCAGGTGGGAATCGTCTGGGGCGTGGGGTCGCTGCCCGCCATCCTGACCAGCTTGCTGGGTGGGGTCATTGGCGACCGATTCGGTCCCAAACGTGTGTTGATCGTCTCCAGCCTGGCGGCGGGACTGCTGGGCGCGGCGCGCGGCCTGGCGGCGGACTTCGTCTCGATGACCGTCATCGTGGTCCTGCTGGGGGCGTTGATCCCCTTTGTAGCCATGAACGGCATCAAGATGGCCGGGCAGTGGTTTCCCGCTTATCAATTGGGCCTGGCCAACGGCCTGCTTTCGATGGGCATGGCCCTCGGCTTCCTGCTCGGTTCGATGTTCAGCGCCACCACCTTCTCGCCTTTGCTGGGTGGCTGGCGCAATGTGATGATTGCCTATGGCCTGATCGGCGCGGCCTTCAGCCTGCCCTGGTTCTTCGCGCGGACTCTCCCCGGCCTGCGCGTCGAAGGCGGCCTGTCCATGCGTGAGGCGGTGCAGCGCGTCGTCCGTTTGAAGAATGTCTGGCTGCTGGGTTTCACGCTCTTCGGGGTGGGAAGCTGCATCCAGGGCATCCTCGGCTACCTGCCGCTTTACCTGCGCGGCATCGGCTGGGAAGCCGTCCGCGCCGACGGGGCGCTCTCGGCCTTCCATACCATCAGCATGATCTTCGTCCTGCCCATTGCGTTGTGGTCCGACCGCCTGGGGTCGCGCAAGAACCTGCTCCTGATCGCCACCCTGCTGGTGGCGGGCGGCGCGGGCCTGTTGAGCTTCACCAGCGGCGGCGCGATCTGGCTGGCAGTGCTGATGAGCGGCTTCGTGCGGGACGCTTTCATGGCGATCTTCCTGACCATGGTAATCGAGACCGAGGGTGTGGGTCCGCGCCTGGCGGGCACGGCCCTGGGGCTGACGATGGCTCTGAGCGGGTTGGGCAACTTCCTGGCCCCGCCGATTGGCAACAGCCTGGCCGTCTTCTGGCCCGGCGCGCCCTTCGCCTTTTGGGCCGCGCTGGCTGTGGCGGGCATGGCCTGCCTGTCCCAGGTGCGGATGGGGGAGCGCGGGAGCGTCGCGGCGTAGGACCCCGACCGTTTGTTTTTGAAAGTGAGGCGCGCCTCCGTCACCTGCGCGGCGGCGCGCTGATTTGACATTCCTCCCCCGCCATGATATAAAGCGCAAATACTTTACGGAAGACTCATCCAGAGAGGCTGAGGGACCGACCCTGCGAAGCCTCGGCAACCGGTGTTAGTCTGATAGTCTGATAGTTTGATAGTGGAGTAGTTGCGGCTATGAGACTCGTGACGATCAGACTGGAGACCACCTACGGTGCCAATTTCGGCGGACACAAGTCCGGGAGATGAGAGATGATATGCACTGCGCGTGTCGCCTCTCCCTTGAGAGGCGTTTTTATTGTGAACGGAAGGCAGTAGAGAGTAGAGAAAAGAGAGTAGGAGCGTGATGAGATGTCCCGAGTGCGGCGCGGCTGGTGAATTATGCAAGACCCGTTTCGACGAATTCCTCGCGCTGGAGTTTACCGACGCGGACTACGGCGCCGTCCACCACCTGACCGTGGCCGCATACATGCTGCAACACTCCAGCCAGTTGACCCGTGAAGGCTGGCTGCACGAACGAGAGTTATTGCGAGAATTCCTCGTGGACAATAAACCGCCCGCCTTCATCCGTAAGCAGAACAGGGATCTGGTCGACAGCGGCAAGCGTACCTTCAAAATCAAATCGCAGGATGGTCAGCGCATCATCCAAAAATCCACGTGGACGAAGACGATTCTGGATGTCCGCGCAGAGGATGCCGTGAAGTACTGCGCCGACGTGACCGCCTGGGCCAGGTCGGTGCTGGATGAGAGTGAAAAGACTTCCGATGTCTCAGAGACTTCGGAAGTCTGAAAGTCACTTGCCGTAATGGTATCTGGCCTGCAAAAAGTCGATACGGTCGTCGCGCACGAGGTAGACAATGCGATGTTCCTGCGTCAGCCGCCGCGACCAACAACCGGGCGCAAGGTATTTGAGCGGTTCGGGTTTGCCAAGTCCTTCATACGGATCGCGTAGAATGGCTTCGATCAACTCAAAAGCGCGCACAGCCAACTTGCGATCCGTTTCGACCCAGTATTTCAGGTCTTCGATGAACTCAGGTTGAAAGACCGCCTCACGCTTCTTCGGTTTCAAGCCCCACCTCGCGGCGCAGATCGTCCACACTTTGTGACTTTCCCTGATTTTTCAGGGCGCGCCCCAAAGCGGACAAAATCCGCTCGGCGTTTTGCGGCGAGCGCAGAAGATAGGCGGTTTCGGTCAGGCTGGCGAGTTCATCGGCGGAGATCATGGCAACATCCTCCGCCCCGCGCCGCTGAATGATCACCACCTCGCGATCTTTGGAAACGCGGTCGAGCAGGCTGGCAAACTGCTCACGCGCACTGGTATAGGTAAATTCGATGGTCATATATCGCTCTCCAATCTGTACAGGAATACTGTACATGAGAAATTGTGACTTGTCAAGTTGAATTTCTGTATGGAAGATGCTGAGGCAATCCACAAATGAGAGACCAGTTCACGGCATTGTCCATCCCCGTGGAGGAAGCATTTTTTCTCCAACCGTTTCGCGAGCGGCACATCTCCACTCCAGCCGCCAAAAAGCCGCCGCACGTGACCGTGTATTCGCCTTTCAAAGCAATGAAAGATGTGAATGAGTTTGTCGTTCGAGAATTGGCAGAGTTGATTTTATCCTTCAAGCAATTCCCATTTTCCTTGAAGAGCATCGGACGCTTTCCCGATATTGGAGTCCTGTATTTATCAGTGGAACCTGTCCAACCTTTTCAAGATTTGAGTCATGCAATTCAAGAGAAATATTCAGAGCTTGAACCGTTTATTTCAGATCCAGTGCGGCACGTCACCCTGGCGAGAGTAAAAGATATGGATCGCGTTGAGGAAGAATTCCATCTGGAATATGGAAATCTTCTGCCTATTCAGACGATTGCCAGGGAAGTTTGTCTCTACGAAAAGCGCGATAGTGTCTGGCATAAAAGGAATACTTTTCCGTTATCCTAACCCGCGTGGGCCAGGTCTGTGTTGGTAGAGGCTGACACAAGTATGGTTGAATAAAAATGGAAATTGGTGAAACGCTATACGTAACCGCCCGCGAGGACTTCTGCAAGTGGCTGGAACTGAATCACAAAACCAAAAGTGAGATCTGGCTGATCCAGTACAAGAAAGCCACGAAGAAGCCCTCGATTAAATTTCACGATGCTGTCGAGGAAGCCATGTGCTTCGGCTGGACTGAGTCCATTGGCTTCAAAGGTCTGGACGAGGAACGTTACGTCACGCGCTATACACCGCGCAAACCGAAATCAAAGTGGTCTGAGAAGAACAAGGGCCGCGCCAGAAAGTTGATCGCCGAAGGCAAAATGACCGAGGCAGGATACGCATCCCTGCCGAATGATATGCAAAACCTGAAAGTTTAATTGGAACACTTTTGCAGAATTATCTGTCTCCATTCTGGAGGCAAACCATGAACAAACATACTACGGTATCCGCCCTGAAACTCTTTTTATTGATCATCTTCGCGCTGACCTCAAGCTGCGCGCCGTTGACGGCTGTCCCGTCCCCGACCGCCACGCCCGCGCCATCCCAAACGCTGACCGCGGACAAGACAACGTCACCTTCGCCTATCGAGCCTTTCCTGCCGACAGTCACTCCTGCTTCGACACGACAAACCATCACACCAACGCGATCTTTGGCGTCAGCAACACCTGAATACTATTCAATTGTCACACAACAACCTGGGAGTGAGTGTTTGCCGCCATTAACCAATTTTGCTTTTCCCGCTGGGGCAATAACAAATCTTGGGAACATTACGCCTCATCCGCCAACCTTACCACCTGCTAGCTGGAAAGTGGTAGCGAGTTTACCCGAAGGCTTTGATTTTAATGACAGAAATATTACCATTCTCGCAAATGGAGATTTATGGATTAAAGGTTATTACCAATGGGAAACAGCCTATTTTATTTATGCAAACGGTGAAGAACCCACTATTTATCTAGAAGAAGTTCTTGGCGAAGCCTATAAGTACTATGTGCCCGACAAACTTGTCCAATCTAAGGATGGCACGTTGTGGGGAATTGGCACAGATTATGGAAGTGGAAGTTCGCCATGGGAATACCAAAATGTCAAACCGCTTATCAGCCGCTTTAGCGAAACTATAGGGCGATTTGAATATATCGAAAATAACCTTCACGATGTTGACGCACATTCAGGTGTCAAAGACGTAAAGTTGGATGGTGATGGAGTTATTTGGGTACTGATAGATCAACGTGAAAGGGATGATGGCACATGGCGCGTAAACAGAAATGAAATCCCAGCGGGACTTTACCAATTTAATCCAGACACTCTTGACGTAAGTTTATTTCTTGCCACGCCAAACGATATATCTTTTAGAGAAATGACGCCCGTTTCCGATGGAAGTATTTGGTTATTGGGTTACAGCTACTCGAATGGTAAGACTATCTTATCAAGATATTACCCTGCAACGGGAGAACTCCAACCTTATCAAGGCACATTTTCATACATTGGAGAAAATGTAGATTTTTCAAATTTAGCCATACCTGCCGAATCCCCATTATTCTTGGATAGTAATGACCGTCTCTGGGTCAGTACCGAAGGATGGCTCAACAATCCTGCATCCACAAGACCTGAATGGTATCGCATCATTCAACCTCCCATTTTCATATACGGGTTCGCCGATAAAGGATTTGGAGGCAGTGGATACGGAGGTTTTAAAAGGTCAATACCCTACGGATTGAATGAAAGTTCCGATGGGATGTTTTGGTTTTGGGCGGGGATAGGAACTATTCGACTCAATCCAAAAATCGGCGAGTGGTGTTTGTTCACCACTTATCCCAGCCCAGTGATTGAAGATAACAACCACAACCTATGGATGGTCGCTGACAACAAACTCTACAAATACGAATTAGGTCAATAACATATCTCGAAATATTTAGGAGTATTTAATGACTCAAAGAACTTACACCAACCGCCGCTATCTCGACGCCCTCGAAAAGAAAAAAATATGATGGCATACCCTGCCATCGCGCATCAGGAGAAACCATGACCAAACAATATTTTGCGGCCAATCGACAAAAATTGATTTATACAATTTTAGGCATATTCTTTTTGACATTTTTAATACTGCCTGCATATGCAACTTTTGAAAGTTGGTTTACGAACGCGCTTGATGTATCCTATCGAATTACATCCCCTGTGATATTTTTTATTAGTTTTTACGGAATGTGTCGGTGTTTCCATCGAGGTTATTTCGAAACCATTATCATCTCGGAGAAAGGAATGGAATATAACATTTTGGATTATGTTGTTAATGTCAAGTGGGATTCTATGATTCGCATTGGCGCCAAATGGGATGGCACTTATAAAAGTTGGGGATTGTTCGCATCCGATTATTCGATGAGAAAGAAAACCTGGCTGCCAAACATGTTTAAGGAGACTTTTATTCCGCTTTCATTTTTCTCGCCCAATTGGCGCGCCTCCGACCTTGGCCAACAAATCAAACAACACGCGCCGCATCTTTTTTCGTAATCCTATTCATCCGTGTTTATCTGTGGTGAAATAACTTGCGAAAGATATAAACATGACTCAACGAACCTACACCAACCGCCGCTGCCTCGACACCCTCGAAAAGAAAAAACTGTGAACGAAGACAATTCTGGATGTCCGCACGGAGAATGTCGAGAAGTACTGCGCTGACGTGACCGCCTGGGCTAGTGGCGCGTTTGAAAAGTAATTTAACATAGTCATAATGATTTTCTCTCGTAAATATGCAACGACTATGTTAAATTACTTACTGAACAGACCACTAGATCCGTGCTGGATGAGGCGGAGGCGATTGAAATATGATGGCAATGCTCGTATCGGATCGCATCGGGATAAATCCCTTGCTCAGAACATGGAAGCCCTTCGGGCTGGCACAGTAAGTCCGCTTGAGCGGACTTCCACGAACTGAGGCAGGGCTTTAGCCCGCCGAAACAGCCATGGAACTCTTTCGCAGAATTATCTGTCTTCATTCTGGAGGCAAACCATGAACAAACACACTACGCAATCCGCCCTGAAACTCTTTTTATTGATTACCGTCGCGCTCACCTCAAGCTGCGCGCCGTTGACGGCTGTCCCGTCCCCAACTGCAACACCTGCGCCATCCCAAACGCCAACTGCGACGGTGACGCCAAGTCCAACCAATACGCCAGAGCCGATTCACCCCGAAGGAACTCTAATCTATTCAGATCACGAAACTATTTATTCAATTGATATGCAGAGTCAGACTATTTCTTCGATATTTACGACAGATGGCGTTGAAAGCATCTTAATTTCGAAAAAATATATTTACATCACTAACAGTTCTTCTATAAGTGAGACCCCTCAAAAACAAGAAGGGCTCCGAATAAATCTGGATGGAACAAGCCTTGAACGTTTTATAGCATCGACTGGTGAGCATGAATACCAGAAATATGAGATTTTAGGGTTTTCACCTGACGAAAAACATATCGCATTCTATAAAGCGGGAAAAGTTGTTATCGTTGACACTGAAACCAAGGGCATTCAAGAAATCAATGAATTACCGTCTCACAGATTCCTTACCGCTTATTGGTCGCTTGACAGCCTAAAGTTATTCCTGATAGATATTCAACTTTCGGAGTATTCAATCGGCGAGCATATGCGCCTTTTGCAATATTCACTTGTGGACAGGAAAATAACAGAACTATTAACTGATTTTCCATCCGTTGATTTCAAATGGTTTATCGAAGGTAAGTTTTGGAGTTGGTCTCCAGATGGACAACATGTGCTTCTAACACCCTCTGGGACGAACAGTGTTTATCTTTTTAACACTGAAGATAAAAGCCTGGAGCCAATTAAAGTTATAGGAAATTCTTTTAATTATCGTTGGTCGCAAGATGGGCAATGGGTCTTGTTCAATGTTACAAATAATCGTCAAACCAGTATTTCTATATTGAACATTGAAACAGGGGGCGTGGCTCAAGTATCGTCGCTAACCCCCAGCAATTACGGATATGATTGTGACTGGTCGCCAAATGAAAAAATGCTGCTATGTACGACAAATTCGTACGATTTATATTTGATTGATTTGGACAAAGACACTTCAACTCATATTCAACATGTGCAAGGGCTTGAGGCCTATGATAAAGTGTCAACGTTTTATGTGTGGAATTATCAAACCGTTTGGTCTGCGGACAGCAAATATTTTGTCTACTTAACGATGTCAAATTCAGACCCGAAAGACCATAAACAAGATTTCATTCTCAATATTCAAAGCGTCAATACTGGTGAACGACTACAAATTCAAATCCCGCGAGAAAATGAAATAGAAAAGATTTATTGGCTGTCTTCATAGAATTTCGAAAGTAAATCAGGAGAAATTAATGACCCAAAGAACCTACACCAACCGCCGCTACCTCGACGCCCTCGCAAAGAAAGTGCTCGTCTTCGACGGCGCGATGGGCACCAGCCTGCAACTGCAAAACCTGACCGCCAAACATTTCGGCGGCGAGCAGTACAACGGATGCAACGACTACCTCGTCATCTCGCACCCCGAAGCCGTGGAAAAAGTCCACCGCTCCTTCCTCGAAGTCGGCGTGGATGTGCTCGAAACCGACACCTTCCGCTCCAACCGCATCACCATGAAGGAATACGGTTTACAGGATCGCGTCCTCGAACTCAACGAGACCGCTGCGAGACTGGCGCGAAGAATTGCGGATGAATACTCGGCACAAGATACGAGTTACACGTTACAGGATTCCGTAACCCGTAACTCGTATCCCGTAA
>JBMOMS010000019.1:0-3983 GCA_049324895.1 Chloroflexota bacterium
CCATAGTCCTCATCGGGGGGACCTTACGCAAAGGTCAACGCCTCCATTGCTTTGTACGGGCTATCGCCATCATGCTGACGCCATTGTACCGCAGCGCCCCTGTTTCTTGCAGATAAAATGACGGTGAGCGCCCGTATTTCCAAGTCCTCAGAAACCGTCTCACCCCAAGCGCCCCGGAAGCCCCCTTCCGGGGTGCTTTTTTCACGGTGCGCATGGATTTTCCGCCCGCAAAACTTTGACGTTTCTCTAACATTTTTCCCCTTGCGTCTGCGTTAAAATAGGCCCCGAAAACAGGACACCCATGCGACGATCCTGATTTCCCACCTGCTTCGGGATCGTCGAAGCATTTTTTGTTCAGGAGGAACCATGACCGAACCCACCACTCCCGCCCGCGACGAGGCCCAGTCCTATTCGTTCAAGGCCGAGACCAAACAGCTGCTTAACATCCTGATCCACTCGCTGTACAAGGACCGCGAGGTCTTTCTGCGCGAACTACTCTCGAACGCCTCGGATGCCCTCAACCGCATTCGCTTCGAGATGCTGACCAACCACGACGTGCTCGACCCCGAGGCCGAACTGGCCATCCGCATCCACGTGGACAAGGAGTCCCGCACCCTGACCATCCAGGACACAGGCATCGGCATGACCCGCGACGAGGTCATCGAGAACCTGGGGACGATTGCCCAGTCGGGCGCGCGCAAGTTCATCGAAGCCACGAAGGATAAAAAAGCGGACTTCGCCCAGGTCATCGGGCAGTTCGGCGTGGGCTTCTACTCGGTCTTCATGGTGGCGGAATCGGTGCGGGTCACCTCGCGCTCGTACAAGCCGCGCGCCAAGGCCGTGACCTGGTTCGCCACGGGCGAGGACAACTACCAGGTCAGCGCGGCCGAGATGACCGAGCGCGGCACGAGGGTCGAGATCAAGCTCAAGGAGGATGCAGCCGAGTTCGCCGAGGAATACCGCATCAAGAACATCATCCACAAACACTCGGACTACATCGGCTTCCCCATCTACGTCGGCGCGGACGAAAAGCAGGTCAACAAACAGACCCCGCTGTGGCGCACCTCCAAACAGGAAGTCAGCGAGGAGCAGTACAAGGATTTCTACCACCAGTTAACGCTGGACTTCGAAGACCCGCTGCTGCGCGTCCACGTCTCGACCGATGCGCCCGTGCAGTTGTACGCGCTGCTGTACGTGCCTGGAAAGGGCGAGCGCGGCATGTTCTCCCTGCGCAAGGAGGACGGCCTCAAGCTGTACTCGCGCAACATCCTGATCGATGAGTACAACAAGGACCTGCTGCCCGAATACCTGCGCTTCGTGCAGGGCGTGGTGGATTCGGAGGACCTGCCGCTCAACGTCTCGCGCGAGACCGTGCAATCGGTCGGCCTGATGCCCAGGCTGAAGAAGGTCGTCACGGGCCAGGTCATGAAGGAACTGGAAGCCCTCGCCAAAAACGACGCCGAAAAATACAACGCCTTCTGGCAGGAATTCGGCGGCTACCTCAAGCAGGGCATCGCCGCCAACCCGATGGGCGAGGACAGCATCCACCCGTTGCTGCGCTTCAAGACGAATCAGACGCCCGAGGCTTGGTCCTCGCTGGAGGATTACGTCGGGCGCATGAAACCCGACCAGAAGGTGATCTACTACATCGTCGGCGAGGATCCCAAATCCGTGCTGCGCAGTCCGCACCTCGATTACTTCCACGGGCAGGGCCTGGAGGTGCTGCTGCTGACCGAGCCGATGGATTCGTTCATGCTGATGGGCCTGCGCAAGTACAAGGACTACGAACTCAAGAACGTGGCCCAGGCGGAGATTCCCCAAAAGGAACAGGAGCAGGCCGAGGCGGAGAAGATCCCCGAGGCGGACTTCAACGGGCTGATCGAGCGCTTCAAGCAGGCCCTCGGCGAGCGCGTGGCCGACGTCCGCGCCAGCACCCGCCTGTCGCAATCCGTCGCCCGCCTGGCGGATGTGGACGGGGCCATGAATCCCGAGTTACAGCGCGTGTACAAGTATCTCGGCCAGGAATACGAAGCTGCGAAGAAGATCCTGGAGTTGAACCCCTCCCACCCCATCCTCAAGAAGCTGCTCAAACTGGATGCGGCCTCCGCGTTGGGCGGCATCATCATCGAGCAGGTCTACGACAGCGCCCTGCTGGTCGAAGGCCTGCACCCCGACCCGTCCAGCATGGTCGCGCGCGTGCAGCAGTTGATGGACGCGGCGCTGGGAGAATAGCAAATCCGCAAGCAGAGCTTGCGGACTCCATATCATTCGCCCTTCGACTTCGCTCAGGGCGATATAAAAACAGTCCCCAGAGGCTTCTGGGGACTGTTGCGTTCTGCGGGATTATTTCCTGTCGCGGTACAGGGCCGACAGGGCCGCGCCGATGGCCTGGGACAGGTCGCCCAGCGCCGCGGGGACGATGCTGATCGCATCGCGCTGATAGGGCCACAGGTACTCGCGTGCCGTGGCGCGGACGATGCCCAGGTAGCGCTCGCGGAAGGCGGTGGTGGTGGCCTCGGGGTCCATCAGGCCGCCACCGATGACCACGAATTTCGGGTCGAGCGCCATCGCCAGGTTGGCCAGGTGCAGGCCGAGGGCCTTGGCCTGGAAGTCGAACAACTCCGTGGCGAGCGGGTCGCCGCGCTGGGCCAGTCCGCGCAGGCTGAAGGCGCGTTCCTTCATGCTCAACGGCGACTTGGCCAGCTCGTGGTCGGGATACTGCTCCAGCTTTTCGGCCAACAGGTAGGGCAGGCCAGACAGGCAGGTATAGACTTCGATGCAGCCCCAGGTGCGCCCGCAGCCGCAGGGATACGGCTTGGCGCCCAGCAGGTGCAGCGCCGCAGGCATGTGGCCGCCTTCCATCCCCGCCAGGGTGTCGCCGTCCAGGGCAAAGCCGTGACGGTCGACGTAGGCGCATCCCAGGCCCGAGCCGGGCGCCAGCATCAGCACCGTGCCCTGGCTGTTGCCGCGCGCATGTTGGGCTTCGGCCACGCCGCCCATGTCGCCGTCGTTGCCGACGGTCAACGGGATGGCGCGCCCCGCGCGTTCGGCGATGGCGCTGCTGTAGGCGCTATGCACGTCGAAGCCGGTGAAGTCGTCGGGCAGGTTGGCCGAGTGGTCGAACACGCCATAGCGCTGGAACGGACCCGGGACGGCCAGCCCCACCCCATTGACCTGGTCCCAGGTCAGGCCATGCTGCGCCAGGTAGGAATGGATGGCCTCCACCCAACTGCGCACCACTGCGTCCGGTCCCAGTTTCGAATTGGTGGAGGCTTGCAATAATTTCGTCGAGATGGTCGAGCCGTCGCTCCAGACCCCGCCCACTTTGGACGTGGTCGCGCCGCCATCCGTGCCAATGTAAACAATTTTGCTCATACGATCTCTCGAATCTCCTGGCTGTTGTGCTGCTGCCCTGCAAAACGGAGCAGTTTTTTCGTCCAGTGGCCCATTATAACGCCCTCCCCGCCAGACTGCTGCCGCTTTTTGAATTTTGGAGATGTGCTGTATACTTGATCCATGCCCGCTCCGATCCTGGCGACGAAACTGTACATCCCCCCAACCCGACCCAACGCGGTCCTGCGCCCCCGCCTGGTCGAACGGATGAATGCGGGTTCGAAGTTGACCATCATCTCCGCCTCGGCGGGATTTGGCAAGACCACGCTGCTGAGCGCCTGGATTGCTGATTGTGGGCGACCCGTTGCATGGCTCTCGCTGGACGAATCCGACAGCGACCTCTCCCGTTTCCTCACGTATGTCATCGCTGCATTACAGACCGTCCAGCCAGCCTTGGACGAGAATCTGCTTGCCGCGCTGCAAACGCCGCAACCGCCGCCTGTCGAAACGCTGCTGACTTCCCTGCTCAACGAAATTTCAGCCCTGCCTGATAATTTGATTCTCGTCCTCGACGATTACCACCTGCTCGACTCCAAAGCAGTGGACGAAGCCCTGACCTTCCTCGTCGAGCACCAGCCGCCGCAACTGCG
>JBMOMS010000020.1:0-5235 GCA_049324895.1 Chloroflexota bacterium
TGTCGCGCCAGACGCGCGGCAGGTAATTCACGAACAGCTTGTTGCCGAAATGATATTTTCCCTGCCAGTAAATTCCATGTGTCTCGTAGGGATAGCCGCGGTTCGGGCAGAAGATCACGGCGCGGCCGCCCGCCTTAAGAATCCTTACCATCTCGCGCACGGCGGCGCGGTCATCCTGGACGTGTTCGATCACCTCGTGGCTGAGGATCAGGTCGAAGGTCGAGGCGGGCAATGGGACGAATTCTCCCGCCGCGTTGACGATGTGCGCCGAGCGCTGGTGCGCCTCGACGGTGCGCTCGAAGTCGTATTCCAGGCCGACTACCTGCGCGCCCAACCCCGTCAGCTTCTCCACGTACATGCCCACGCCGCAGCCGTTCTCCAGCACCTGTCCGCGGATGCGCTCCCCTGCGGCGCGGACAATCATCTCCAGGCGGCGCTGCTGCCCCGCTCTCCATACATAGGACGGTTCTCCGCGCAAGGCGGCTTTGTCGAAGTTGCGCTCAGTCATGCGGATATTATACAGGAGTTGACGGTTTCAAAAGGTGGTCGAGTAGCTCCGAACGAAGTGAGGAGCGTATCGAGACCACATTGCCCGGAAAGAGAAGATTTTCTATTTACTGTTGGTCTCGATACGGGCAGGAAGAACACCTGCCCTACTCGACCACCGATGTATTTTTGACTTGACATTCCCGCACCCCAGTCCTATACTCACATCACAATCGAACGGGGAGCCTGCGTCACAGGCTGAGAGGAGCGTACCGCGCTCGACCCGCATCACCTGATCTGGATTATGCCAGCGGAGGGACTCTCTTGACTCGTCAACCATCCTCCGCTCGGAGGATGGTTTTTTGTCTCGACCCCCACCCATCCTCCCCCATTTTCGCCGAACTTTAGGCGAAAATGGGGGAGGTGCCCGCCAGGGCGGAGGGGGCCAAAGGTTTCAACAATGCACCGAATCTTGATCTTTGCCAACGGCCACCTGCCCGACCTCGACGCTGCCCGCGCGCTCGTCCGCCCCGATGACTTCATCCTCGCCGCAGATGGCGGGACGCGTCACGCCCTGGCGCTGGGACGCAATCCCAACGTCATCATCGGCGACCTCGACTCCCTGACCTTCGACCTTCGACCCTTCGATGAACTCAGGGCATCGCCTTTGACCGAGCAAGGCACGCAAGTCATCCAGTTCCCGCGCGACAAGAACGAGACCGACCTTGAACTCGCTATCCAACACGCCGTGGATATGAATCCAGACCAGATCATCATCGTCGGCGCTCTCGGCGGCCGCCTCGACCAAACCCTCGGCAACCTCGCCCTGCTCTCCAACGTTCGACTTTCGACCTTCGACCTTCGACTGGATGATGGGGTTGAGGAAACCTTCTTTTGCCGGAGCCAGGCCCAAGTCCAGGGGCGAAGCGGGGATGTGGTCTCGCTCATCCCGTGGGGCGCACCCGTCGAAGGCGTCCGCACGGAGGGGCTGCGCTGGCCGCTATCCGATGAGACTCTGTATCCAGACAAAACACGCGGCATCAGCAATGAACTAATGGGCGAGACGGCGACCGTCCAGATCCGCTCGGGCCTGCTGCTCATCGTCCACCGCCGCGCTTCCCAAGAAAGGTAACCCATGAAAAAACTTCTCTTACTTCTTTCCTCTTTCGTTCTCCTCCTGTCCGCCTGCGCGCCTTCCACCCCTGCTGGCCCCGTAACGCTCACCATCATGACCCATGACTCGTTCGCCGTCAGCGAAGAGGTGGTTGCGAAGTTCGAACAGGCCAACAATGTCAAGCTGGTCTTCCTGCCGAGCGGGGACACGGGCGCGGCGCTCAACAAGGCCATCCTCTCGAAGGACGCGCCGTTGGCGGACGTGTTCTTCGGCGTGGACAACACCTTCCTGTCGCGCGCGCTGGAGGCTGACCTCTTCGAAGCCTATGCCTCGCCCGCGCTGGCCGACATTCCCGCCGAGTTCCAGCTCGACCCGCAACACCGCGCCCTGCCCGTCGATTACGGCGACGTGTGCATCAACTACGACAAGGCGTACTTCGCCGACAACGGACTGGCCGTGCCGCAAAGCCTCGAAGACCTGACCCTGCCCGAGTACAAGGATCTGCTCGTGGTCGAGAATCCTGCCACGTCGTCGCCTGGGCTGGCGTTTCTACTCGCCACCGTCCAGCACTTTGGAGAGACGGGCTATCTGGCTTATTGGGGACAACTGCGCGATAACGGCGTGGTGGTGGTGGATGGCTGGGAGACGGCCTACTACACCAACTTCAGCGCCTCGTCTGGGAAGGGGCCGCAGCCGATGGCGGTCTCGTACGCGACCAGCCCCGCCGCGGAGGTGATCTTCGCCGACCCGCCCGTGGACGAAGCCCCGACCGCCTCGATCCTCGGCCCCGACACCTGCTTCCGCCAAATCGAGTTTGTCGGCATCCTCAAGGGGACTCCGCGCGCCGACCTGGCGCAGAAGTTTGTGGACTTCATGCTGGGCGTCGACTTCCAGAACGACGTGCCGATGCAGATGTTCGTCCTGCCCGTCAACACGCAGGCGACCCTGCCCGAGGCCTTCATCCAATACGCCGATACCGCCTCCGCCTCCACCTCGCTCGATCCCGCTTCCATCGCCGCCCACCGCGAGACGTGGATCAACGCGTGGACAGAGACGGTTATTCGATAACCTAATGTCATTGCGAGGAGCAGGCGACAAAGCAATTTCCAAATTCTATGAGATTGCTTCGTCGCAAAGAACGCTCCTCGCAATGACGTTTCCCAATATGAAACTTCGCTCCCTGCCCGCCGTCCTCTTTCTTGCGCTGTTCTTTTTCCATCCCCTTGCGCGCATCCTTGGCCTGACGCTGGATTCCTCCGTCCTGACCTCTGATAATTTCCTGCTCACTTCCCGCGTTTTATCCTTCACCTTTTACCAGGCTTTTCTCTCCACATTACTGACCTTCCTGCTTGGCCTGCCCGCCGCGTATCTCTTCGCCCGCTTCGACTTCCGTGGAAAATCCCTGCTGCGCGCCATGACCGCCATCCCATTCATGCTGCCGACGGTGGTGGTGGCTTCGAGTTTCAATGCATTGTTTGGCAATCGCGGCTGGTTGTCCTTCCTGCAACTTTCAACTCTCAACCCTCAACCTTTTACCCTCATCCTCCTCGCCCACGTTTTCTACAACACCACCATCATCATCCGCATCGTTGGTAACGCGTTGACCCAGCTCGACCCGCGCCTCGAAGCCGCCGCTCGCACGCTGGGGGCCAAACCCTGGCAGGTCTGGCGGAACGTGACCCTGCCGCTCCTGCGCGCTCCCATCCTGGCTGCGGGACTGCTGGTCTTCCTGTTCGACTTCACCAGCTTCGGCGTGATCCTGTTACTGGGCGGAGCGAAGTTCGCCACCCTCGAAGTGGAGATTTACGTCCAGGCCCTACACCTGCTCAACCTGCCGCTAGCGGCTTTGCTTTCATTCATTCAATTGTTGTGTACGCTGGCCTTTTCCATTCTCTACAGCCGCCTCTCCGCGCGGATGCTCGTCCCGACTGCGCCGCGCCCCTCTACCGCCCGCCGACCCAAGACTATGCTCGAAAAAATCTACACCGCATCTTTCATCTTTCTTCTTTCCTCTTTCTTCGTTCTTCCCCTGCTCGCCCTGCCCATCCGCTCCCTGACCCGCCTCGAAGCGGATCGCGGCCAGCGCGGCGAAGTCCAATATGGCCTGACCACGTCCTACTACAGCGAACTCTTCGTCAACCGCCGCGGCTCGATCTTCTACGTTCCGCCCGTGGATGCGGCGCGTAATTCGTTGACGTATGCGGGCGCAACGGTACTGCTATCCCTGGCGCTCGGCTTTCCACTGGCCTCCGCCCTGGCCCGCCCTGGCCGCATCGAGAGGATTCTCGACCCGCTGCTGATGCTGCCCCTCGGCGCATCCGCCGTCACCCTGGGTCTCGGATTCATCGTGACTTTCAACCAACCTTCTTTCGTCTTTCTTCTTTCTTCACCTCTTGTAATTCCTCTCGCGCACACCATTATTGCTTTACCCTTCGTCGTTCGCGCCCTCCAGCCTGCCATCGCCGCCATCCCCGAACGCCTGCGCCACGCCGCCGCCACGCTGGGAGCCTCGCCCTGGCGCGTCTGGCAGAACGTGGACTGGCCGATCCTGTCGCGCGCGATCCTCTCGGCGGCCACTTTCGCCTTCACCGTCTCGTTGGGCGAATTTGGCGCGGCCACCCTGCTGGCCCGCCCCGACTTCCCGACCCTGCCTGTCGCCATTGCCCGCTTCCTCGCCCAGCCAGGCGGACTCAACTACGGTCAGGCCATGGCCATGTCCACCATTTTGATGGGCGTCACCCTGCTCGGCATCCTATCCATTGAGAAACTGCGCCTGCCAGGCGCGGGAGAATTTTGATGCTCGAACTTCGCAATCTCTCGAAAACTTACGAAGGCCAGCCTTTGTTGACCGATGTCTCCTTCACCGTCGCGGAAGGCGAGACGGTTTGCCTGTTGGGCGCGTCGGGCAGTGGAAAGTCCACCCTGCTGCGGATGATTGCTGGATTGGAATCGCCCGAACTGGGGACGATCTCCTTCGACGGCCTCGACCTGGCCCAGACCCCATCCCACCTGCGCGACTTTGGGCTGGTCTTCCAGGACTATGCGCTTTTTCCGCATCTGACAGTTTTTGATAACGCGGCCTTTGGGTTGAAGATGCGCAATCAATCCAAAGACGAAATTCAGGTGCGAGTCTCCGAAGTTCTCGAGCTGGTCAATCTGACGGGTTTTGCGCACCGCAGAGTGACCGAGTTATCGGGCGGGGAACAGCAGCGCGTGGCCGTGGCGCGGGCGCTGGCCATCCGTCCGCGGCTGTTGATGTTCGACGAGCCGCTCAGTTCCCTCGACCGCGCCTTGAAAGATGAAGTGCTGGACGAACTGCGTCACATCCTGCACGAGACACGCATCCCAGCGGTGTACGTCACCCACGACCAGGAGGAAGCCTTCACCATCGCGGATCGCATCCTGCTGCTGCACGAGGGCCGCATCCTGCGCGAGGGCACGCCCGCCGAGGTCTGGTCGCATCCAGGTTCGGCGTGGGCGGCGAGGTTTTTGAAGGTGGGGAATGTGGTGGAGGGGCAGGTCAAAGGCGATGCCCTGAGTTCATCGAAGGGTCGAAGGTCGAAGGTCGGAATGTGGCAGGTTGAGACGGGCTTGGGCCAGGTTTCTGTTTCATGCGGACATTCCCATGCGGTGGG
>JBMOMS010000020.1:5335-29078 GCA_049324895.1 Chloroflexota bacterium
TGGAGGGGCAGGTCAAAGGCGATGCCCTGAGTTCATCGAAGGGTCGAAGGTCGAAGGTCGGAATGTGGCAGGTTGAGACGGGCTTGGGCCAGGTTTCTGTTTCATGCGGACATTCCCATGCGGTGGGGGAGCGGGTGGCGCTGCTGCTTAAGCCATCAGACGCGGGCCTTTTAACGGTGACGACTACGGTGGAGGATGTGGTCTTTCAACGGGAGCAGTTCAAGGTCGAGCTGCGCGGCGGGCTTTTCATCCACTTGAAGGACGCGCCCAGGGTCGGCGAGTCGCTCTCGGTCACCTTTGACGTGGAGTGTCTATCATGAGCGAGCGCGTGCAGGTCTTGAAGTTGAATCCGCAGGGGCAGGAGATGTGGCGTTACGAAGGCGACGTGCTCGAACGCGGCGAGGACTGGTTGAAAGTGGAGGCGCTCTTCGACCGCGATGACCGTCCCTTCATGGACACGACCCTCAAACGCGGCGACCGCTTCGTGGAGACGTATTATTCGGCGCGCTGGTACAACATCTTTGCGATCTATGACCGCGACGATGGCGCGTTGAAAGGCTGGTATTGCAACATCACCCGGCCCGCCACGTGGATGGATGGCCGCGTCGAGTATGTGGACTTGTTCCTCGACCTGTGGGTCAGCGCCGACGGAACCCAGACCGTGCTGGATGAAGACGAATTTGCCGCGGCGGAGTTGAGCGACGATTTGCGTTACGCGGCGAGGCAGGGCCTGGCGGATTTGCAGGACTGGTTTCAGAATCAAAAATCTCCGGGCTAGCCGGAGATTTTTTGTTTCTTACAGCGCGGGCTAGTAGATGCCCATGCTCTGGACGATGCTGTCGCCGAAGAACCAGCCGCCAGCGACCACGACGCAGCAGCAGCACAGCAGGACAACGGCAACGATCCCGATGATCAGGGGGGTGTTGCTCTTCTTCGGGGCATCCATCATTGGGGTTCCCATGGGGTCATTCATTTTCTCTTCTCCTTTTTTGACTGAAAATGGCTTTGGCAAACTTGCCGCAATTATACGTCAAGTTGGTTACACAAGAGTAATTCCTGAATTCTCCAAAAGATACTGGCCCAGCAGCAGGGCGCCGCAGCACAGGCAGCACAACAGGATCAGGCCACCGACGATCAGCAGGATGCGCTGGGTGTTGTTCTTTGCAGGTTCAACAGGGGGCAGGGAGTCGCTCATGTTTTTTCCTCAGGCGGGGGCCTTGTTCATGCGCCGCCACAACCACCAGATCAACATGGCCAGTGCGACCACCGCCAGGGTGCCGACCAGGATGGGCAGCAGGATCGACAGAAAGGAAACCACTGTCGAGATGATGTCCTCGATGATGCTGACGGGCACGTTGCCCGCTCCGCCCGTGGTGGCGGTCACGGCGGGACGCACCGCCAGCGCCTTGGTGGCGTGGACTCCGCCCGCCACGAGCAATCCGCAGGCCAGCGCCACGGCGGGGTGCATGTCGGTGATGACGTTGGCCGAGGCGGCGAAGGCAATCGCTCCCGCCGCGGGGCGCACGAAAGTCTGGATGGCGTCGTTGATGTGGTTGACGGCGGGCACCTTGTCGGCCAGCATTTCGATGATCAGCAGTACGCCCAGCAGGATCAGGATCCAGGGATTGGACAAGGTATCCCAGGGTTTTTGCAGTTCGATCAGGTCGGTGTAGTGCGCCAGCACGCCCACGATCAGCAGCGGGATGTAGGCGTTAAGTCCCGCGCTGGCCGAAAGCCCGAAGGCCGAAAAGATGCCGAGCAACATTTCCATGAATGCCTCCTATCCGATTCCGGGAAAACCGCTCCAGGTGCCTGTGAGCTGGTAGCGGAACAGGTCGATGCCCAGGATGAGCAGCAGGGCCAGGGTCAGGCCTGCCGAGGCGGGCAGCCAAAGCTGTCCCGCATGGTCGAAGGAATTCTCCTGCCGCATGATGATCATCCATAGGATCGTAAAGACCATGGTCAGCAGGCCCAGCGTGCCCAGCGCGCTCAGGATGGCGACGGGATAGAGCACGACCAGGCTGTCGGTCAACACCAGCAAATCCACCGCCAGGACGATGCCCGTCAGGATGCCAAAGGATTTCCACTCCAGGGCAGGGCGCTCGTCGATCTGCCGCCAGAGGGTCTGCTGGACAACGGGATACAACACAGCTCCCAATGCGATGCCCATGCCGCTGCCGGTGAACAGGCGCAGGGTGTTGTTGGGAACGTACAGGTTCGGGATGGCATCCAGGATGCCCGGGGAAGTCTGCTTGAGCAGGTACAGGTAGGAGTTGGCCCCGTCGACGCCGAAGGCCAGAAAGAAAGCCGCCAGCACTGCAATCATTCCGCCTTTGGGCATTTGGGTGCGCCTGCGGCTGGCGAAACCCTGGAAGATCAACGCAATGGCCGCGGCGTTGAACTCACCCGTGCAGCGCGCGCACAGCGGAAGCTGCCGCCCCAGGATTTGGAAGGAGCGCTCATCGATGCGATGGCAGACGGCATAGCCGATGGCATCCGCTTTTCCGAGCAGGCCGGGCGGGGCGATGTAGAACCAGGCCGCCAGTGCGGCAATCGCCGCCAGAGGCAGGAACCAGCGCAGGGTGTTTTGAAGATGGAGGGATATTTCCTTGATCTGCATTCGACCCATTATATGGGCATTGGGAGGGAAAGGCAAGCGGGCGGGCCGGAGATTGGGACGGGATAGGACCAACATACCCTGTAAACCAGAGTGCCGTCCTTTCGGACGGCACTCGTGGGGCGCTGTGGCTTCCTAGCCTACTTGAGGAGGGATGCCACAGCGCTGGGGTTACTACTACTATCCATAGTTGACATCACCTCCTCCTTTCATAGGATGGCGGTCGAATTGTTTGTTCCCCTGAAGAATGAAGGTAGTATGTCATATTTCAAATCGGATGTCAATAGGTAGATTAAACTCTAATGTACCTGTAATTTTGCCCCCTTATAATTTTGACGTACCCGCTGACGTGGACGCAGCCTTCGACTTGGGAATTCTCAAAATGGAAAGTGACCCCTGCATGGAAAAAGCCCCCAACCGTTTGTGGATGATCGCCCTCCTGCTGGGCTGGGCTGCTGATTTTCTGTTCTGGGGCCACCCCGTTGGAGTTAACTATGCCGTCTTTTTGGCCCTTTTCCTGGGCGGTGCAACCTGGCTGCTCCTCTCCCTGGGATTGCGCCCCGCCCGCGCGAGCCTGTGGCTGCTCCTGCCTGTTATTTTTTTTACGGCAATGACCCTCCTGCGGCGGGAGCCGTTATCTATATTTCTAGCCTTTGCGTTCAGCCTCTTTCCGTTTGTGCTGCTGGTCAACACCTGGCGGGGCGGGCGCTGGATGCAATATGGCCTGCTGGACTACCTGAAAGGGGGGATGAAGATTCTGACTGGCTTGTTGATGCTTCCAGTGGAATATTTCATCCAGCTTCGCAAAGAGCGGGAAGGGCAGGATGCTTCGAGGAGGGGCATCCCTGTGGCTGCCATCCTGCGCGGATTGTTAATTGCCCTGCCAATCCTGGCGATTTTCGCTACCCTGCTGGCTTCAGCGGACCTGGTCTTTGCCCAAAAGCTGGAGGATTTTTTCCTTCTCATCGATTTTGACGGCCTGACGGACAATTTAGATCGCCTGGTTTTGATCGTCATGTATGCGTATAGTTTTATTGGCATTTTCTTTCTGATGGCCACCCATTCCACCGACAAGGATTTGCTTTCCGAGACCAGCCCCATCAAGTTGCGGCTTGGTTTTACCGAGGCTTCCATTGTGCTGGGTAGCGTCATCCTGCTCTTCGGGTTCTTCGTGGCGATCCAGTTTCGCTATTTCTTCGGCGGGGATGCGAATATCGGTGTGGCGGGATACACCTACTCATCCTATGCCCGCCGCGGATTCAACGAACTGGTGACGGTGGCTTTCTTCAGCCTGATCCTGATCCTCGGGCTGAGCGCCCTCACCCGCCGCGAAGATGGCAGACAGAAGCGCATCTACTCGGGCCTCAATCTGGGCATCGTCGGCCTGGTACTTGTCATGCTCTTCTCGGCCTACCAGCGTCTGATGCTGGCCATCGACTGGCACGGGTACTCGCGCCTGCGCCTGTATCCGCGCGTGTTCATGATCTGGCTGGGAATTTTGCTCCTCGCGGTGCTCGTGCTGGAAATCATGGATCGCCAGCGCCACTTTGCCTTTGCGGCTGTCCTGGCTTCGCTTGGCTTTGCCCTGACCATCAGCCTGATGAACGTGGACGGGGCCATCGTTCACCATAATGTCTGGCGCGCCGTGCAGGGCAGGCACTTCAATGTCTCACACCTGGCCTCCCTTTCCTCCGACGCCGTTCCCGCCCTGGCGGATGAATTCCTCTCGCCGTCCCTGCCGACCGAAATCAGGGAAGGGGTGGGGGCTGCCCTCGTCTGTCAGCGGGCCGCCCTCGAAGCAGAGGCGCAAACCGACTGGCGCGCCTTCCACGGCTCCGACTGGCTTGCGGAACGGGCGTTGCAGGATGCGCAGGGAGAATTGTCAGGCTATCATTACAAAACCATCTATGGTCTGGCGCGGGTGCGCACTCCTGGGAATGTCGTGTATTATTGCAGGGAATAGCTCACTCCCAGCCGCCAACGAGTGCAAATCTTCGGTGAGCGCACGTGCTGTCGCTGGATTGAAACCAGCCCATTTTTGATACCTTTTGAGAGTCTCCGCAAGCCAGGCAGGACTATCCTGTCCGAAATCCTTCGAGGAGTGTTGTCATGAATAGACATCCCAATCGTTTGTGGATCGCGGCCTTTGCGCTGGGCTGGATCTTCGATTTCCTGTTTTGGAAGAAGCCTGCGGGCGTCAATTTTGCCATTTTTGCGATCCTGTGCATGGCCGTCGGGTTGTACCTGCTCCTGTCCAACGGCATCCGCCCCGCGTCCCGCAGCTTGTGGCTGGCCGCACCGTTCGCCTTCTTTGTGGTCATCTCCTTCCTGCGCCAGGAGCCGATGACCACCTTCCTGGCCTATTCCCTGACCCTGTTCGCAATGCTCGTCTTCGTTCTGAACTATCTCAGCGGGCGCTGGATCGAATATGGCCTGGCGGATTATTTCAAGAACGGCATGAGCCTGGTCGCCAGCATGATCTCCCAGCCCCTCGCGTTTGGCGCAGAGGCGCGCAAGCTCCAGGCCGAAAGCGGGGAGGTGAAGAAATCCCTGCTCATCTGGCCGATCCTGCGCGGGCTGCTGATCGCCCTGCCCGTGGTGGCGGTCTTTGCCTCCCTGCTGGCTTCGGCGGACGTGGTCTTCAGCCAGCAACTCGAGAATTTTGTTGAATTGTTCAAGCTCGAAAAACTGCCCGAGTATATCTTCCGCGGCATCTACATCAGCATCGGCGCCTATTTCATTGCGGGGACGATCCTGCACGCCGCGCTGAAATCGCAGGACGAAAAGCTGGTCGGCGAGGACAAGCCCGTCTTCACGCCCTTCCTCGGTTTCACCGAAGCCTCCATTGTGCTGGGCAGTGTCTTTGCCCTGTTCCTGGCCTTCGTCGTCATCCAGTTCCAGTATTTCTTCGGCGGCAATGCCAACATTCACGTCGACGGCTACACCTATTCGGAATACGCCCGCAAGGGCTTTGGCGAACTGGTGGCCGTGGCCTTCTTCACCCTGCTGATGCTGCTCGGTCTGAGCGGGGTCACCCGCCGCGAGAGCGAAGGCCAGCGGCGGGCCTTCTCGGGTCTGGGCGTGGGATTGGTGCTCCTGGTGCTGGTCATGCTGGTCTCGGCCTATCAGCGCCTGGCGCTGTACGAGTCGGCCTATGGCTTCTCGCGCCTGCGCACCTACACCCACGTTGTGCTGGTCTGGATCGCCCTGCTGTTGGTTGCCACCATTGTGCTGGAGATCCTGCGCCGCGAGCGCGCCTTTGCCCTGGCCGCCGTGATCGCTGCGTTGGGCTTTGCGGCTTCGCTCAGCCTGCTGAACGTGGATGCCTTCATCGTCAGGCAGAACGTTCAGCGCGAGGTGCGCGGGCAGACGGCCTATAAGGATGATTTTTCCTCGCGGTCGAATTTGGACGCGGCCTATTTCCTAAACCTCTCGGATGACGCCGTGCCCGCCCTGGTGGACGCCTATCGGACTCCGTCCCTGCCTGCTTCCGTCAAAGAGAAGGTCGGCGCCGCCCTGGCTTGCATCCGTTATAAGCGCCAGGACGACCGCGACATCCCCTGGCAGTCCTTCCACCTCGCGCGCTTCCAGGCCGATCAGTCCCTGACGCAGGTCAAGACCTCGCTCGATCAATACAAAGTGGACGAGTCCGACTACCCCACGATGGTCATCACGCCTTCGGGAGGGAAGTTCTCCTGCTCGTCCTACGATTACGATTAGCCTGTCCCATTCATTCCAGGCACACGCGTCCCGCGGGTTTGACAGGCCATGACCTGGAAATCCGCGGGATGCCGCGTCCCTGGAGGGGCCCTTTCATGGGTTACAATTTGCGTAAGGATTGCGGCGCTTTACCAGCGTGAAGGACGGCGCAGCATCCAACCTTCGATCAAGGAATCTTTCGATGGAAACACTGCATCCCGACATCCTGGACGCCATCCAGCGCGCCTTGACGGAAGACATCGGCGCGGGAGATGTCACCTCGAACAGCATCATTCCGCCCGCCGCCCGCCTGGATGGACAAATCATCGCCAAACAGGACGGCGTGATTGCGGGCCTGGAGGTGGCGCGCGCCGTTTATGTCCGCGTGGACGCGGGCATCCTCTTCACGCCCAAAGTTGCAGACGGCGACCGTGTGCAAAACCGCCAGGTGCTGGCGACAGCTTCGGGGTCCGCGCGGGCGCTGTTGACCGCCGAGCGCACCGCGCTCAATTTCATGGGCCGCATGTCTGGCATCGCCACGCTGACGCGTCAATTCGTGGACGCGGTGGCTGGGACGAAGGCCGTCCTCCTCGACACGCGCAAGACCGCGCCCGGCCTGCGCATGGCCGACAAGCTGGCCGTGCGCCTGGGCGGGGGACAGAATCACCGCATCGGCCTGTACGACATGATCCTGATCAAAGATAATCACATCGACTTCGCGGGCGGCATCGCGGAAGCTGTCCGCCGCGCGCGCGCCGACGGTGGCGGCCTCCAGATCGAGGTCGAGGCCCGCACGCTGGACGACGTGAAGATCGCGCTTGGGTTGGGAGTCGAAAGAATCCTGCTCGATAACATGTCCGTGGAAATGATGGCCGAAGCGGTGCGCCTGACGGATGGCCGCGCCAAGTTGGAGGCCTCGGGTAACGTCACGCTGGAAACCGTCCGTCGCATCGCCGAAACGGGCGTGGATTACATCTCCACCGGCGCGCTGACCCACTCGGCCAAAGTGTTCGATGTGAGTTTTGATTATTTGTCGTAGAGCGAGATAGTATCTCGCTCTACTAACGAGGAAATAATGAACCAACAAACCCAAGCCATGTACGACAAATTGCGGGCGAAACTCGACAAGGTTGTCCCCGATGTGGAACTGCGCATCAAGGCCGAGATCGCCGTGGAGATCAACGCGCTGAAGGTGGAGCGCAACGCGGTCATCCTCGGGCACAACTACATGGAGCCTGCGCTGTTCTACTCCATCCCTGATTTCACCGGCGACTCGCTCGATCTGAGCCGCAAGGCCGCGCAGACCGACAAGGATGTGATCGTCTTCTGCGGCGTCAAGTTCATGGCCGAGACCGCCAAGATCCTGAACCCGTCCAAGACCGTGTTGGTGCCTTCGGACAAGGCCGGCTGTTCGCTGGCTGCCGCCATCAGCGCGGACGATGTGCGCGCGTTGAAGGCGCGCTTCCCTGGCGTGCCCGTCGTGACCTACGTCAACACCTACGCGGACGTGAAAGCCGAAAGCGATATCTGCTGCACCTCGGGCAATGCGATGGAGGTGGTGCAGTCGCTGAAGACAGACAAGGTCATCTTCCTGCCCGACGAATACCTGGGCGGGAACCTGGCGCGCGAGTTGGGATGGAAAATAATATTTCCCGATCTCTCCCTCACCTCTGCCACGCTCCCACAGGGAGAGGGGAAAATCATGATTGGCTGGAAAGGCCGCTGTGAAGTCCACGAGAAATTCACCGTCAATGATATCCAGACCGTGCGCGCCCAATTCCCCGAAGTGTCCGTGCTGTCCCACCCCGAGTGCAGTCCCGAAGTCACCGCTGCCTCCGATTTTTCGGGCAGCACCAACGCCATGATCCAGTTCGTGCGCGATTCGATGGCTCCCCACTACCTCGTTCTGACCGAATGTTCGATGGGCGACAACATTGCCGCCCAAAACCCCGACAAGGACATGTTGCGGCTGTGCATGGTGCGCTGTCCGCACATGAATACCATCACCATGGAAGACACCCTCGCGGCGTTGAAGTTCAACCGCTATGAGATTGACGTCCCCGAAGAGATTCGCGTCCGCGCCGCAAGGTCAGTGCAGAGGATGATCGAGATTGGGTAAAGCCTATACGGACTCGGACGAGCACGGATTTACGCGGAAAACGCGGAAAGAATTTAAAAAGAAAGAATCCCTGCGTCCATCCGCGTCCATCCGTGTTTTCCGCGTTCCATTTTTGAACTTCATAGGACGCGGACGAGCACAGATTGACGCAGAAAACGCGGAAAGAATCAAAAAATGAATCTCCGCGTCCCGTTTTCTCAGATAGGAATCGACCATGCTCCAAACAGACGTACTCATCATCGGCACGGGGATCGCGGGGGCGACGGCGGCGCTGAAGTTGGCGGAAGATCCCAACCGCCACATCACCATCATCACGCGCGAGCCTGACCCGCACGAATCCAACACGGCCTACGCCCAGGGCGGGATCATCAGCCGCGGTCCCGACGACAGCGCCGATTTGCTGGTGAAGGATATCCTCGAAGCGGGCGCGGGCGCCTCGCTGCCGAGCGCGGCGCGCATCCTGGCGGAGGAGGGGCCTCCGCTGCTGGAAAAAATCCTGATCACGGAAGCAGGCATCCCCTTCGACAGGGGCCTGGATGAGAGTTATGAATGGGGCCAGGAGGCCGCGCACTCGCGCCGTCGCATCCTGCACGTCGGCGATGGGACGGGACGCGCCATCGGGCGCGGACTCATCGAGCAGCTAAGGTCGAAGCCGAACATCCAGTGGTTTACCAACGCCACCGCCGTCGACCTGATTACGTACCCGCATCACTCGCGCGATCCGCTCGACACGTACAAGCCGATCACCTGTCACGGCGCCTACGTGTTCGACCGCAACAAGGGCGCGGTGCATCGGACGCTGGCGGGCGTGACGGTTCTCGCGACGGGCGGGATTGGCCGCATTTACCGAAACACGACCAACCCCGTAGGCGCGCGCGGCGACGGGCTGGCGATGGCCTCGCGGGCGGGGGCGCGCATCGTCAACGCGGAGTACGTCCAGTTCCACCCGACCGCGCTGGCCGTGCCTGGGGCGGAGGGATTCTTGATCAGCGAGGCGGTGCGCGGCGAGGGCGGGATTCTGCTCACGCCCGAGGGACAGCCGTTCATGAAAAAGTATGCGCCCGAGTGGAAGGATCTCGCGCCGCGCGACGTGGTGGCGCGCGCCATCCATCAGGAAATGACCGAACACGCGTACACGTACGTGTTGCTCGACATCGCTTCGCACATGGACGCCGTGGCGCTGCGCGAACGCTTTCCCAATATTTACGCGACCTGTCTCAAGGCGGGCATCGATATCACCCGCGAGCCGATCCCCGTGGTGCCTGCCGCGCATTATTTCTGCGGCGGCGTGCAGGTGGACGAGTGGGGACGGACGAACATCGCGAATTTGTACGCGGTGGGCGAGGTCTCATGCACGGGACTGCACGGCGCGAACCGACTGGCCTCCACGTCGCTGTTGGAGGGGTTGGTGTGGGGGAATCGGGCAGCGGAGGACATCGTAGAACGAAATACCATCTCGCTCTACCCGCAGGACATCCCCGCCTGGGACGAAAGCGGCCTGACCGACGACCGCGACCCCGCGCTGATCCAGGGCGACATGCAAACCATCCAGAATATCATGTGGCACTACGTGGGACTCGTCCGCAGCGGCGACCGTCTCTCGCGCGCCATCCGCGAGCTGCGCCACCTGCAAAACGAAATCGAGACCTTCTATCGCACCACCAAACTCAGCGACGGACTCATCGGCCTGCGCAATGCGGTCGAAGCCGCGCTGATCGTGGCGCAGGCCGCGCAGCATAATCGGCAGAGCCGCGGGAACCATTATCGGGTCGATTCGGTGGAGGGAGGGGATAGACTGATATAGAAGAATTACTCTCGTCAGCACATTCTCTTGTGAAGTCAACCGTTCTCACAAAGAGTGTTCCGTGACTACCATAACGAACAACCAGCCTTCTCGTATGATCACGAATCCGCTATCAAGGAAACCAAATGTCCAAATCTCATCTTCTGGCTGGAGGTATTGCTTCACGTATTCCCATGCCACAACCCCAGGAATGTGACGGTCATATTCGCCGCTTGCCGTATAACTATAGACCGCCTCTTTAAACTCTTCGTGAGTCCATTGTTCTATCACGTACTCCGTTCTGTCAATTGGAGTAATGACCGCGCTGATATGCCCTGATTGGTCACGTATGTATTTAGAATTATCGGAAGGAGCAAAGAACTCCATATAGAGACAACCATCAGGAAACGGCTCAACTCTTCCTACAGGATAGGACAAGGTGGCTTCAATCGTTGGGTGGAACTTGGCACACTTATCGAAGTACACCCACTCAACAGCAGGAAGAAACCTGTGATTGCCAAAAAGAATCGATTTAGTTTCATTTTCCTTCTCCTTGTTATGTGCTTCTGTGCAAAACCTAAGTACAGGATTTCGTAAATACATTCCGAATAAGATGATGTAAACTTGAGTAGGAAGGAGCGGCAGATGAGAGGACCGAAACCGAACTACCCAATCGAGCTCTTTGAAAACGAGATAAAAGAATTGCGCCAATTGGTGAGAGGGCGAAACACGCCACAAGTGAAAGTGATGCGTGCGCGGATTGTGCTGGATGCTCACGAACATCCAGAATGGAGCAACCAGCAGATTGCAGACCATGTTGGATGCACTGATCGGGCAGTGCGGAAATGGAGGCGGCGCTGGTGCGAGAGCAAGAGCTTGGACGATCTGCCCAGACCGGGCGCGCCGAAGCGTTTTTCCCCCTGAAGTGCGCGCCCAGGCAACAGCGTTGGCATGTAGCCTTCCGAAGGAAGAGACTGTCATGTTGAGTCGCTGGAGTCTGGCCGAGATCGTCAAACGCCTGCTGGCTTTGCAGATCGTTTCGGCGATCAGCGTCAGTACTGTGTGTCGGTGGTTTCGAGCCGACAAACTCAAGCCTTGGCGGTTCCACAACTGGCAACATATTCTTGATCCACAGAAGTTCCTGGAACGAGCCCGACCCGTGCTGGAAGTGTATGAAAAGGCCGTTGAATTGCTACACAATGGCATTTGGGCTGTTTGTGTGGATGAGAAGACATCCATCCAAGCCCGGCAGTTGGAGCAAGAACCGGCGCCAATCAAATCTGGGCAGCCTGTACATGTTGCTCCACGCTATAAACGGCAAGGCGCATTGCAGTTATTCGCCGGACTGAGTGTGGCCGATGGCTACAAATATGGCCAGACATCGGAACGCAAACGGTTTGTGGACTTTCAGGCATTCCTCCTGCAAATCATTTTTCCAGAAGCGCTCCGCCGCAAGGTGCATACTTTGATCTTGATCTTGGACAATGGCACAACGCACGCCCCCAAACAGTTGGAGAACTGGTTGCAGGAACAAGTGTGCCTGCACAACTGGCCATTGACCATCAAAGTACTTTGGCTGCCAACCAATGCTTCCTGGCTCGACCAGATTGAAATCTGGTTCAGCGTCTTGCAACGCAAACTGCTGACCCCCAACCATTTCCACGATCTTACCGAATTGACGCAATCTATTATGGAGTTTATAAGGTGCGAGAACCTTTCACCAAAACCGATCCGGTGGACTTACACCGCTCAGAAATTGGAAACCAAGCTCGGAACGGTTTTATGAAATCCTGTACTAAGCGCTATTATAAGCCTGCCGCGGGGCTGAAGCCGCCTGCTCAGTACGTGGAAGTCCATTTCGGCGGGTTTCGACAAGCTCAACCACCTGCTCAACGCGTCGCATTCGGACTCGCGTCTCAGCCCGCAGGCAAGTCCATGCGCGGAGAAGGGGATTTGACCACGATAAGCAACCCTCCACGAATGGACATGCAGACCCGAAGCGAGCGCTGCGCTTTGGCATATTCGTGGGCGCTTTTCCTGCAATCAAAAAAGAGGAGCAAAATCAGAATTGACATGCTCGGCCTTTTCACGTATAAGTGCCTCATCATTTTTCTGGAGGTGCGCCATGCTGGCCATACAATTCCTTTCGGAGGGCGGCTCCGATATCAACCTGATGCCCATCTTTTGGGGCGTTTTGGGCTTTTTCTTCTTGATGGTTCTGATCGGGTGGTGGGCTTACAAGAACAAACCCGCCCAGCCCGAAGTCCAGCCTGAGGCTCACGGGCATGGTCACGAACCTGCACACGGCGGGGATCATGCTCCCGTTCACGAGGAAAAGATGGCCGACGACCTGGTCGTGCTGGAGGGCATCGGCCCGAAGGTGGCCGCGGTGCTGAACGCGGCTGGCATTGTCTCGTTTGCCGACCTGGCCCAGGCCGACGCTGCCGAAATACAGAAGGTGCTCGACGCGGTGGGCTTGCAGATGATGAATCCCGCCGGCTGGATCGAGCAGGCCAAACTGGCCGCTGCCGGCGACCAGGAAAGCCTGGCAAAATTGCAGGCCGAACTCAAGGGCGGACGCAGGAAATAACCGTTCCGAATCAGAAGACACAAGCCGCCGGCGGGCCTTTCCGCCGGCGCTTTCTTTTATATCGCACCGGGTAAAAACTGCGCTTTTTTGGGGAAAAGCGCAATTTTCACCCATAGGTATTATATGATGGGGGCATCTTTTTCTTGTGACAATGTTCACTTGTTGGCGGGAAATTTCAGGCCTATATTGGGGATGACCGCCTGTGGCGGTACATATTCGAATAACTTCCAGAAAGGATCGTTATGAAACGGATTTTGGTTCTAGTCTCCCTGTTGGCGGCGTTCAGCCTGGTATTGTC
Source organism: Chloroflexota bacterium (assembly GCA_049324895.1). Classification (GTDB taxonomy): domain Bacteria; phylum Chloroflexota; class Anaerolineae; order Anaerolineales; family Villigracilaceae; genus JACPVF01. Next base: position 18,442 of record JBMOMS010000020.1, read on the forward strand.
TGCGTGCGGTGCTCCCAAGGCCGCCAATCACCTGGAGGCCATCCAGCAGGCGGGCGTGATCAAGGTCGGCACTTCGGCGGATTATCCGCCCTTCGAGTCGGTCGATGAAAGCGGCAACAAGATCGGCTTTGACATCGAGTTGATGGCTGAAATCGCCAAGCGCCTCGGTGTGGAAATCGAATGGGTCGACATGCCCTTCGACAGCCTGATCGCAGCCGTGCAGGAAGGCAAGATCGACGCTTCCATCTCCGCCTTCAACTACAGCGAAGAGCGCGACCTGACCATTGACTTCTCGGACGCCTATTACACCTCCGAGGACGCCTTTGCCGTGGCCGAGGGCTTCACGGGTTCCATTGTCAATCCCGAGGATGTCGCGGCCTACAAGATCGGCGTTCAGACCGGCACCACCCAGGATACCTGGCTGACCGACCTGGTCACGGCTGGCACGCTCTCCGAGGATAACCTCTTCCGCTATGACCGCGCCGACCAGGCCATGCTCGACCTGAAGAATGGCCGCGTCGAAGTGGTCATGGCCGACAAGATTCCCGCCGAAGCCCTGCTCAAACAGATGGGCGGGCTGAAGATCGTGTACTCGGGCGTGCTCTCGACCGGCCCGATGAACATTGTTCTCCCCGAGGGCGACGTGGAACTCCAGCAGGCCATCAATGCGATCATCAAGCAATTGCAGGATGAAGGCTTCGTCGACGCGCTGGCTGTGAAGTACTTCACCGAGTAAACGAATTTTGACAGGGGCGGACCATTGTCCGCCCCTGCGCAACCCCATGGACAACACCTTCTTTTCCTACATCATTCAGGGAACCGCCATCACCGTTGCGGTGACTCTTATTGCGCTTCCGTTTGGCCTCATCCTTGGCCTGCTGATGGCGCTGCTTCATACCTACGGGGGAAAAGCGCTCAACCGTTTTGCCGCAGCCTACAGTCTGCTAATGCGCGGCGTGCCGCCGATCGTTTTGCTATTCATTTTATATTTCGTTCTTTCAGGGGAGATCAACCTCTCGTCATTCTGGGCAGGCTCGCTTTCGCTCGGGATCGTCAGCAGCGCCTATCAGATGGAAATCCTGCGCGGGGCGCTCCTGGCCGTGGGCGGCGGGCAGATGACGGCCGCGCGCGCCGTGGGCATGAGCCGCATCCAGGCCATCCGCTACATCGTGCTGCCCCAGGCCTTGAGATTGGCCATCCCGCCCTGGTCGAATGAGGCCTCCATTGTTTTGAAGGATTCTTCGCTGGTATACGCGCTGGGTGTACCCGAAATTTTGCGCCGCGCCCAGCAGCTCTCCGCCAACACACAGCAGCCGTTTCTCGCCTTCGGGACGGCCGCCCTGATCTATTTCGTTCTGGTCTTCGCGACCAACCGCGCCCTCGATTACCTCTCGGAGCGCACCAAACTTCCCACCCATCCATGACGGAGGCGAACATGCCGGAAATCATCCTCGAAGCCCGCAACCTGACCAAGGTCTATGGTCAGAATACCATCTTCAAGAACATCAACCTCAAGGTCAAGGAAGGGGAGGCCATCGTCATCATCGGCCCAAGCGGAACGGGCAAGAGCACCCTGCTGCGCTGCATGAACCTGCTGACCAGGGCCGAAGGCGGCCAGATTTTCCTGGACGGGGAGGAGATCACCGCCAAAGGCTACAATGAGGACCGGGTGCGCCAGCACATGGGCATGGTCTTCCAGAACTTCCTGCTCTTTAATCACCTGACCGCGCTCGACAATGTGATGGTGGGACTGACCAAAGTCAGGAAGATGCCGCGCGAGCAGGCTGTCAAAAAGGCCATGGAGGAACTGCGCCGCGTGGGTCTGCTCGACCGCGCCGACCATTACCCCGGCCAACTCTCGGGCGGACAGCAGCAACGCGTGGCGATTGCCCGCGCCCTGGCCATGGACCCGCGCGTGATGCTCTTCGACGAGCCGACCTCGGCCCTGGACCCCGAGCTGATCGGCGAGGTGCTGGGCGTGATGGAAAAGCTGGCGCGCGACCGCATGACCATGCTGGTGGTCACCCACGAGATGGGCTTCGCCCGCGAGGTGGCCGACCGCATCGTCTTCATGGAAAAAGGCAGCATCGTCGAGGAAGGTTCGCCCGACGACCTGTTCTATCATCCCAGGAACGAGCGCACGCGTGAATTCCTGTGGAAGATTACCGAACTGTACGGCAGGAAGGAAAAGGAGCAGGACGGGAAATCATGAGCGATTTCTTCACTTTCTTCCTGCGCTTCCTGCCAGACCTGCTGCGCGGCGCGGGCATGACCGTCCTGCTGACTGCCGAAGGGCTGGCCGCGGGATTTGTGCTGGGCTTGTTGACAGCCCTGGCGCGCACCTATGGGAACAAGTTCTGGCGCGGGCTGGCGGTGGGCTACATCGAACTCTTCCGCGGCACGCCGTTGCTGGTGCAATTGTTCCTTATCTATTACGGCCTGCCCGGGCTGGGCATCACGCTCTCGCGCGAACTCTCGGCCTTCCTGGCGCTGGGACTGAACAGCGGCGCCTACCAGGCCGAGTATCTGCGCGGCTCCCTGCTGGCCATCGGCCAAGGGCAGATGATGGCGGGACGCGCCATCGGCCTCTCGCGCTGGAAGACCATCTGGCACATCATCCTGCCGCAGGCCCTGCGCCTGGCGATCCCCGCCTGGTCGAACGAGCCGGTCTCGCTGCTCAAATCCACGGCGGTGGTGTTCCTCATCGCCGTGCCCGAATTGATGGCCAAGGCCAAGGCGATTGCCGCCAAGACCTACGACCCGATTGCATCCTACCTGGCGGTGGCGATTGTCTACCTGGCAATGGTGTACCTGCTCGATCTGGTGTTGCGCTGGGTGGAGACCAGCACGCGCATCCCTGGCTTCGAGATGGAAGGCAGGAAGGCCTGAATGCAAAAGTCGGAGCAGCCGCTCCGACTTTTTTTGAAATCCATCCTGGACCCCACTGCAAAAACCTTTTTCACCACAAAGGACACGAAGTCTTGCGCTGCGACCGCAGGGAGTATCGAAGCGACACAAAGGAATTCTTAAAGGTCTGCTTGAGAATCTCAAGCCTTTGTGATTGCGACTTCTAAAAAACTTGGCGTTCTTCGCGGTGAGAAGACCTTTTTGCAGTAGTCGCCATGAAAATACATTTTCACCACCAGGCATGAAAATCTATTTTCATATCAGACTCATCCTGGAAAACGAGCGGAACGGCTCCGGTCTATCGGGCAATGATGGGAGAAATGTACCATTTTATGTTACACGCTTTGAAATAAAATTGTTCCTGTTCGCTTTCCTCTCGCGTTTCACCCCCCTGGGAGGGTTCATCTTCAAATAACCGGAAAAGGAGAACAACATGACCACCTATACGATCGACCAGGAAATCAAGGATGTGTTGTGGGGAACGCCCATGCCCATTGCCGTGAACATCGACTCGGAAATGGTCTTGATCCACGTCAAAGGAGCCTGTTCGCTGGTCGTCAAGGATGCCGACCTGCTTCAGGAGAAATTGCCAGACTCCAGATCCCTGGCATCCCACGTGCGTTCGACCCTGGTCATGGCCGCCACGGAGGCCGTTGGACAAATGCGCCAGAAAATCTCCAGCGTCGAGCAACTCGTGAAATTCACCCCCGAGTTTTCCATGCTCCTGAAGGTCAAGGCTGCCGAAGGCATGGCGGCTGTCGGGTTGAAGATCAGCGAACTGGAAATTCACTCGATCCAACGCGTCGATCCCGCCAGCCTGTAAATCCAACGGAACAGGCCAACAAAGAAAAGTCCCGAAGCCATCGCTTCGGGACTTTGAATTTCCGCCTGGGGAACTACTCTTCCTTTCTGGCTTCCATTTCCTTCTTGTGCGCCTCGATGATCGGGGCGGCAATGTGGGAGGGAACGGTCTCGTAGTGGTCGAAGTCCATGGTGAAGTAGCCGCGCCCGCCCGTGATGGAACGGATCTGGGTGGTGTAGCGCAGCATTTCGGCCAGCGGCACGTGCGCCATGACAGTGGTCGTGCCGCGCTCGGTCTCGGTGCCCTGCACGCGTCCGCGGCGGGTGTTGAGGTCGCTCATCACGTCGCCCATGTGGGCATCCGGAACGAATACGCGCACCATCATGATCGGCTCGAAGAGCACGGGGCCTGCATCCTGCACGGCCAGCTTGAAGGCCTCGCGCCCGGCGATTTCGAACGCAACCGGCTTCGAGTCGACCGGGTGTTCCTTGCCATCGTACACGATGACTTTGACGTTGCTCATCGGGTAACCCGCAAAGGCGCCGTGATCCATGGTGGCCTTGATGCCCTTTTCGATGGGCGGCAGGTACGACTTGGACAGGTTCATGCCCACCAGTTCATCGGTGAATTCGAAATCGCCTTCCGGGAAGGGTTCGATGCGCAGGTGGACTTCGCCAAACTGGCCCGAGCCGCCGGACTGCTTCTTGTGACGATATTGAGCGGCAGCCTTGCGGGTGATGCCTTCGCGGTAGGGCACCTTCGGCTCCATTGTCACCAGGCCGACCTGGAACTTGCTCTGCGCGCGATGAATGGCCACGTCGATGTGTTGGTCGCCCATGCCTTGCAGCAGGGTCTGCCCGGTCGACTTCTCGTTGTACCAGGAGAGGGTCATGTCCTCTTCGCACAGGCGGGTCAGGGTTGGGGTGATCTTGGCGGCGTCGGCCTGGGTCTTGGGGGCGATGGCCACGCGGTACAGGGCAGCGGGGTATTTCGGCAGGGCCATGGTGACCGGGTGGGTCTTGTCGCAGAAGGTGTCACCTGTGGCGGTGACCGTCAGTTTGGAGACCGCGCCAATATCGCCCGCATGGATGGTCTTGATCGCGATGGCTTCCTTGCCGCGCTGGAGGTGCAGGCCCGAGATGCGCTCGTCGGCAGCCTTGTTCTGGTTCCAGAGGTGACCTTCGGACATAACCGTGCCCGAGAGCACGCGGAAGTAGGTCATCTTGCCGACGAACGGGTCGGCGGTGGTCTTCCAGACGTAGGCCGCCAGCGGGGCGTTGTCGCTGGGTGTGAGGGTTTCATCCCCATTCCTGCCCTGGACCACACGTTGGGTAGCCTGGGAGGGGGAGGGCATCAGGTCGATGATGTCGTTCAACAGGGCGATGATGCCGATCTCATGCCCGCCCGCCGCGCAGAACACGGGGACGAACTGCCCGGCGTGGACGACGTCCTTCAGGCCGCGCACCATTTCCTCGTCGGTCAGGGAGCCGTTCTCAAGGTACTTCTCCATCAATTCATCTTCGCCTTCGGCGGCGGCTTCCACCAGTTGGAAGTGGGCCTGTTCGGCGGCATCCTTTAAGTCGGCCGGGATCTCGCCCGTGGTCTTGCCGTCGCCCAGGTAGGTCTTCATGCCCATCACGTCGACCACGCCCTTGAAGGCCTGCTTCTCGCCCAGCGGAAGATGCACCTTGAGGGCGCGCTTGCCGTGCGAGCGGACGAATTCCTCGACGGCGCCGTAGGCCTTTTCGAAATCGGCGTTGTCGCGGTCCATCTTGTTGATCACAAAGAAGCGCGGCAGGTTGAACTCGTCGGCGTAGCGCCAGGCCAGTTCGGTGCCCACTTCCACGCCCGCGACCGAGTCCACCAAAATGACGGCGCCATCGGCCACGCTCAGGGCCGAGATGGTCTCGCCCACGAAATCGGTGTAGCCCGGCGCGTCGATGACGTTGACCTTGTGATCGCGGTATTCAACGGGGAGTACGCTGGAATAGATCGAAAGTTTTCGGCGGGTTTCCTCGTCATCATAATCGGAAACCGTCGTCCCGTCCTCGACCTTGCCGAGGCGGGTAATCGCCCCCGTCACGTGCAAAAACGCCTCCGCCAGCATGGTTTTGCCGGCCCCGCCGTGCGAGACCAGAGCGATATTGCGGAGGAACTCGGTGGTATACTCTTTCATGGAAACGAACCCTTCCTTGGATGGAATACAGGCAGTTGCGTGATTGTAAAAGAAGTCCAGTGAATTGTCAAAGCGCACTGACACGTCCAAAGTCACCAATCCCCACATTACATCTGTCATTCGAGTGGTCATGAGTAATTTCTTCAATCAATATTCCTTTGTCCTTCTTTCCGTTGCGCTGCTTTTCATCGCCGGCCTGCTCCTGCTCACCCGCAAGCCCAAATGGAACGATTACCTGGCCTTCGTGGTCATCCTGGGCGGCCTGGTGCTGGCCTGGGGCCTCCTGCACCCGCGCCAGACCGAATTGACCCGCGGCTCGCAGGAGGTGCAGGAAATGATCGGGGCAGGCGCGCCCGTGCTGCTGGAATTCCAGTCGCCGTACTGCATGGCCTGCGCTACCATCCGCCCGAGCGTGGACGCGCTCGAACGGGAATTGGCGGGCCAGGTTCACGTCATCCGCCTGAATATCCAGGACCCTGTCGGGCGCGAATTGACCTCCATCTACGGTTTCGAGTTCACGCCCACTTTCATCTACTTCGATGCCGAAGGCAATGAGGTTTGGCGGCAGGTGGGCAGCCTCGATGCGCAGCAGGTGCGCGACGCCCTCAAATGAACCTGCTGCAACGGCTGCACTTCAGCCTGCGTTATTTTGGCCGCCCGCCCTGGGATACGGGCATCAGCCCCCCCGAACTTCTGGAATTCATCGACACTCACCCGCCCGGCCGCGCCCTCGACCTGGGCTGCGGCACAGGCACCAACCTCATCACCCTGGCGCAGGCCGGCTGGTCGGTTACAGGCCTGGATTTTGCCCCGCGCGCCATCGCCCTGGCCCGCCGCAAGACCCGCGCTGCAAAGGTGCAGGCCAAACTGCGGGTGGGAGATGTGACCCGCCTCGACGGCATCGATGGTCCCTTCGACCTGGCGCTCGACATCGGCTGCTTTCATGCCATCCGTGACCGCGCCGCCTACCTGCGGGAGTTGGAACGCGTCCTGGCACCGGGCGGATTCTGGCTGATGTATGGATTCGTCCAGGTCCCCGCCTCCCTCGACGGGCCAGGCACCTTGTTCGGCCTGGGTAACGCGGACCTGGAGTTGGTCGGCCGGACCCTGACCCTCCTCCACCGCCGCGACGGCTCGGACCGCGGCAGTCGTCCCTCGGCCTGGTTTTTGTATCAGAAAAGTAAATCCTAAAGGTTTTGGAAACCTTTAGGATTTGAAAGGAAGTTTATCGGTATGCGCGTCCTCTTTCTCTTTTTAGACGGCATCGGGCTGGGGGCCGACGATCCCGAAATCAATCCCTTCTCCCACGCAGACATGCCCACCCTGCAAGGCCTGCTCGACGGCCGCAGGCTGCTGGCTGATTCCGCGCCTTTCGTCAATGGGCGCGCCTCCCTGCTGGCTCTGGACGCCGGCCTGGGCGTGAGCGGCCCGCCGCAATCTGCCACGGGTCAGGCTGTGCTGCTGACCGGGCGCAACATCCCCGCCGAACTGGGTTATCACTACGGCCCCAAGCCCAACCCCGCGGTGGCTTCCACTCTGGCCGACGGCGGCTTGTTTGGGCGGTTGACATCCGCCGGCAGGACCTGCGCCCTGCTGAACGCCTACCCGCCGCGCTACTTTGACGGTATCGGCTCGGGCAAACGGCTGTATTCCTCCATTCCGCTGGCGGTCACCAACGCGGGACTGACGCTCTTCACGGAAGCGGACTTCTTCGCGGGGCGCGGACTCTCGGCAGACTTCACCGGCCAGGGCTGGCGCGACCTGCTTGGCTACGCCGAAACACAGGTGCTCGACCCGCAGGCCGCCGGCGGGAAACTGGCCGCCCTGGCCGCACAATACGATTTCGCCTTCTTCGAGTACTGGGCCAGCGATTACGCCGGCCACAAACAGGACATGCCCTGGGCCGTCCGCCAACTGGAGACCTTCGACGGCGTCCTGGCAGGCCTGCTCGACGCCTGGAACCTGGACGAGGGCTTGATCCTGCTCACCTCGGACCACGGCAACATGGAGGACCTCTCTGTGCGGAGGCACACCTCTGCGCCCGTGCCTGCGCTGGTCATCGGCAGGTCCGATGCGAGGGAAAAGTTCACAGCCGGCCTGAGCGATTTGACGCACGTGGCGCCTGCCATCCGGCAGATGATCATGGAGTAGGACCGTTGCCGTATAATGCCATAGCGCAAATTAACAGTTTGTCCTACAGAGTCAACTTGTCGAGATGGTAGGACCGAAGGACAATTGAAAGACGGCGGGGCTTCCCTGATAATCGAACCGCACCTATCCCAATGTGGTCATCAGAGTATCGAGAGGAGAATTTTATGAAGAAGTCGAGAAACTTATGGCTGGCATGGATGGCCTGCCTGCTTGCCATGCTGGCCTGCAACCTGCCGGCTGGAACGCCGCCGCCTGCGCCGCCGCCCTCTGCCGCCCCCCAGAACCTCCCCACCCTGATTCCGCCGGCGACCTTTACCGCCGCCATTCCGCTGACAGAGACCGCCACCCTGGTTCCGTTTACGCCCACCACCCCTGTCCAGCACGTTACCCTGCCGTCGAACACCCCGCCGGGCGGCAGGTTGGTCTACGATGTCATCTCAGCCGATACCGCCGCGGAGAAACGCGCGCCGTACGGCGACTCGTACGACATCAACCGCCTCGAACGTCCCTTCCAGCAGGACATGACCTACCTGCCTGACCTGGACATCGCCACCTATACCGTCAGCGAAGACAGCAACTTTTGGTACGTATCCATCGAGTTGATCGGCACCGACCCGAACAATGCCCTCGGCATTCACTACGGCGTGGAGCTGGACCGCGACCACGACGGTTTTGGGGATTTCATTCTCTGGGCCAGCCCGCCTTATACGCCCGCCTGGGACACCCTGCCCGTTCGGGTCTTCGAGGACCGCAACCACAATACCGGCGGCCTCTCGGGCGAGCTTTCGGATGCGCCGCTCACGACGGATGGGTATGAGACCAGGATCTTCAACGGCGGTGTGGGCGATGCCGACCCCGACCTGGCCTGGGTGCGGGCCAACGCAGGGCGCGAAGCCACGGTCCAGTTTGCGTTCAAAAAGTCCTGGGCTGGATCGGTCTTCATGCTGGGGGTGATCGCAGATGCGGGTCTGCGCGACGTGACCAAACTCGATTACGTCGACCGCTTCACCGAAGAGGAGGCAGGTTCGCCCGTCAAGGACAAGCGGTATTATCCGCTCAAGGTGCTCTTTGCCGTGGATAACGCCTGCCGCGAGGCCTTCGGTTTCAAACCGACCGGGTACGAACCCCAGCTTTGTCCGCGCGACCCCCAGCCGCAGGCCAAGCGTACGCCCAACGCCTGCCAGCCCCCTCCCTACTGCTACGTGTGGGACCCGATCCACTGCATTTGCCTGCAATGAAACACCGGACCGCCCGCCAGGGCGGTCTTTTCCATACCGCACTCGGGTGAAAATTGCGCTTTTTTAGAGGGTGGAATGCGCAATTTTCACCCGTGGGTATTCTATGCGATGAATTCCATGAAGACCTGGTTGCCCAGCAGCCGTCCGCGCGGGGTGAGGCGCAGGCGTTCGCCGGTCCATTCCAGCAGGCCCTTGCGAATTAAGTCCCCCGCTTCCTTTGCGTATACCTCGAACAAGCCGCGCCCAAACCTGGACCTGAAATCGGCTTCCGCGACCCCTTCCCTGGTCAGCCGCAGGTTGGTCATCATGAACTCTCCCATCTCGTCGCTTTCAGTCTGGCGGTGATGGTTGACGGTGGCGGGGGTGAGAGGAAATTGGTATTTGGGTAATTGGTAATTGGCAAGCCGTTCAATGTAGGTTTTGATGCGCAGGACATTCGAGTAACGGTAGCCGTTGGCATAGCCGTGCGCGCCCGCGCCGAAGGCCAGGTAGGGCAGGCCGCGCCAGTATTGCAGGTTGTGACGGCAGGCAAACGAACGTTGAACGTCCAACGTTGAGCGTTCAACGTTCCTGGCCCAGTTCGAGATTTCGTATTGCTCGTAGCCGTTGGCTTCGAGATAATCGTCCGCCCATTCGTACATTTCGGCGGCCAGATCGGGGTCGGGCAGGGGCAGCAGGCCTTTCGCGGCCCAGCGCCCGAAGGGGGTGCCATGTTCGAGGGTCAGCGCATAGGCGGAGATGTGCTCGGGCTGCAGGTCGACGACGCGGCGGACGGTGTTCTGCCAGGTGGAAAGGGTCTGTTCGGGCAGGCCGTAGATCAGGTCAAGGTTGAGGTTGTCGAAACCCGCCTGCCTGGCGGTGGAAACCGCTTCGATGACGGTGAAGAAGTCGTGGATGCGTTCGAGCATGCGCAGTTCTTCGGTGTTGGCCGACTGCACGCCGAAGCTGATGCGGTTGATGCCCGCCGCGCGGATGGCGGCCAGCTTGTCGGGGGAGATGGTGCCCGGGTTGGCCTCGATGCTGACCTCGGCGTCGGTGGTGAGGGCAAAGGCGGAGCGCAGCGCGTCCATAACGGAGGCAAACTGGGGTCCAGAGAGCAGGGAGGGGGTGCCGCCTCCGAAGAAGACCGTCCCGGCGGTCCGATAGTCGGAGGGTTCGATCGTCGCATGGTCAAGCTGTTGACCGACAAAATCGATCTCGCGGATCAAGGCGTCCACGTAGGCGGGAATCGAATCTTCCTGGCCGGCGTAGGTATTGAAGTCGCAGTAGGCGCAGCGGTGTTTGCAAAAGGGGATGTGGAGATACAAACTATAAGGGGTCATGAAACAGGTCATTCGACTACGCCGCTTCGCGGCTTCGCTCA
>JBMOMS010000021.1:0-19168 GCA_049324895.1 Chloroflexota bacterium
AAAGGGGAGCGAAAAGGCTTACGGCAGGTTGAAGGCCGTGACCAGGAAGACCGCCATTTCGGCGCGGGTCACAAAGCTGTTCGGGCAGTAGTTGCCGCCGCCGCAGCCGGTCGTGATGCCTTCCGCTTCCAGGGCTTCGATGTAGGCCGCCGCGAAGTCGCCGTCGTCCACGTCATTGAAGACCAGTCCGGTCGCCGCCGGGGGAGTATAGGCATTCCCGTACATGCCGCGCAGGATGAAGACGGCCATCTCGGCGCGGGTGATGTAGGCATTGGGGCAGTAGTTGCCGCCGCCGCAGCCGGCCGTGATGCCTTCGGCCTCCAGGGCTTCGATGTAGTCCGCAGCAAAGTCGCCGGCATCCACGTCATTGAAGGTCAGGCCGGTCGCCGCCGGGGGCACGTAGGTGTCGCCGTACTTGGCGCGCAGGATGAAGACCGCCATCTGGGCGCGGGTGACGTTGCCGTCCGGGCAGAAGTCGCTGCCATCGCCGCAGCCACCGGTCACGCCATAGTTGTACAGGCGTTCGATGAAATCGTTGGCCCAATGCGTGAAGGGCACGTCGTCGAAGATGGGCGCCTTGCTGACCGTGTACACCTCGCCGACGAAGGGCAGGCCGCCGAGGGCATTGCCAACTGCGTCAATGGCGGAGGCCGTCGCAGGCACGTTGAGACCGACGGTGCCGTTGAGCGTGCCAGTGTTGACGCTGACCGTGTAGACCGCGCCCGTACCGCTGAGGCCCGTAATGGACGCATCGGCCACGCTGCCGGCCGCCAGGGCGAAGTCGCCCAGGCCCACGCCGGTCACGTCTTCAGAGAAGGTGACGGTGAAGTCCACGCTGGCGGCGCTGGTCGGGTTGGGATCGGCGCGCACGATGGAGGTCACGGTCGGGGCGACGCGGTCCACATCATAGGACTCTCCACCAGTATAGGGCAGGCCGCTGACATTGTTGCCAGCCGCATCGCTGATGCTGGCCCCGGCGGGGATGTCGAGGCGCAGGGTGCCCGCGCCGCTGCCGGTGTTCACAGCCACCGTGTAGGTGCTGCCGTTGACCGGGGTGACGCTGGTGACGCTCTCGCCGGTCAGGTCGGGGGCCGTCAGGCTGAAGTCGCCTGTGGCAACGCCGGTCACGTCTTCAGAGAAGACGACGGTGAAGTCCACGCTGGCAGCGTTGGTCGGGTTGGCGTCGGCGAGTGTGATGGAGGTCACGGTCGGGGCGGTCTTGTCGATGGTGTAGGCCTGCCCGCTGGTGTAGGGCAGGTTGCTGACGTTGTGGCTGCCCGAGTCGATGATGGTGGCGGTCGATTTCACGTCCAGGCGCAAGTCGCCATCGCCGCTGCCGGTGTTGACGTTGACGGTATAGGTCGTGCCCGAGCCAGTGATGGTTCCGATGGTTGCGCCGCCAATCACGCCATTGGTTACATCCAGGCTGAAGTCGGCCGAGTCCACGCCGGTCACAGCTTCGCTGAAGGTGACGGTGTAGGCCACGCTGGCGGCGTTGGTCGGGTTGGCGTCGGCGCGCGTGATGGAGGTGATGGTCGGGTCGCCGCTGGAGTCCAGGTTCAGGCTGATGATGATCGGGTCGTGGTCCGAGGTGCGGAACTGGTTGGCTTCGTAGAGCGGGAGCACGTCCGATTCTTCTTCGTAGCTGGCCTCGCCAGCGTCTTTCACATCATCGTTGTAATCGAAGAGCGGGATCTCATCGGCGTTGATGTGCCATTCGGCCACGCCGGCCACCTGGGGAGTCAGGCTGGCGTTGGAAAGGGCATGATCGAGATAACCGAGCTGCCCGTCGAACACGTAGCCGTAGGCATCCGCGCCGCCAAAGACATTCACCAGGTCGGTGTAGCCGGCGGTCTTGAGCGCAGTGATCGGGTCTTCCATGGCGTAGGAATTCAGGTCGCCGATGATCAGGAAGTCGGGATCGCCGCTGCCAGTGGGATCAGTATCCAGCCAGTCAGCCAGGGCCTCGGCGGCTTCGGTGCGGGTCAGGTTGCAGTTGCCCTGACCGGTGGTGGTGTCGTCGTCGCCGGCGCCGCAGCTCGAGCCTTTGCTCTTGAGGTGGTTGACCACCACGGTAAAGACCTCACCCGTGGCGATCTCCTCGAAGGTCTGCGCCAGGGCCGGGCGGTTTTTGGAATCATCGAAACGCGGGTCGACGGCGCTGGTGAGCACCTCGAAGTCGCCCAGCGGCGTGACGGTGGCGGTCTTGTAGATGATGCCGACGCGGATGGCGTCGCCGCCGATCACGCCCGTGTCGATGTAGGCATAGCCCGGCAGGCCGGCCACGATGTCGGCCAGCGGGGAGACGCCGGGGGTATTCTCCATTTCCATGAAGCCGAAGACGTCCGCGTCGATGGCCGTCAGGGCGGTCAGCAGCTTGGCGCGCTGGCGATCCAGTTCAGCTACGGTATCGGCGCCGCGGCAGTCAGCGGTCAGGGTGGGTGAGCAGGTGTTGCTGGTATCGACGGTCAGGAAGTAGTTGAGCACGTTGAAGCTGGCAACCGTCAGCCGTCCGCTGGCAGCGGGCACGGCGGGACGCGCGTTGACCGGGGTGATGGTGTAGCTCGTCGCGCGGATGCGCCAGGCATCGGTGCCGCTCACGCCGGCATAGGACCAGTGCAGCACGCCGGTCAGGTTGGTGATGGTATCGCCGCCGCGGAAGTAGTTGGCGGTGCTCAGGCCCGGCAGCGGGTGGAAGTAGGCGGTGTTCGGGCTGTCGACCGGGCGATTCTCGCGGTTGTCGCCGTCATCGAGGATGATGGTACGGGCCGCCAGGTCGATCTGGTGGTTGGTGTAGCCGAGGGCGGTGGGGGTGTTGACCGCCGTGAAGGTGTGCGGGCGTCCGCCGGCCGAAAGCACGACCTGGCCATAGCGGGCCAGCTCGAAGTATTCGCTGATCGACAGGGTGGCGGGGAAGGTCACCAGCATGCCTTCGAAGGCTTCATAGTAGGCGTTGATGAAGGTCTCAGCCGCCGCCAGGTCGCCGGTGGGAACGCCGGGGATGGGCAGGGTCAGGCTGGCCGGGGTGGGCAGGGGGTTGCCCGCGCTGAGCACCACCACGCTGCCTGCCGTGGAGGCGGTGATCTGGCTCATGTTGAAGTACTCGCTGGTCGCACCGGTGACGAGCACACGGTCGCCCACGTTGACGGCCACAGGACAGGTATTGCAATAGATGAAGAGGCCTTCGGAGGTGGCCGGGTTGGCATCCGCGTCGGCATCCTGCTCCTGGACGAAGAAGCCCTTCAACTGGCCCGAGGTCTGGGCCTGGTAGTCGCCCACCACGATGGCATCCACCGTGAAGGTGCCTGCGGTGGCGGTGCCGCCGCTGCCCTGGATGTCATGGATGGGCGTGACAGGATTATCGTCGTTGTTGATGGTGCCAAGCGCCGCGCCGTCTGTGACCACTGCGCCAGTCACATTGCTGACGGTGACGTCGAAGGTCTCATTGGACTCGTTGTCCCAATCGCCATTGACGGTCACGTCGAAGTTGTAGGTGGTGCCGCCCGCAGCGATGGTCGCGCCGTTGACAGACTTGGACACATAATCAGAGCCAGCCGCGGCGCTGCCATTGGAGGTGGCGATATCGAAGGTCACGCCGCCAGTGGGAGCGGGGGCGTCCAGGGTGACGACAAAGCCGAAGGTGGTCGTGCCCGTGTTGCCTTCCGCCAGGGTGACGTTGGCGATGCTCAGGTTGGGCGGGGCAACATCATCGTTCTGGATGGTGCCCGTGCCGGTGCCGGTGGCGACGGTTGCGCCAGTCACGTTGCTGAGGCTGACCGTGAAGGTCTCGTCTGCCTCGAAGGTGGTGTCGCCGTTGACGGTGACATTGAAGGTGGTGGAGGAGCCGCCCTCAGGGATGGTCACGCCTGTGGCCGAGTTGGGTTCGTAGTCGTTATCCGCATCGGTGGCCGTGCCGTCGGAGGTGGCGATATCGAAGGTCACGCCGCCCGCCAGCGCGGGAATGTCCAGGCTGACGTTGAAGGTCAGGGTGTTCGTGCCAGCGTTGCTCTCAGGCCCGGAGACGCTGCTGATGCTGATCTGCGGGGTGGCGGCGTCATCGTTGGTGATGGTGCCCAGGCCCGTGCCGTCGCCGACGGTGGCATTGGTCACATTGGTTACATTGACCTCGAAGGTCTCGGTCGGCTCGATGGTGGTGTCGCCGAAGACCCACACTTCAAAGTGATAGTAGCTAGAGCCAGCCGAAATGGTCTGCGAAGTCAGATTATCGCCTACATAGTCTATGCCTTCCGTGGCGGTGCCGCTGCCAGGGGAGGTGGCGATGTCGAAGGTCACGCCGCCAGTGGGAGCGGGCGCATCCAGGAGCACCGTGAAGAGGAAGGAGTGTAAGCCAGAGTCATTTTCCGCCTGGGTGTCATCGGTGATGGTCAGGACAGGCAGGGCGGCATCGTCATTCTGAATGGTGCCCTGGCCCTGGCCGTCGGTCACGGTTGCGCCGACGACGTTGGTCACGTTCACGAAGAAGGTCTCGTCCGATTCGAAGGCCGTGTCGCCATTGACGGTCACGTCGAAGGTGGTGGAGGATGCGCCCGAGGCGATGGTCGCAGCGGTGGCCGAGTTGGCGACGTAATCGCTGTCGGCTGTAGTGGCTGTATTGTCGGCGGTGGCGATGTCGAAGGTCACACCGCCGGCCGGGGCCGGGCTGTCCAAGCTGACCGTGAAGGAAAAGGTGGTCGTGCCCGAGTTGCCTTCCACGGCGCTCACGTCGTTGATGGAGAGGTTGGGTACTGTAGGACCGCTCGTGATGGCAATATCGTCGATGCCCACCCATTCATCGTTGCCGACAGCATTGGTGGTGAGGATGCGCAGCTGGACCAAGGCCTGGTTGTCTGCCGCCGCCGGCAGGGTGACGCTGACGGGCGTCACCAGCGTGGCCGCGCTGGGACCTGTGGTGGCATCCGCCACGTATCCGGCGGGCAGGTTGGTGAAGACGCCGCTGCTCCCAACGCGATATTGCAGGGCCACCGCCTGGGCAGCGTTATCGGTCGAGCCGTCGATGTCGCGCAGGTTATAGGCAACCTGGATGTTTGATTTGCCCGTCGTATCGATGGAAATCAGGACATAGGGCGCATCTGCCGTGCTGGAACCCGCCAGGGCAACCACCGGGTCTGTGATGGCAAATTCTGTCACACCGCCGGTAGTGTATGTGCTTGGATTGGTCTGGTCGACATTTACATCGACCACCCCGGGCGCATCGTCGACCAGGATGGTCTGGGGATCCACCCCGGTAGTGGTGGTCAGGCCATCTCCACGATAGCCCATGACCCCCGGGACACCGGACCAGTCATCTGAGGTCACCAGCATGCTGCCGTCGGTCCAGTTCTGGGCAAAGGGAAGTGTCTGCGCCGTCGAATCAGCATACGCAGGCGTGGCCGGCACAAGGGTCACTTGCAGCGCCCCGGCCAGCATGGCAGCCACGATCACCAGCCGCCAAAGTTTATGTATGGTTTGCATGTTTGCATTCTCCTGAAAAATGATGGTGTTCCTTGCCGCCGGCCGTCCCCGGCCGACCCGTGTGGGTCATGCTCTGTCCTATTCCCTCCTGCGGCCTCCCCCCATGCGCCCCTCGAAATTACTGCGCATGTGATGGTGTTTTCCGTGCATGGCGTCTCCTCAAAAAGTATGCAGGCTGTGCGCCGCAGGGCGGAATTAATTGCGCCCTACATCTGGCGGTCTATCACGGCAATTCCTGGCAAACCCAAGCAGTCACAAGATCGGCTGAAGCGCGTGGCAGGGTTGGAATCCGTCCTGGACATGGTCGAAGAAAAATCTTGGTATCTTCTCAATAATCAGGGGTATTTTGGAGTGCGCAAGTTCTACTTGCGCGTTATCCCGAAGTAGAACTTCGGGACTCCAGAACACGCCCCAAAATTTTGAGAAGGTACAAATCTTGCGGCAAATAAAAAAAAAACAGGAGGTGAAACCAGCGTACCGCCGCCTCTCACGACCCGTTACATGGCTTCTTATATCACAAATGGCATGGCCCTACAACTGAAAAAATGCACGTTTACAGGACTTTAAAGTCACTTCGCGATATACTTACCCGCATGACCCGTCTGCGCCTCGGCCTGTTCGGCGGCACCTTCGACCCGCCCCACCTCGGCCACCTCATCCTTGCCAGTGAAGCCTGCGCCCAACTGCGCCTCGACCGCCTGCTGTGGGTGCTCACCCCCACCCCGCCGCATAAACTCGGCCAGGCCATCACCCCGGCCGAACAACGCCTGGCCCTGGTCGAACGCGCCATCGCCGGCGACCCGCTCTTCGAACTCTCGCGCGTCGAACTGGATCGGCCCGGGCCGCACTACACCCTCGACACCCTGCGGCAGGTCCAGGCCGATCACCCCCAGGCGGATGTGATCCTGCTGATCGGCGGCGACTCGCTGCGCGACCTGCCCACCTGGCGGCAGGCCGCGGACCTGTTGGCAGCCTGCCGCGAAATCGGCGTGATGCGCCGCCCCGGCGACTCAGCCGACCTGTCGGCGCTGGAAGAGTCCCTGCCCGGCCTGCGCTCCAAGCTGCGCTTCGTGGATGCGCCCCTGCTCGAAATTGCCTCCAGCGAAATCCGCCGCCGCGCCGCCCAGGGCGAACCCTTCCGCTACTACGTCCCCGCCGCCGTGCATGACTACATCCAGCGGCACCGCCTGTATCAGCCTGCCGACCCCGGCATGAAATCATCATCGTAAGGCAGTTGCGGATTAACAAATAAATTTGACAATAAAAAACATGGAGGGGGTACCGCAACGTTCACGTTGCGTGTGGCGCGGCGGCGCACGGTCCGCTCGCAAGATAAATCTTGCGGTACCGAATACCTGGTTTATTGTTCGATTAATTGGAAAAAGTACAAAATGCCCCCCTCGCGGGAATCGAAAAAGGACGCGCCTGCGTCCTTTTTCGATATGGGTGCGTTTCATTTGAGTTAGAACAGGTGGTTGAGTAGGCGACGCTCCCCAGTCGCCGTACACCTGCACTCCCTGGCACCGCCCGTGATTTGCTTGGCAAATCAGGCAGGTGTGCGCCAGGTGCAAGTGTCGAAACCACCGCTTTGTGGTCTCGATACGCAGCAAAAACCGCTGCTACTCGACCACCATTGCGGGTTTCAACTGAAATGAAACACACCCTTTCTATGTTGGGAAAGGCCGGTTCAGGCGTTCAGCCGATAGGTGTAATAATCGTTCTGGCAGGGATTGCCCCAGGCAATGTGCATCTCGCGCGCGGTCAGGTCGATGACCAGCGCGCAGATGGTCTTCTCGCGGTCGAGCGGATCGATGCCCTCGATGTTGTGGTTGCAGATCGAGTTGGGAATATTGACGTGATCCTTCTGGATGGTCTGCAAACTCCCGACCGTGTGCGCCTGGTTCCGACGCAGCAGGCGCTGGGCGCGGAAATAACGCACGCGCGAGGAAATCAACTCCTCCGGGTCGTTTTCGATCTCCTTCATGGTCTGCGCCAGGTAATGGTTGGTGTGGACCATGTACCC
The DNA here is from genome assembly GCA_049324895.1 of Chloroflexota bacterium. Classification (GTDB taxonomy): domain Bacteria; phylum Chloroflexota; class Anaerolineae; order Anaerolineales; family Villigracilaceae; genus JACPVF01. The sequence goes on from JBMOMS010000021.1 coordinate 7,496, forward strand.
GTCGGTGCCGTGCAGGATCTCGAAGCGGCGCGCCGAAACTTCGATGGAGTAAATCTCGCCGCTCTCATGCACCAGCAGGTGATTGTAGCCCGCCGCGCGGTGCGGCACGAGCGCGCGCCCGATGGCGCCCGAAATGCGCCGCGCCGACAGGATGGCGCGCGACACCACCAGGCGCGGAATGCCGATGCGCGAATCGGTCGGGTAGACCGAGTCGATCAACTGCGCGATGCCGTAGGCGTTGAAGCCCACGTTGGGCAGCAGCCCGCCATAGGTCATGGCCAAAAATGGAGGTTCCTCCGTCGGGCGGGCGGAGATGACGTATACATCGTCCTCATCCTCGGGCACCCAGTCCTCGTTGTGCGCGGCCAGCACGTGACCGTCGGCGGTGCGTTCCTCGTTGACCGCCATGCTGGTGCAGCGCGTAAGGTGCAGCGCGTCGGTCGTCACCGCCTCCATGGTGTTGAGGGTGACGATCTCGTCGAAGGAAACATGCGCGCCCTCGGCGATGCCGCGCATCTCCTCCACGAATTGCGGGTAGCGCTCCTCGGCAAAGGGCAAATACTTGCGCGCCTGAATCTGCGCGCTATCCCAGGTCAGGCCCAGTTGGTCATAAGACTGGGCGATCAGCACACGCGCGTTCTCGACGCTGTGCTCCACCTTGCCGCGGCAGGCTTCGCCGATCTGGCGGCCCATGTCGCGGTGGGAACCCGAGATTTCGACCAGGGGCGGCGGGCTATGGTGGTTGAGGGTGTTGGGGGGGAAAACTTGATTGGGAAACATACAAACTCCTGCGATAGTCAAACCCGCCCCGTCAGGGCCGGGGCTTCCCACATTGTAACATGGGGAGCGCGGCCGCATGGCGCAGCGCGCATGATTTTCATCTCATGCCACGCCCATGCGGGTATAATGGGCGGGATGATCGAACTGACAATCCCCGGGCGCGGAGAGCTGCGCATCCAACATGTGGTCACAGACGTGAACGGCACCCTGGCCCTCGACGGCCAGTTGCCAGAAGGGCTGGCCAGGCGCATCGGCGTTCTGCGCGACCGCGTCAGCCTGCACATGATCACCGCCGACACCCACGGGCGCCAGGCCGGCATCGACCAACTTCTGGGATTGACCGCCGAGCGGCTCCAGCCGGGGAACGAAGCCGCGCAAAAGGCGGACTTCGTCCGCAGCCTGGGCGCCGACCGCGTGGTCGCCATCGGGCAGGGCGCCAACGATGCGGCCATGCTCAAGGCAGCCGCCCTCGGCATCTGCGTCCTGTCCCGCGAAGGCGCGGCCATCGAGACCCTGCTGGCCGCCGACCTGGTGGTCCCCGACATCTTCGCCGCGCTCGAACTGCTCGAAAAGCCCCTGCGCATCCTTGCCACCCTGAGAACATGACCCTCAACGAACCGCCCATCCTGCCCACCGACCCACAGCCGCCCGCGCCCGATTCCGCCGCCCGCCGACGACGCGCGCGCCGCGCCCAAATGATCCCCGACGCGCAAGGCCGCGCCGAGGTGATGGCCTCGCTGGCCAAACGCGCCTACCCCACCGTGGAATTCTTCATCTTTGCCGTGCTGGGCGGCGCGGTGCTGGGCCTGGGCTACCTGCTCGACTCGCCCGCCGTGCTGTTGTTCGGCATTTTGCTGGCCCCGCTGATGACCCCCTGGGTGGGCATGACGCTGGCGCTCGTGACCGGTTCGCTGCGCTTCTTCCTTGAAACCCTGGTGGCCCTGCTGATCAGCGTCATGCTGGTCTTCCTCAGCGGGCTGATGGCCGGGCTGGCTGCGCGCGCCTTCCTGCCGCTCACCCTCAACAACGCCCACATGGCTGTGTGGCTGTGGCTGCCCGGGCTGGCCGCGCTGGGACTGGGCGCGATCCTGCTGGTGATTTCCTTCGTGCGCTCCGAGGACAAACCCTTCCTGCCCAGCGTGATGGTGGCCTATTCCTTCCTGGCGCCCATCAGCGCGGCGGGATTCGGGCTGGGCAGCGGCGTGCCCGGCCTGTGGCCCACGGGCGCCTGGGTCTTCCTCGTCCACCTGGCGCTGGCCACCCTGCTGGGCCTGGCGGCCTTCCTGGTCTTCGGCTTCCGCCCGTCCCGCCTGGGCTGGCTGACCAGCGGGGGCGCGCTCCTGGCCCTGGGCGCGCTGCTGGCCTTTTTGATGCTTCCCAACCTCCAGCCCGTCCTGCGGCCGGCCGCCACCTACACCCCCACCCTGACCTCGACCCTCCCGCCGACCGCGCGGATCATCGTCGCGGCGACTTCCACCGCCTCGCCCAAACCGACCCGCACCCCGCGCGTGCAGACGGCCACCCCCAGCCGCCTCCCGATCACCCCGACCGAAACCCCTGCCCCCACCGAGACCGCCTCTGTCACGCCGACGGTGGCGCCCACCCCCGTCTATGCCCGCATCAGTTCTGACACGGGCGGCGGCGTGAACCTGCGCAAGGCCCCGAACGGCGAATACATCGCCACGCTCGACAACGGCTCGGTGGTGGAAGTGCTGCCCGAAGTGCAGGAGGTCAGCGGGGTGATGTGGGCGCACGTGATCGCCACCAAAAACGGACGCCGCCTGGAAGGCTGGATCCTGCAATCCGTGCTGACAACGGCCACCCCGGTCCCGAACTGGCAGCCCACCGACACGTCCATCCCAACCGAAACGGTCGAGGCCACAACAGCTCCATAACCAAAGACAGACTTCGGAAGTCTTTTCGACGGCTCCAGTTTGAGACTATAAAAATTCCCCGGAGAAAATATGCCCATTCATTTTGGCACCGACGGCTGGCGAGCCGTCATTTCTGACAGTTTCACCTTCGACAATTTGCGCATGGTCGCGCAGGCCATCGCCGACGCGGTCGCGTCCGAGCATTGGAATCGCAACGGCGACACCGACTCGAAGAAGATCGTGATCGGCTTCGACACCCGTTTCCTCTCGGACCGCTTTGCGGGCGAGGTGGCGCGCGTGCTGGCCGCCAACGGATTCAGCGTGCTGCTCAGCCAGTCCGACGCGCCCACGCCGGCCATCTCGTATGCCGTCAAGCACGAGAAGGCCATCGCGGGCGTGATGATCACCGCCTCGCACAACGCGCCGCGCTATAACGGCGTCAAGCTCAAGGGCGCGTTCGGCGGGTCGGCCCTGCCCGAGCAATGCCGCCGCGTCGAGGTCTACATCAACGACAACGAAGAGCAGGCGCGCGGCCCCAATTTGATGGATTACAACAAGGCGCGCAATGCCGGCCTGATCCAGAAGTTCAACCCGCTCAACGCCTACTTCGAGCACCTGCGCACCCTCATCCGCACCGACATCATCGCGGACAATCCCCAACGCTTCGTGGTCGACGCCATGTACGGCTCGGGCCGCGGCGTGATCAAGGCCTTTTTGCAGGGCACGGGCTGCGAGATCGCCGAGATCCGAGGCGAGATGAATCCCGGCTTCGGCGGCGTCCACCCCGAGCCGATTGCCAAGTACCTGGGCGCGCTGGCCTCCGCGGTCAGCTCGGGCATGGGGGCTTTCGGCGTGGTCACCGACGGCGACGCCGACCGCATCGGCGCGATGGACGAGCGCGGCCAGTTCGTCGACCCGCACAAGATCATGGCGCTGTCCCTGAAATACCTGGTGGAACAGCGCGGCATGAGCGGCGCAGTGGTGCGCACAGTCTCGACTACGCGCATGATCGACCGCCTGGCAAAACGCTATGGACTTAAGTTATATGAAACCCCCGTCGGCTTCAATCACATCGCCGACTACATGATGCAGGAAGACGTGTTGATCGGCGGCGAGGAATCGGGCGGCATCTCGTTCAAGGGACACATCCCCGAGGGCGACGGTCCCATCATGGGCCTGCTGCTGGTGGAGATGATTGCCGCGTCGAAGAAGTCGCTGGTGGAAATGGTGGACGGCCTGCTCGAAGACGTCGGCCCCGCCCACTACGAACGCGTCGACCTGCGCCTGAGCCGCCCCGTGGCCAAGGCCGAAATGACGGACTTCCTGACCCAGCAGGCGCCCGCCGAAATCGGCGGCCAAAAAGTGGATGAGATCAGCCAGCGCGACGGCGTGAAATACATCATGGCCGACGACTCATGGCTGCTCATCCGCCCCTCGGGCACCGAACCCGTCCTGCGTGTCTACGCCGAAGGCCGCACCCCCGAGATGGTCAAGGCGCTGATGGGCTTTGGCCGCAAGGTGGCCGAGAGCGTGGTGTAAACCGCAAAATGGAGTGCGGACTTTAGTCTGCCATACGGATTAAAGTAAAGCTCACGGCGGATTCGTAATCCGCCGCAGTTTCAAGAGAACAAGATCCCAAAACAGAGCGGTCACTGCGCAGTGACCGCTCTGTTCTATCGCAAGGCATTGGATGAGCTGACCCCCAGCCACTCGTAAATCTGCGTGGCGGCCTTCGACTGGTTGAGCGTGTAGAAGTGAATGCCCTTGACGTTGTTGTCGAGCAGGTCGAGCGCCTGGGCGGTGGCCCAGTGGATGCCGACTTTCTCGGCATAATCGTCGTTCTCGGCGCGCGACAGGGCGCGCAGTAATTTGGCCGGGAAGACCGACCCGCCGGCCAGTTCAGCCATGCGCAGCATCGACTTGCGGCTGGTGATGGGCATCAGTCCTGCCAGCACAGGCGCCTTGATCCCCGCCAGGACACAGCGTTCGCAAAAGTCAAGGAAGAGGTGGTTGTCGAAGAACAACTGGGTGCAGATGAAATCCGCGCCCGCGTCCACCTTGGCCTTGAGGTAATCCATCTCCTTCAAACGGTTGGGCGTCTCGGGATGTCCCTCGGGATAACCCGCCACACCGATGCCGAAGCGTGGAAAATTCTTTTTGATGTAGGCCACCAGTTCCGTGGCATTGTTGAATCCATCCGCGGTGGGCACGAAGGGCCCCCCGCTTCCGCGCGGGGGATCGCCGCGCAGGGCCATGACGTTGTGAATGCCGTTGGCCTGGTAGGTTTCGAGGATGGCGTGGATCTCGGGAATGGTCGAGCCGACGCAGGTTAGATGCGAGACGACGGTCAGGTCGGTTTCCTGCTGGATGCGCGTGACCAGGTCATGCGTCAACTGGCGGGTCGAGCCGCCCGCGCCGTAGGTCACGCTGACGTAGGAGGGGGACAACGGCGTCAATTGCTCGATGGTCTGCCGCAGGGTCTCCGCCGATTCGGGCGTGCGCGGCGGGAAGAATTCGAAGCTGAAGGTGGTCTCGTGTTCCTTGAAGATTTGCTGAATGTGCATGGCTTGCTCCTGGCGCCAACGACGCGGCCTGTATGCCGACTCGGATATTATATGATACCCACGGGTGAAAGTTACGTTCTCCGCCCTCTACAAAGGCGCAATTTTCACACGGGTGCTCTATAGAAAACGGTAGTGGCATAAACGAAGTGATGATTTCCGTGGGGCGGGATGGTATCCCGCCAAATCACGGGTACGCGGAATGCCACATCGTACCCATAGGGTATTCCGCGCCACGTCACTTATCAAATTACCACTACCTAGAAAACATAAGGGACAGCAGTCGCCTGCTGTCCCATGATTTGTGGATGGGCTTGACAGTCGCGCGGAGCCTAGCGGTTCCTGGCCGATGAGGTGCGCATCCGCCGCGCCACGAAGATGACGATGATCAGCACCAGGGTGGCGGCCAGCAGGCCGGGGATGCCGTACTCATCCGCGATGCCGGTATCGGGCATGTAGGTGGGGGCGGCGGCCGGGGAGGTGCCCGCCACCTGCGTCAGGGCAGAGAGAGCCGCTGCCACGGTGGCCGTGGCCGGGTCCGCCGTGGGCGGCAGGGGGGTCGCGGTCGCCTCGGCCGGGGCCAGCACCGGGGTGGGGCTGGGCAGCGGGGTCAGGGTCATGGTCGGGACGATGCCCGCCTGGAAGGTGGACGTCAGGGCCAGGTCCATCGCGGCGACCTGGGTGTATTGCGCGTTGGCGTCTTCCAGGGAAGCCTGGCGCTGCCCGGGCAGGATGAACAGACCGTAGACTGCCAGGCAGATGATAGCCAGCAGAACCAGCCCACCCAACACACCGGCCACAATTAGAAAGGTGCGATTGTTATTCTCTTCCGGGGGTGGCGCATCAAAAGTGGTCTCATCGTCGTTCATGAATCACTCTCCTCTTGTTCGATAACCGTGCGGGCTTTTCCAGGGCCGCAACTGCTCCCATTATCCCACAACTTCCAGATTTACGAGAGGTACAACGACCGTCTCGCCGGTTTCCAATTTCACGTCGGCGGATGGGGCGCGCAGGCCGCTGGGCAGTTGGGTCAGGCCCGGGCGCAGGGCCACCAGCACGCCAATCGCGCCGGGCGCGGGCGGACGGCGCAGGCGCACGGTCTGCCCGGGGGCAAAGGCTTCCACCTCGCGCGGCTGGGTCGGTTCCTGGGTGACCGGCAGGGGGATGATGACCTCGGGGCGCGCGCCGCTGTAACGGTCATACGGTTCGGCGTTGAGCGTCACCTCGCGCTGCACGTTGGTGCTCAACAGGCGGTAGGCGGCGGAGTTCATCGGCAGGCTGCCAAAGCCGTCGGTGACCATGATGGGCATTTGCATACGGCTGGCAATCGGCAGCAGGGAGGGGAACAGGCTGGATAGGATCAACCCGCGCACACCCAACTCTGCAGCCACTTGCAGGGTCTCGGCATCCTTGCAGATGCCGCCCAGGATGATGTTGGTGCGGATGCTCATATCCAGGCGGGCGGCGGTGAGAACGCTGTCGGGGCCTTCGGCCAGGTTCAGCAGGCCGCCCGTGGCAATGCGCCCGTTGCCCCACACGCCCTGGATGAGAGACCCGAAGGCCTGGATGATCACACCGTAATCGGGGATGATCTGGATCACGCTGCCGGGGATGCCGGCCAGCAGCTGCACATTGTTCGCGCCGGTTTCGAGCAGCACCTGCCCCCCACCGGCGGCGATGACGCGGCCCTCGCGGGGCGTCCGCACCGACTTGGGGAATATCCCCTCGCCCAGGGCCACTTCGGCGTTGACGGCCAAATCATCGCCCACCTTGCAGCGAATGAGGCGGTCGGCAGCGGTGACAGGCAGGCGCAGCGCGCCGGCCACATCGATCAGCACATGCTCCCGCGCCCAGACGGCCTCGGCCACCACATCGTTGGGGCTGACCTTCTGGTTGAGCCGCGCAGAGACGCGCCCGGCCACCGGCAGGGTGCGTTCACGCACGATGGTGGTAAGGGGCAAAACATGAAGCAGCGGGGCCAGCATCGCTACCCTCCCAGGGTCCAGTTCCATTTTTTGATCAGTTCACGCCGCCGCACGGAATCGGCAGGCAGGTCGAGCGGGCGGCCGCGCCCGTCGAAAACCACACCCTGGGCGCCGCCCGTGACCGTAAGCGTGCCGCTGCGCCCCGGCCCAAAGCCGGCGTCTGCATGGCCGACGGGTTGCAGGGTAAGCGAACCGCTCTGTCCGCTGGGCAGCGGCAGGGTTTCGAGCGAGCCAAACTTGAGGTCGCTGCGCGCCTCGGTGCCGTCTTCGTAGACCAGCCGCGCGCGCAGAATCTGCGTGCCGTAGGGCGCGCGCACCACAGGCGAGACAACCGTGCCCAGGCTCATGAACGCGCCCGAATCCAGCACATGTACCGGCAGAATGCTGTTGCGTCCCGCCGCCGCGCCCAGGATGGGCAGCAGGTTGTTCTGGTCGAGGATGACCGTGGAAACGCCGACCGGCTGGAGGGCGTCCAACAGCAGCAGCAGGCTTTGGCCGGGCTTGGGCGCGTCAGACAGCGTTCCGCCGCCAGCCAGGATCGGCTCGAACAACGGCAGCAGGCGCGGGTTCAGCGAGGCGGCCCCGGCGGGAAAATCCCGACGGGCAGATTGAATCGCCAGGTGCAGGCACTCGCGCGCCACTGCCAGCGAAATGGCCTGGTCCTCGCGTGTGGCGGGCAGGCTGGCGGGATAGAGCGCCTTTTGGTACAGGTAATCGCGCAGGACCCCGTCGGAAATATCCAGCGAGGACCAGCGCAGGATGTTTTCCAGCGTGGTGTGGTGGAGCAGGCCAGGCAGGTTTTCGCCCAGGCCAAATTGCGGATACACGCCCAGGGTGGATTTGTCCTTGAAGCCCGCGGCGACGATCACTGCGGAAGCGCCAATGTCCACGCACAGGATGCCCTTGGGCAGGCCGTAGACCTTGCTCAGATAGCGCATCATGCGGCCGGTGGCGTAGCCCGTGGGCAGGATGTGCCCGTTCGACCAGGCGTCGATCACGTCCACGCCCTGGATCTGGCGTTTGCGCACGTCGATGAACAGGCGCGCCAATTCGCGCGCGGCGGGGTCGATGTCTTCGGTTTCGAGCGAGGGGCGCACGTTCGGGCTGAAGTGCAGGGAGGGGGTCAGGCCCCCCAGCAGGGAGCGCACCTCCGCTTCCATCTTTTGATTGCCCGCATACAACACGGCGGGGCGCTTTTCCTTGGGCATCAGGTAGCTGGCCAGGCCGATGGGTTCGAGCATCTTTTGAATGGAACGCGAGGCGCCGCCGTCGGTGCCGCCGGTCACCACCACCACGTCCGGACGCTGGCGCAGCAGGCTGTCGATCAACTCGTCGGCGCGGCGGCCGCTGTTCAGGCCGATGCTGTCCACGATGCGGGCGTAAACCGTCTCGATCAGGCGGCGGGCGGATTCAAGGGACACATCTGCCAGCAGGCCGACGACGACCGCCTTGAGCGTGGTCCCGGCCGACAGGGTGGAGACGAAGGCATCCACGCCGCTGCCGTCGGGTTGGGCCGGGGTAATCAGGTCGCGTTCGGAATCGAGGAAGACCCGCCCGGTCACGGTTTGCAGGTGGGCGATGGCGTTGCGCACGCCCTCACTCACGTCCTTGAAGGGCGCCTCGGCAGTGGAGGGAGAATGCCCCGAGGCGATAAAACGGTATTGCCCTTCGACCACGTCGAAGAGCACCGCGCGCGTGGTGGCTGCGCCGATGTCAACTGCCAGGAGGGAATCACCTTCGATCAGGGAAACAGGCATAGGTCAGAGGGAGGCAAGGAAGAGGAACCAGGAGGACACGCGCTCGATGAACGCGGTCAACGAAGCGAGCAGGACGCCCGCAAACAGGGCGCCCAGGGCAATGGCGATGGAAATCCGCCCGACCCAGGACAGGAGTTCGATGGGGGTAAAGCGGCGCGCCACCCCGTCGGTGGTCATGCGCGCGCCGAAATGGAAGTAAGTCAACGTGCCGACCAGCGAGACCAGGATGATGCCGCCGCTGAACAGGGAAACGAAAGGATCGCTGGAGTGGATCAGGTCGAAGATGTTGATGGTGGCGAAGGTTTGCGGAAGGAGCGTGCCGAGCACCGCGCCGCCCACCGTCACCGCTGCGCTGACGCCGGTCACATAGGCCATGGCCGGCGCGCCCAGGTAACTGGTGCGCGGAGAAACCTTCATGAACAGGAGGCCGGCCAACAGGAGCGGGAAGGACACCAGGATCTTGTCGGTCATGCTTCCATAGGCCAGCGGGTACAGCAATTGCGGGTACACCACCTGCCACATAGCAACCGTGGCCGCATAGCCGGCCGTCACACCCACGAAGATGTAGGAGCCAATGCGGAACAGCGGGTTGTCTCCCAGCAGGTAGCTGAAGATCAGCAGCGTGAAAAGAAAACCGAGCGCGCCGGTGATGAGGTCGATGCTGATGACCATGACTAGCGGCCCTCCTTGGATACGATGCGCTCACGCAGGTTGGCCGTCAGGCTCCACAAGATGCCAACCACCAGCAGGGCCAGGGCCAGCGTCAGGCTGAGTGTGTAGGCGTCCCAGTAGCGGCGGGCGGTGCCGGGCCGCCCGGCATTGTTCAGTTCGAGCACGGCGGCATCGTGCAATCCGCTGGCCAGGCCGTTGATCTGGCCCGAGGCGTAATAGGGTTGCAGCAGGGGTCCGGCCTGTGCGCTGGAAATCACCACAAACTGGGCGCTCCCGCGCAGCGGGCCGGCCTGTTCGATCCACGCGCGGCCGGCTTCGGCGCTGTCGGTGATCAGGATGATGGCCGCAAAACTGGAGAAGGACTGCACGCCCTGCAAGGTCGGGGAAGTCCAGGCCGAGGGCGGCGTCAGGTTGAACAAGGAAACGTCTGCGGGCAGGGTGAGCGTATGGACGGGATCCTGGGCGAAGGCGCGCACGGCGCTCAACCCGCCGGGCAGGTAGCCCAGGTTGACGTACTGAACGGCGGGCAGTTCACCCAGCGGGCCTGCGAACATGCGCGCGGCCATCACCGCGCCGGTCGGCGAGGTGGAGAGCAGGGCCATGCGTGGGTGCTTTATCACGATCATGTGATCGAGCAGGGGGGCGGCGACGGCTTCCATTTCACCGGACAGGGCGGGTTCGTAGTCGAAGACCAGCAGCACGGGCGCATCAGGCGGCAGCACGGAATCCACGGCGTTGAAGGCGGCCATCGCCGCGGCGGGCCGTCCAATGGGCATGGGGAAGATCTGGGTGCCCATGAAGATCGCGCCCGCCACCACCGCCAGCAGCAGGATGAAGGTGGCAATGCGCAGGATGCGCTGGGAATTAACCCCGGCGCTGGTGATCATCGGCTCGGGATTCGCTTCGGCGGCCATGATCTGTTCGAGCAGGGCTGCCTGGGATTGCTGTTCATCGTCGGCCTGGAGTTTGGAGGCCAGCGGTTTGGGTTTGCTGGAGGCACCCAGGTAGAGGGCCGAAGGCAGCACGCCGACCAGGCCGGCAAAAGGACCGCGCGTTTCCACGGTTTCGCCGGCGTTGGCCGCCTCCAGCACGCTGGAAGCGACATCCACGGGGCGCATGGCTTCCACCCAGGAAGGCAGGCTGGCCGGGGACAGTTCCGCGGCGGTATCGGCAGGCTGGCCCTGTTTTCCAGACGAAGACGGCAGGCTGGACGGGTTCAGCCAGTCGGGCATCTCCGTAAATAGAGAGTCGAATTCGACGGAGGTTGTTTGCCCAAATTCCGCATCCTCCTCTTCGGGGATGATCGATGGCATGGAGGTCTCTGGCCTGGACAGGCCGGACGGTTCGGGGGATTGGCCCAATTTCGCCAGCCAGTCGGGGGTCTCGATCACCGAGGCTTCATCCGGTGAAAAATCGGTGAAGGCGGGGACGAAGGTCGGGCCGGCCGCCGGCGGCGTGGAAGGTTCGGGAGCCGCAAAGGGGCGGGCGGCGGGCGTTTCTTGTTCATCCGACATCCTGGCCTTCTTCAGCCAGGCGGGCAGGCCGTCATCGAAGTCGCCAGCCGGGGGCTGGGCCGGCTCGGGCGACCCCTTGAGCCAATCGGGCACGGCGTCGTCGGCTGCGGCGGAAGGTGCGGCACCCTTGAGCCAGTCGGGCATGTCAGCGGCATCGGCAGGCGGGGTTTCTTCCGCCCCCTTGAGCCAGTCGGGCATGAAGAAACCGTCCTCCGCTGCGGCGGACGCAGGCGCGGGGGCTTCTTCTCCCAGGCCCTTCAACCAGCCGGGCGTGTCGCCATCGGTCAGGTCGTCGGAGGCCTGCGGCATCGCCAGGCTGGACGGTGCGGGCGCGGAAACATCCTCTCCCAGGCCCTTCAACCAGTCGGGCGAGTCGCCGTCGGTCAGGTCATCGGAGGCCTGCGGCATCGCCAGGCTGGACGGCGCGGGCGCGGAGACATCCTCTCCCAGGCCCTTCAACCAGTCGGGCGTGTCGCCATCGGAAGGAGGAGCGGGGTGGGCCGGCTCCTGGCCCGCATCCAGGCTTTTGA
>JBMOMS010000021.1:19268-28568 GCA_049324895.1 Chloroflexota bacterium
GGCATCGCCAGGCTGGACGGCGCGGGCGCGGAGACATCCTCTCCCAGGCCCTTCAACCAGTCGGGCGTGTCGCCATCGGAAGGAGGAGCGGGGTGGGCCGGCTCCTGGCCCGCATCCAGGCTTTTGAGCCAGTCGGCGGTGTCCATGGGCGGTTCGAAAAACGAGGAAGACTCGCGCCCGGCCTCCGCCTGGGGGGAAGGAGCGGCGGGTTCATCCATTTTCATCCAGTCGGGCAGATCCACGCCGTCGAAGGCGCCGGCCTCACCGCTGTCCGTCTCACCGCCCAGGGCAGCATCCGACTTCAGGTTGGACAGCCAGTCGCTATCGGCTGCCTCCTGGGGTGAATTCAAGTTTTCGAAGGTTCTGTCTGGGCCTGGCGCGGGCGGCTGGGCGGGCGCGGCTTCCGGCGCGGCAGACAGGCTGGCCATCCACGAGGGCATTTCGTATTCAGAGTCGTCCCTGGCGGATTTGGCGGAAGCGCCCAATTCCACGCGACGGTCGCCCGCGGGGGCGGATTGACCTTTGGAGCTGTCTGCGCTGCCGCCCAAATTGGACAGCCAATCGGGAAGTTCCTCTTCCTCATCTTCCTCCGCCTGGGAGCGCAGCCCGGCCAACAGGTCCGTGCCGCGGCGCGGGGAGGTGGGAGTGGCCGGCGGCGGCACGGGGAGCGCGTCGTCGGACGGGGACTGCCTTTGGCTGCGAGCCTCCTGCAGCCAGGGCGGCAGGGCCTGCTCCAACTCGGAGGTGGATTTGTGAATGGGGTCCTGCCCGGGCAGGATCGACGGTCCGCCCCTGGGCAGGGACGCGCCGCAATATTGACAGACGGCCTGTCCGACCGGGTTGACTTTTCCGCAAACGGCGCACGTGATATCAGCCATTATTTCCCCCCATACGGGCGATCCATGGCCGTCAGGACGCGCAGTCCGGTGGTCAACGCGCCCAGGGCCACGCCGATCAGAATGCCGCGCGCGCCGCCCAGGGCAAAGACCTGCATGATCCACGGGCGCAGCAGATCGTCAAGCAGGGGAATGCCGGCAAAGGGCAGGGACAGGCCCAGGATCAACAGCACAGTCAGGAGGAAGACCACACTCATGGCGTCCACGCGGCGGCGCAGCAGGCGGATGGCGGCATACAGAAGCGTCACGCTGAGGATGGCCATGAGCGAGGCCTCGACCGGCAGGATGACGCCGTTGACCATACCCTGCATGGCGGGGTGGCCCGGGCCAAGGGCCAGGCCAAAGACGAAGGTCAGCAGCAGGGAGAACACCAACAATCCGCTATACGCGCTGCCTTTCTCGCGGTTACGGATTTTCTCGCCATGGACGACGATCAGATTGAAGACGCCAATCAGCGCGGCCACCGCCAGCAGGGTGCCGGCCCACTTGATGAGCAGGGCCTGGACGGGCGCCAGGGCGGGAATGAAATACCCGACCAGCACGAGCAGGCCGAAGGCAATGGCAAAGGAGGCAGACAGGACTTTCATTAAATCATCCCCAATAATTTCATGACCGAGCCGACCAGCAGGCCCGCGACCAGGACCCAGCGCAGGATGTCCTGAACGGTCAGGCTGGCCGCATGGGCAGGACCTGCGCCCAGGTAGGCGCCCGCCGAGAAGAGTTCCTCCCCGATGAGCGGTTCCTGCGCCGCGGCAAACAGGATGGCCTGGGCCGGCAGGTCGTCGGTGCCGCCCAGGGTGGGCACCCGCGCGCGTTCCGCGGCGTCCACCATCAGGGCGACCTCGGGGCCGAAATCTCCCATCAGCACGTTGGCAGAGACGTTTTCGTCCCGCAGGATCGGCATGACGCCAGCCGCGTATGAAAACGGGGTGGGACCGCCCAGACGTCCGGTGGTGGGATGGTACAGTTCCTCGGCGTTGGCGGCCTGGTAGCCAGCCTTGAGGGTATCCTGGGTGAGTACGGCCAGGGTCGGGTCGCCGGCCGTCGCCACGGGGGGATTGTCGCTGGCAGAGGTGCGTTCGGTCAGGTGGCGCAGCATCGAAAGCCCGGCCAGGGAGGCGCCGCCGCGCCCGCTCAACAGGCCGCCGCGTCCGAGCGAGACGTGCAGACGGGTGCCGTCTTCCACGCTCAAGCCGACAACGTGGGACAGCCGCTTCAGGGCGGGGATCTCGCGGAAGACCAGCCGCGACTTGCGGCGCAGGAAGGTCAGGGCGAGCAGCAGGATCAATGCAAACAGGATCAGGATCGCGGATAACTCAACCATTGGACTGGATCCCATGCAGGTAGGAGGCAAAGGCCCGCGTCTCGTTTTCGTCTTCGAGCATGTGGGCCAGTCGGTCGGCGTACTGGTGTCCCAGGAAGGAGCGCCCAAAATAAAGCGCCTGGGCGCCAAGCAGGGATACAGGTCCCCCTGCGTCGAGCATCCAGGCGGTCAGTTGATCGATGTGGTAACGCTTCAGAAATTCGGCCCAGCGAGGCCATTCATCGCGTGCGCTCATGGGTCCAGTATAGCATAATTTTTAATGTCAGTCACATGGCTCACTCCGGCGCATGGTCATCCCTGGGTTGCAAGTAAATTGCAGTTTTTTACCCAAAAAGCCGCGCAACTCTGGCGGGTTGGCGCGCGCGGATGTAAAATTGTCTAGACTTTCATTTTCCATTCCAACCAGCAGGAGGCTTGTGTGAAACAACTGGAAGAACGTATTCTCACGGACGGTCGGGTTCTCGGTAACGGGATTCTCAAGGTGGATGGGTTCGTCAACCACCAGGTCGACCCGCTTTTGATGGACGCCTGCGGGCGCGAGTTCGCCAAACGCTTCGCCACGCTCGGCGCAACCAAGATTCTGACCGCCGAGATTTCGGGCATCGCCCCGGCGGTGACCACGGCCATCCACCTCGGCCTGCCCGTGGTGTACGCGCGCAAGACCAAGCCAATCACCATGCCCGACCAGGTCTACCTGACCCTGGCGCCTTCGCACACCAAGGGCCGCATGGTGGAGTTGATCGTCTCGCCCGAGTACCTGGCCCACGGCGAGAAGGTGCTGATCATCGACGACTTCCTGGCCTCGGGCGCCACCATCCTGGGCCTGGTGCGCCTGGCGGAGGCGGCCGGCTCGAAGATCGTCGGGGTCGGCGCGTTGATCGAGAAACTGTTCGAGGGCGGGCGTGAGGCCTTGAAACCGCTGGGGGTGCCGGTCGAGTCGCTGGCTTGCATTGCATCCCTGGATGACGGGAAGATTACCTTTGGGGAACCTTCATAGGACCGCGGGGTGAAGAAGAAGTGGCTATGGCATCCCTGGGTGCGGACTTGCATCGGCTGGGTGTTTGAGCGCATGAGTTTTGCGATTCCCGTTCGCCGCCTGCATGAGACGGATACGCTGCTGGCGTTCCATCACCCGAACCCTTCGCATCCGTTTCACGTGCTGCTGGTGCCGAAGAAGGCCGTCACCCGCCTGGCGGACCTCGATCCCGCAGACACCGCCTTTCTTTCGGACCTGTACGCCGTCGTTCAGAGCCTGGTCCACGAATACCAACTCCCCGCCTATCGGCTGATCGTCAACGGCGGGGAGTTCCAGGATTTTCCGCAGTTGCATTTTCACCTGGTCGCGTCCGCGGCTGGCAGCGGGACAAAGGAGGAGCACCCCGTCATGCCGCCGGGCGCCTGACCTGATTTCCGTCCAAGCGAGAGAGCCAGCTCATGCACTTGACGGGGCTTTACGGCATTGGTCGAAACGCATGGCGGAGTGACCCCGGCATGGCATTTTCCCGATAAGACCTATCACGTTTTTGACACTGACCGAGCTTGAAACGGGGTATCCTATGCCTGGAGGCTTTCCATGACCCATCCACTCGACCTTCCAGGCATTTTATCCTTTTGGGATTTTCAAGGCGAAGCAGGCATTGACCTGATTGCCAAAGGCGCACACCCGTACCGCCTGCACGAGCGTAATGGGCCCATCTTTCGCTCAAAAGAAGGGATTTTCGGGGCGCAGTCGGTCTGGCTTTCGCGGCAGGCGTGGCTCGAGATTCCGAATCAGGAATGTACAGGATTGCACCGTCATGGAGAAGACTCCGCGCTGACGGTGATCGCGTGGATTAACCGCTACCGCCAGGTGAACGACTCGCCCAATGAGCCGCCGCCGCCCGAAGCGATTGCGGGCATTTGGAACGAAACCGAAAGGCAGCGGCAATACTGCCTCTTCCTCAACATCATTATCACAGGTGGCGCGGCGGATAATGTCGGCGGGCATGTTTCGCATTTGGGCGGGGCAACCGCAGGGCGGCGCTACTGTGAAGATGTTTCCGCAGGGACAACTGCCGTTCCCTTCCATGAATGGTGCATGGCGGGCTTCACCTTCGACGGTCATTTTGCGCGCTCCTATTTCAATGGCAATTTTGAAGAGAACGGTGAATTGAATCCCTTCCCTTACGAAGGCGGACTTTTCGATAGCAAAGCAGATTTCACAGTCGGGGCGGTGAACCGCAGCGGCGAGATGGGCAACTGGTATCGCGGTCTGCTGGGCGGATTGGCTGTCTATGACCGCGCATTGACTCCCGCTGAGATGAAAGCGCTGGCAGAGTCTACGTTGCCTGTAACGGTAGGGCGAGATTAATCTCGCCTTACTGGTAGTAGAATCACCCCATGACCACACCCCACCGAAAAAAGAATCACCGCCTGACGATTGGCTTCCTTTCAGGTTGGCAAATCTATGAGCGCACCATGTTGGGGGATTATTACGGGGAATTGGCGCTGGGCATTACCCGCACCGCTCACGAGCGGCATTGCAACCTGTTGCTCTCGTGCGGCATGAGTCCCTCTGACTTTCCGATTGTGGTGCGTCCCGCCTTTCCCATCCATAACCCGACGATAGATTACCTGCCCATCGGCGAATGGAACACGGACGGGCTGATTCTCGCCCATCCGTTGATTGGCGCGCCCGTGCTGGAGTATGTGGCGAAACTGCGCGCGAACGGATTCCCGCTCATCACCGTTGGCGGCGCGGAAGCCTTTTCGTCCGTGCAGATTGACAACACCAGCGGCATTCGGCAGGCAATGACTCACCTGCTGGAACACGGACATGAGAGCATTGCCTTCATTGGGGGCCATGCCGACGATATGGATGGGGATAGCGGTCAGCGGCTGCGGGCGTATCAGGATTTCGTGCGCCAGCATGGACTGAATGACAACCCTGCGCTCATCGAAACGGGCGATTATGCCTTCGATGGCGGGGCGCAGGCAATTCAAAAAATCATGCAGTCGGGCGCGCCGTTTACCGCGCTTGTCACCAGCGGGGATGAATCGGCGCTGGGGGCCATTCACGCCTTGCGTCAGGCGGGGCTTTCGGTGCCAGATGATGTGGCGGTGATCGGCTTCGACGATTCCGCATCTGCCGTGTTGAGCCAGCCGCCGCTGACCACCATCGGCTTTTCGGCCTTCGAGTTGGGCCGGCAGGCGGCGGAGTTGTTGATGCGCCAAATTCAAGACCCTGACCATCCGCCTGCCAGTGTGAAGGTGAAACCCAGGCTGGTGATCCGCCAATCGTGCGGATGCCAGGCAGGGCGCGAGTGGAGCGTGGAAACGCCGCCCGTTGAAGTACACGCCAGCCCGCTCGATACGCACGCGCTCGCCGATGAAATGACCCGCGCCGTCCTGCCGTTTGCGTTGTACTTAAAGGAAGACGAAGTGTTGGGGTTATGCGACAGGCTGGCGATGGCCTTCGTCCGCGCGACGCAAGCCGGTGACCCAACGCCTTTCCGCGTTGCGCTGGATGATGTGTTGCGTTTCGCGGCGTCCATCAACGATGATGCGTATGCGTGGCGCTGGGCGATTATCCGCTTGTATGAGTTGACGCACATTACAAAACGGTCGGCGGCGCAGACCCGCTTCGTGGAGTTGTTGATTTCCGAAGCGCGCGAGACGATTGCCGAAGCCATTCAACGCCAGCACCGCGAATATCTCGAAAACCAGCGCCGCCGCGCCGACCAGATGGGCTTGCTCAGTTCGCGCTTGTTGACTGCATTGAATGAACAGCAGGTCTATGACATCCTTGCCGAGAGTCTGCCAGAGATGGGCATTCATCATCTGGCATTGGCGTTTTTCCGCACGGATATGGACGGATTGCCAGAGAGCAGCGATTTTCAAGTGGTATTGGGCGAAAAGAAAGTCTCACTCACCCACACGCCATACGAGTTCCCACCCAAAGGCGTGTACCGCGCCGACAAACCCTTTGCGCTGACCTTGCTCCCGTTGGGGGGCGAAGCGCAGATTTCGGGCTATGCCGTGTTCGACACGGAACATCTCGAATCTTATGGGGCGATTACCCAGCAAATCAAAGTGGCGTTGCGCCTGGCGCGGTTGTATCAAGGCGCGCTCGACGGTTTGAAAGCCGCCGAAGAAGCGGGGCAGATGAAGAGCCGCTTCCTGTCCACCGTCAGCCATGAGTTGCAAACCCCACTGCGGGTCATTGTCAGCGACAGCGAACGTCTGCTGCGCGATACGCCCGACAATCCTCCTCTCCATCGCATTCACGGCAGCGCGCGCCATCTCGACGCGCTCATCCGCGATGTGCTGGATTTGACGCGCGATGAAATCGGACAACTCAAACTGACCCGCGAGCCATTGGATGTGAGCGCCGCCCTGCAAAGCGTTTTTGAAATTGGCGAACAACTCGCCGCCGAAAAGGGTCTGACGTGGACGCTTCAGACTCCCCCGAGCCTGCCTGCCGTTTGGGGAGATTCGGCGCGGCTGAGGCAGGTGACTCTCAACCTGATTACCAATGCGGTCAAGTTTACGCCTGCGGGCGGGGTGACGGTGACGCTGACGGCGCGGGCGGGCGATGTGCTGGTATCGGTGCGCGATACGGGCGCGGGCGTTCCGCTCGAAGAGCAGAAGATGATTTTCGGTGAGTTCTACCAGTCGAGCCGCACGCAGGAACAGCGCTTTGCGGGGATGGGCATTGGGCTGGCGCTCTGCAAGCGTTTGGTGGAGATGCACGGAGGGGAGATTGGGGTACGGTCGGATTCTCAGCGTGGCTCAGAGTTTTTCTTTAGCGTGCCCATTCTCGGCGCGGTGGAATCGCTGCCCGTCGAGCACAGTCAAGGCTTGGGCGTGGAATCTGTCCCGTTAACAGAGTCAAACCCGAGGGAGTCATCCATCCTATTGGTAGATGATGAACCGATGCTGCTGGCGATGCACGCGCAACTCATCCGCGAGCAGATTCCGTTTGCACGGGTGGCGACTGCCGAAAATGGCGAAGAGGCGCTGGAGAAAATGCGGCGCAATCCGCCCGATTTGGTGATGCTCGATCTGGGAATGCCTGGCATGGACGGGTTCCGCGTGCTGGAGATGATGCAGAAGCAGGAGACGACGCGCTCCATCCCTGTGATTATTTTGACGGGGCAATCGCTTTCGGAAGCGGATATGGGACGATTACGCGGGCGGGTGGAAGCGGTGCTGAACAAGGGCTTGCTGCGGACGGACGAAGTGCTGGCGCAATTGCGCAAGGCGCTCTCGCGCAGTCAGGATGGGCTTTCGGGCGATATGCGGGCATTGATGCGCAAGTCGATTGCGCACATTCAGGAGCATTTTGACGAGCCACTTTCGCGTGAGGATGTGGCACGCTATGTGGGCGTGAGCGCGGGTTATTTCTCGCGCAGTTTCCACAAGGAAGCGGGGATTTCGTTCCAGGAATATCTCAACCGTTACCGCATTCACCGCGCGCGGATCCTGTTGGCAGAAGGCAAGGGCAGTGTGACCGAAGTGGCGTTTTTGGTGGGGTTCCAAAATGTCAGTTATTTTTGCCAGGTCTTTCGGCAGGTGGTGGGGGTTTCGCCCAGGGTGTATCAGAAGGCGAATGGGTAGTGCGTGGTAATTGGTAAGTGGTAATTACCATTTACCAATCTCTCGTTTTACGATGGCATACAAACCTTTTTCTCTCTTTGCCCTGATGCTTCTTTGTGCTATGATATATGAAAAATCAGGAACTCAGGTTCTCAGAAAGCGAGAATTTCATGGCTGAATATCTTCAAGTACGCAGTAATGGACAAATTACCCTGCCCGCCCCCGCTCGCCGCAAGGCGAAGTTGAACGAAGGCGATTTGCTGGAAGTCATTGTCGAAGAAGACGGCTCCATTCGGCTGGTGCCGAAACTTCCGCTTGACCGTTCGTTGGCGGAAAAATATCAGATTGCCGATATTGACTGGGCAGTTCAACAAAAAGGAAAGAAAAAATGACCCGCCTGATGGTGTGCGACACAGGTCCGCTCCTGCATTTAAGTGAAGCAGGAGCGGTTGATTTGTTGCCGCTGGCGGGGGATATTTTGATTCCACCGCTGGTCGCCGCTGAGTTTGAAGCCAATACGCAAGGTTGGTTTCCGCCCCAGTGGGCAAAAGTTGTGGAACTCGAGACATACACGCGGCAAAAAGCGCGGGAGTGGGTAAGAGCCAGGCGGGTTGACGGCGGTGAAGCCGAAGCGCTTGGATTGGCAATTCAGGAAAAAGCAGACTGGTTGTTGACCGATGACGCACAAGCGCGACAGTTTGCCGAAAGCCTGGGGCTGGAAGTTCATGGGTCGATTGGCATTTTACTTTGGAACATCGCGGCTGGAAACGTATCCGACAAGACACAGGCATTGCGCTTGCTGGATAACCTTGCCCATTCTTCGCTTTGGGTTTCGGAGCGGGTATTGCAGGAAGCCAGGAAAGCCGTGGGGATTTTGTTTGAATGAAAAGCATTTCAGGCAGGATTTATCTCATATCAAAGGGGAAGGCAGCATGAACCCCTTTTGTGACACTTTGTGGTAAAGAATGAATCATCCCAAAATCCTTTTTCTCTGCACAGGCAATTACTACCGCAGCCGCATGGCGGAAGAGATGTTCAATCATTTCGCCGAAGAGCGGGGACTAACGGCGCGGGCTTTTTCGCGTGGACTATTGCGCTCATTTGAAGACACGGGCAACGTGGGTAGCTTTTCATCCTTTGCCTTGCGCGTGTTGACTCGCTACGGAATTTCGCCGCGCCGCGTGGATGAATTTCCCCAGCGGGTGTCGGCGGATGAGTTGCGCGACTCAGATGTGGTGATTGCGCTGTACCAGCGTGATCACGCGCCGATGCTGGCGGAGCAGTTCCCTGAGTTTGCAGAGAAGGTCATCTACTGGTCTGTGCCCGATTTGGATGAAATATCAGCGGACGAAGCAGGGGAGATGGTTTACAAGGAAGTAACGGGGTTGTTGAACAAGTTCTGAAACAAATAAAACCCGTCACAAAATTGAAACAGCATGTCGCCCTCAGGTGATATGCTGTTTTCATGTTATTCGAACCCTATACCAAACTTCTAATAATCGG
>JBMOMS010000022.1:0-3713 GCA_049324895.1 Chloroflexota bacterium
ATAACCTGGAGGATGTGGAAACGTTCACAGCAAAGTTTTGGGAATAGGTCAATGCTGCAACGAATAAAATCGGCTGTCAAACTGTCGTTTTGGAGTTTGAGCAGTAGAATGTGGGATGAACAGGCCTCGACGCGGGTGTATGTCGAACCTGTGATCGAAGGCATTCGAAAATATGCCCCCAGCAGAGGCCGGTCCGTGTTGGATTTGGGCTGCGGGGTGGGAATTTATTCGATTGCCTTGGCCGAGGCTGGCTATGACGTGACCGGGGTCGATGGGGCGGCCGGCATGTTGGCGAGGGCATATCCCAGAATCACCCCAGCCCTGGCTTCCCATTTACGATTTGAACGGGTCAATGTCGATGGAAATCTTCCGTACCCAGATGACAGTTTTGACATTGTTATTGCAATCAGCGTGCTTCAAGCCCTGGCAGACCCTGGAAAAACATGTCAGGAGATTCGGAGAGTGCTCAACCCTGCGGGAATTTTTGTGGTGCTACACCTGCCCAAGCCACCCCATTTGAATATCCCCCTGGGATCGGCCATTCGACGCCGCATCCACATACTCAAGCGAAAAAACATCCTTAATGTGTTGATGGCGGCAGTCAAAACCCTGGGTGAAAAATATGGCGGCACACGATACTGGACACCTGCGGAGTTGGGAGTCCTGCTTGAAGGGACAGGTTTTAGGGTTGCGGCAATATCTGAAACGGATGCCATAATCGCCGTAGCCCAAAAATCTGTTTGATAAAGGTGTGTGGCAGGGTCATATGCAGACAACTCAACAAAGCAATGAACTTTAGCGCCACCTTCTCTACGGTTCAAGTTTAAAATCGGTTATACTCCCGAACGCCCCGAAGGAGTCGGGATTTACAATCATGACAGACCATATCCGTAACTTCTGCATTATCGCGCACGTCGACCACGGCAAGTCCACGCTGGCCGACCGTTTGCTGCAACTGACCGGCACCATTTCCGAGCGGGATATGTCCGCGCAGGTGCTTGATTCGATGGATCTTGAACGCGAAAAGGGTGTCACCATCAAGGCCTCGGCGGTGCGCATGTATTACACCGCGGACGACGCGAACAAATACGAGATCAACCTGATCGACACGCCCGGGCACGTCGACTTCGGCTATGAGGTCAGCCGCGCACTCAAGGCCTGCGAGGGCGCCGTCCTCGTGGTGGACGCCACCCAGGGCATCGAGGCCCAGACGCTGGCCAACCTGTACCAGGCCCTGGATGCGGACCTGACCATCATCCCCGTCATCAACAAGATCGATCTGCCTTCCGCCCGTCCCGACGAGGTGGCCGAGGACATCTCCAGCCTGATCGGCACCCCCGCCGACGAGGTTATCCGCATCTCGGCCAAGGACGGCTTGAACGTCGACCAGGTGCTCGAAGCCATCGTCCAGCGTGTGCCGCCGCCCCGCGACGCCGACAACATCCCCCTGCGCGCGCTGATCTTCGACTCGCATTACGACTCCTACAAGGGCGTCATCGCCTACATCCGTGTGATCGAAGGTTCGCTCAAGTCCACCGACGTGCTGCGCATGTTCGCCACAAAAGTGGATATGCGTCCCGTCGAGATCGGCATCTTTGCGCCCGGCATGAAACCCGTGCAGGCGCTGGGATCGGGCGAGGTCGGTTACATCGCCACGGGCTTCAAGACCGTGCATGAGTGCCGCGTGGGCGACACGATCACCCGCGCCGCCGAGCCTGCCTCCGAACCCCTGCCCGGCTACCGCACCCCCAAGCCGATGGTCTTTGCGGGCATCTACCCCGTCGAAGCGGACGACTACACCGACCTGCGCGAGTCGCTCGACAAGCTGCAGCTCAATGACGCCTCGTTGACCTTCGCGCCCGAGACTTCACAGGCGCTGGGATTCGGCTTCCGCGCCGGCTTCCTGGGCCTCTTCCACATGGAGATCATCCAGGAGCGCATCGAGCGCGAGTACCTGCTGGACGTGCTCTTTACCGCACCCTCGGTGGAATACGAGGTGGCCACGCTGACCGGCGAGGTCGTCACTGTCGACTCGCCCGCCGAGCTGCCCGACCCAGGCACCATCGCCGAGATCCGCGAACCGTGGATGAACATCGAGATCATCACGCCCACCGACTACTACGGCCCGATCATGGATCTGGTCACCAAGCGGCGCGGCATCTTCAAACAGCAGGAATATCCCGCCCCGCACCGCGTGCAGCTCGACTTCGAGATTCCGCTGTCCGAGATCATCATCGACTTCTTCGACCTGTTGAAGTCGCGCACCAAGGGCTACGCCTCACTCGATTACCAGTTCCTTGAATACCGCGCGGACACGCTCCAGAAGTTGGAGATCCTGGTCAACGGCGACCCGGTCGACGCGCTGGCAGCCATCGTCCACGAGAAGGACGCCTACCACAAGGGCCAGCGTCTGATCACCAAGCTGAAGGAACTGATCCCGCGCCAGTTGTACGATGTCGCCATCCAGGCCGCCTCGGGCGGGCGCATCATCAGCCGCGCCAACGTCAAGGCCACGCGCAAGGACGTGCTCGCCAAGTGCTACGGCGGCGATATCAGCCGCAAAAAGAAACTGCTCGAAAAACAGAAGCGCGGCAAGAAGCGCCTCAAGATGGTCGGCAACGTGGAAATCCCCCAGGACGCCTTCATGGCCGTCCTTAAGTTGGATGAGGAGTAGGGGCGGGGTTACCCCGCCTCTGTTGGAAGGCGAGGAATCCTGCCCTTGAGCGCAGCGAAGTCGAAGCGCGGGTCGAACCCTGTTCCCAGGTAACGCTTCGGATGCGGAGCGTGATCGTAAGCCGCAGTATGGTAAGATACGGATATGAAGGAATACCGTCCCAGAGTACGTTCTCTCAAACTTGCAAGACAGGTGCGTGAACGATTGACCAGGGATCTTGGGGAACCTGTCGAAGTCGTCTTGTTTGGTTCCCAGGCTCGTGGGGATGCGGGCAGGGAATCCGATATTGACCTGCTTGTGATCGTGCCTTTGGTAAACACCCAGGTGCGGACAATGATTTCCTCCGTTACATGGGAGGTGGGCATGCAAGCCGGGAAGGTGATTTGCGCCATTCCCACCACCCGGGAGAAGATGCAGCGCTATGCATTCCTGCCCTTTTATCAAAACGTTAAAAGGGAGGGCGTGGCTGCATGACGCGTCCCTTTGCGAATCAAAAGGCGTTAATTCAATACCGGATGGAACGCGCCCGTGAAACCCTGGAGGATGCTCGCGCCTTGTTCGAGCAGGACAGGACACCCGCCAGCATTGTCAACCGCGCATATTACGCCATGTTTTATGCTGCCCTGGCCCTGCTCGCCACCATTGGACAGGAAACCTCGAAACATAGTGGTGTGCTCGCCTTGTTCGATAAGCACTTTATGAAATCTGGGGCATTGCCGGGTGAAATGGGAAGGTTTTTGCATCAGGCGTTTGAAATGAGGCAAACGGGGGATTACGAAGAGGAAGCAGAACTTACACGTGAGGATGCCCGCCTGACCCTGGATGCGGCTGTGAGTTTCGTTAAAGCCTGCCGGGAAAAATTGATGCAAGATAAAGCCATGTAAATCAATGAAACTTTCAAAAGACTTTACCCGCTGGCTGCCCAGCGCCCTGGTCGGCATTGCGCTGATCGCGGCGCTCTTCTACTTCATCGACTTCCGCACCCTGGCTGAGGCAATTCGCAACGCGAACTATGCCATTCTGGGCGTCTCCGCCCTTC
>JBMOMS010000023.1:0-3704 GCA_049324895.1 Chloroflexota bacterium
GCCGTCCACTTCGAGCGAGTCGATGATGGACATGATGACCGAGTCGACGGGGGTGTCCTTGGTGATGTCGGTCTGGCGCGCGGAGGAGCCTGCGGCGGTCAGCACCAGGTCGCCGATGCCCGCGTCGACGGTGTCGACTGCCACGTAGGGCTTTCCCGAGGGAGCGCCCGTTTCGTCGGTCTGGCGCAGGATGAGCAGCTTGCGGCCCGTGAGTTTTTCATCCTTGATGGTGGAGACGGTGGTGCCGATGACTTTTGCGATCAACATGGTCTGCTCCTAGTACGCCTTTGCGGCGGCGGGTTCTTTGGCTGGGGCCTTGTCCTTGCTGGGGCCCTGGATGATCTTGACGCCTGCGCTGGCGCCGATGCGCGTCGCGCCCGCCTTGATCATGCTCTCGGCGTCCTCGAAGGTGCGCACCCCGCCCGAGGCCTTGACGCCCATCTCGGGGCCGACGGTGCGGCGCATCAGCTCCACATCGTGGACGGTGGCGCCTCCGCCCGCAAAGCCCGTGGAGGTCTTGACGAAGTCCGCATCCGCCTCCTTGGAGAGCAGGCAGGCGATGGTTTTTTCCTCGTCGTCGAGCAGGGCGGTCTCGATGATGACCTTGACGATGATCCCGCGCGAATGGGCGGCCTCGACCACGCCGCGGATGTCGCGCGCCACCAGGTCGAGGTCGCGCGCCTTGAGCGCGCCGATGTTGATGACCATGTCGATCTCGGTCGCGCCGTGCTGGATGGCGGTCTGCGTCTCGAAGGCCTTGACCTCGGGGGCGGTCGCGCCGAGCGGGAAGCCGATCACGGTGCAGACTTTGGCCGAGGCGCCTTGCAGCAACTGCGCGCACAGGCTGACCCAGGTGGGGTTGACGCACACCGAAGCGAATCCATACTTGCGGGCCTCGAAGCATAACTGCGCGACTTCCTGCTGGGTGGCGTCGGGCTTGAGCAGGGTATGGTCGATCATGTTGGCGAAGTTGAGATCCTGCGGGATGATGCCCAGCGTGGAGGTCAGGCGTTCCGCGCCCGCGTTGACGACGTTGCCTGCGCGGTCGAAGCAGGTATGCACGCAAATATCGTCCGTGCATTCATATTCGCAATGAGCACCCTCAGGGATGCTGGCGTTGCGTTCCATCATGGCGGTCAACACTTCACGCGTGATGATCTCCACCAATTGTTCAACTACTTTTATATCTGGATTCATGAATGCCTTCTATTTCAAATATTGCTTCTCTACGAAAGTGATCTTATCGATGCGTTTCTGGTGACGGTCGCCGCCGAAGGGGGTGGTCAGCCAGATTTTGACGATTTGTTTGGCGAGGTTTTGTCCGATCAGGCCTGCGCCCAGGGTGAGGACGTTGGTGTCGTTGTGTTCGCGGCTGTTGTTGGCCGAGGACAGGTCATAGGCCATGCCCGCCCGCACGCCAGGGACTTTGTTGGCGACGATGCAGCTGCCGATGCCCGCGCCGTCGATCACGATGCCGCGCCAGGCCTTGCCCGCGCTGACCTGCTGCGCCACGGCATGGGCGAAATCGGGATAGTCCACGGCGTCTTTGCTGTTGGTACCCATGTCGAGGAATTCGTAGCCCCAGATGCGAAGTTCCACCTTGAGCATTTCCTTCAACTCGAATCCGCCATGATCCGCGCCGATGGCGACCACCTTGCCCATCGGGGCTTCGGGGACTTTGGCTGGAGCGGGCGCTGAGGTGGAAGCGGGAACGGGCGGGGCCTTCGCGGGCGCGGGAGTCGGCTCCAGCACCTGCCTGACCACACGTTGTACGATCTGATGAAGTTCTGCGTCGTCGATTTGATTCATGGAATTTTTGCTCGGAGGGTGATTATCGTATCATTCAGGGATTGCGTCAAGTTATGTACAAGACTTCGGAAATCTGCCCTGGCGGGAGTGAGGATGGGGGTCTTCCAAAAGATTTCCGAAGTCTGTTTTTGTCTGACAATATTATAAGCGATTGAAGCAGGTGATTCGGCGTGCTATACTTTTGACATGCTTAAACTTACCCATCCCACCCCCGAAGAATACGCCCCCTTCTACGCCGACTACGTCCAGCGCGGACAGGCCAGGGGCGACGTGCTGGCTGCCTTGCCGAAGCAGATCGATGAAATCCGCGCTGCGCTTGGCGGTCTTACCGACGAACAGGCTTTGTACAAATTCGGCCCTGCTGAATGGTCTATCAAGGAAGTGGTCGGACATCTCAACGACGTGGAGCGCGTCTTCTCGTATCGGCTGCTGCGCATTGCTCGCGGCGACGAGACTCCGCTGCCTGGCTTCGAGCAGGAAGATTACATCCACGCGGCGGGCTATGACCGAGTCCCGTTGGCTGAGTTGTTACAGGAATTTGAGTCCCTGCGCCGCGCCAACATCCTGATGATCTCCCATCTGAACAATGAAGCCGTGTCCCGCCTTGGCACCGCCAGCGGAGCGACCGTCAGCGCACGGGCGTTGATCTACATGCTGGTCGGCCACGTCGAGCATCACATGGCCTGCATCCACGAGAAGTATTTGCCTGGAATGTAATCCCGTCATTGCGAGCCGCCGTTCTTTGGCGGCGAAGCAATCTCGTACTTTGAATGAACAAATAACACGAGATTGCTCACCTGCCCTGGCGGGCGGTGCCAGGGTCGGGCGGAAGAACACCGCCCTCGCAATGACGATGCTATAGTAGTTTCAACTCACCCGTCACTTCATCGATCCGCGCATCCTCGGCGGGGCCGATGCCCAGGCAGGTGATCGTCCCTTCGGGCACAACCGTCCGCCCCGCGTCTTCGATCAGGCAAAAGGGCAGGCCGAGGGAGGCGGCTTTCTGTTCGAGTTCACGCAGCGCAGCTTCATCCGCGCCTTTGAGCACCACCTTGGGCATGCCCTCTTCCAGCCAGGCCATCTGGTCGCGAGGTTCCGTTTCGAGGAAGGCCGCCACTGACGCGTGCGCCACCTGCGCGGCCAGTTTCCCGCGCGGCAATTTCAAGGCTTCATTGACAACGATGACTTGTTTCATGGCGCGCCGATGATAACATGATTTCGCCGTGATATACTCCCGCTGATGTCCACCCTGCGCAAACCCGTCACCCTGCTGCTGCTTGCCGCCGCGCTCTTCTACACCGCCTTCCTCGCGCGTACCGCCTTCGACGTCCACGGTCAGCGGGCCTTCACGCTTGTGGACGATGCCATGATCTCGATGCGTTACGCCCGCAACCTGGCGCAGGGACAGGGCCTGGTCTGGAACGTCGGCGAAGCGCCCATCCAGGGCTTCACCAACCTGGGTTGGACTCTCGTCCTTGCGCTCTTTCACCTCGTCCCATTTTCGCCGCTGCACATTTCGCTGGCCGTGATGATCCTCGCGGCGCTCATCTTGCTCGCCAATACCTTCATCGTTTATCGGATTGTCGAAGCCCTCGACCCGTCCGCCCAATTTGCCCCGCTGATCGCGGCCACCATCACCGCCTTCTACTTTCCGCTCGTCTTCTGGTCATTGCGCGGATTGGAAGTCGGCGCCCTGACGTTGACCGTCAGCCTGGGGATTCTCCTGACCCTCAAGACCCTCCGTGACCCTCAGCCTGCCACCGTTTTCTGGCTGACTCTCGTCCTCGGCCTGGCCCTGCTGATCCGCATGGACGCGGCCCTGCCCGTGGGGATTCTGATCGTTTACCTGGCCAGTAAGAATCCGCGCAAGGCCATCCTGCCTGCCATCGTTTCGG
>JBMOMS010000024.1:0-4692 GCA_049324895.1 Chloroflexota bacterium
CGGCAACGTGGGCATGTCGCTCTTCGTCGGCTGGACGCTGCTCTCGCGCCTGGCGGGCATGGGCTTCTCGCAGGAAGGCAAAAGCTACTGGATGCTGAAGGTGGCTCCTGTGCGCAGTTCGCAACTGTTGGCGGCCAAATTCCTGGTGGCCTACCTGCCCACCGTCGGCCTGGGATTAATCTTCCTGGTCGGCATCTCGCTCATCCAGGGCTTGTCGGCCGTGGATTTCCTGTACGGCATGGTGGTCATGCTCCTCTGCCAGGCGGGCATGGCGGGCATCCTGCTGGCCTTTGGCGCGGCCGGCGCCAACTTTACTTGGGACGATCCGCGCAAGATCAACGCAGGCGGCATGGGCTGCCTGGGACAGATCATCACCATGTTTTTCCTGCCGATCTCGTTCTTCCTCTTCATCGCCCCGTTGGGACTGGCGAACTTCCTGAACCTGCCCACAGTCTACGGCTACCTGCTCGGATTGTTGGTCGGCGGGAGCGTCAGCCTGGCCTGCACCATCCTCCCGCCCTGGCTGGTCAGCCAGCGCGTGGAACGCCTGGGCGAGGGATAAGTCTTCAATATGATACTGCCCGCAGTTGAACGCGGGCGGTATCTCAACCATGACCAAAGTCTCACTCGAAACGCGGAACAAAGCATGGACGGGAGATGTCCTGCGGGTGTAAAAATCATTTCGAGGAGAATCCATCCATGCCCAAAAAAATGTTCCGAAACCTTTGGATCGCCATGCTCGTTCTCAGCCTGACCCAGGCGGCCTGCGGGCTGTTCACGCCCCAGCCCAAACCCAGCGCCGCCGACATCGAAAGAGAGGAGCAGGCCGTTTATGCCTTCTTCGTCAATGATGCGATGGGCCCTGCCGTCATTTTGCAGGACACGGAAACGAACATCAATTCCGATGACCCGCAGCAGACGATGGACTACGTCAAATCCGGTTTGACGGGCATCTCGAACGAAACACTCGACAGCTACATGGATCGCAATGCCCAACCCAGCCAGCTATCCCCCGACATGGACCTGGGCGTGGAATACGTGCTGTTGAGCAGCGAGGAAATGTCCGATATCTTCCTCCAGTCGGATGGGTGGGATGTATTCCACCAAAAATATTCGGGGGCGGGGTACCGGGTTTTCTCACGCGTGGGTTTCAACAACACGCTCGACCAGGCCGTGATCTACGTCGGCCAGATGGCAGGCCCGCTGATGGGTGCGGGATATTATTACCTGATGGAAAAGGAAAACGGTGAGTGGATCCTCAAGGAACAGATCATGGTCTGGATTTCATAAGGAGACGCAATGAAACGATTCCTGTACGCAACACTTGTCCTTGTTGTCCTGCTGACTGCCTGTTCAAGCAGCCAGGCAAAACCGCAACCCACCAACCCTGAAGCCGCCATCGAAGCGGACGCGGGGAAGGAATTCACCCTCGTGCTCGAGTCCAATCCCACCACGGGCTATCACTGGGAAATCGTCGGCGACCTGGACGGTGCCGTGGTCGAGTTCGTCGGCCAGGAGTACCAATCCACCAGCCAGCCTGGACTGGCGGGCGGCGGCGGCCTCGACATCTGGACATTCAAGGCGGTCGGCGCGGGAGAGACGACCATTACCCTGGGCCATTATCCGCCCTCGAATGACCCCATCGACCCTGAAGAAACCCAAACGTTCACGGTCATTGTCAAATAAACAAGCGCCCGCCCCGAAAACAAATTTCGGGGCGGGCTTAATCTCAGACTTTCCAACCTCACCTACCCGGGCGGGTCCGCCTTGGGAGCTGGTTCGGGGGCGGACGGCGCGGCATCCAGCACCACGCGCGCGTTGCGTTTTCCCAGCCAGTAGGCGCCATACAACAGCGCGCCGAAGAAAACCAGCTTCGACAGCCCGCCGAGGAAGAGGAACGGGCCAAAGAAGGGCGGGAAGGACCCGCGCCCCATCATCGGGCCATCACGCCAGCCGTCATTGCCGCGCGACATGGGGCCGTCCCAGGCGCGCAAGTCGGCATAGGCCAGGCTGTGACTGCGCCACATGAAGAGCGCGGCGCTCACCAGCCCCAACACAAGCAGCACGGCCAAAATTCCAAACAGCCATTTCCAGATGTTTTTCATCGTTTCTCCTTGATCGATAAAATGAGGATAGCACGGAATTGTAAATTTTCGGTCAAGATTTGATAACAGTTTGTTAAGTGATGGGACTTCCGTCGCAATGCGCAGGGGGCGGGTTTGTTATACAATGAAACCATTCCGCACATGGCTCCAACCGCCGAAAACAGGAGCCGCAGACTCTACACAATCAGTCATTTTTGGACGCCGTACTCATTTCAGGAGGAAAAAACCATGAAACCAGGTGTCTGGATCGCTGCCCTGGCATTCTCCCTGGGGCTGGCGGGATGTAACGCCCCCGCCGACAGGCTTCCCACGCCGACTTCCACGCCATCCCCTGCGCCGACGCCGACTGTTTCCATGACGTCCAGCGCAACTCCCACCGAAACGCCCACGGTCACCCCGCGAACGCCGTCGGTCTACGTTACGGCGCGGGAACATCCCGTCAATTGCCGCTACGGGCCTGGCGTCTATTACGCCATCGTCGACCGCCTGGAGCCGTACCAGTCGGCGCAGGTCGAGGGACAGGACGAGAGCGGAAACTGGTGGTACCTGCGCAATCCCAACTTCCCCGGCGCGTTCTGCTGGGCCGCCGCCAGCGCCACCGACCTGGACGGGGACGCGGATACGGTTCCCGTGAACCCCCCGCCCCGTGTAACGGTCTCCAAAGTCGAAGCGCGGGCCGAACCGCCGCGCATCACGGTTGGATGCGACGCCTTCCCACAATACCTGCTCGTGGTGGCCGAGGTCAGCGTCAACGGACCGACCCTGGTGGACTGGCGTTGGGAACTGAGCACGGGCGAACACACAACCGAAACGGCCCTGGTCTTCACCGAAGCCGGCACGCAGACGGTGCAAAAATCGCTGGTCATTTACACCCCCAACAATTATTGGGCGCTGCTGCGCATCCTGTCTCCCAACGAGCTGAACGTGCAGGTCGACTTCGTTGCCAATTGCATTCCCTGATGAGCGCCACAATGGCGCCCATACCGCACCCGGGTGAAAATTGCGTTTTTGGAGGATGGAAAGCGCCATTTTCACCCGCGGGTATTATATAATCCGTACACGGAGGAGCGCCCCATGTTGAACAAAAAGATCGCCTTTATCGGGCCCGGCGTCATGGCCGAGGCCATGATTGCCGGCTTGTTGAATCGGAAATTGTCGAAACCGCAAAACCTGACCGCCTCGGGTCCGCGCGCGGAGCGGGGGGAGGAGTTGCGCAAAAAGTACGGCATTCACGTCACCGCGGATAATGCCGCCGCCGTTCACGAAGCGGAGGTGGTGGTGCTGTCGGTCAAACCGCAGCGATTGACCGAGGTGATGAAGGGATTGAAGGGCATCCGTCCCGATGCGCTGGCGCTGTCGATCATCGCGGGCGCAAACATGAAGAAGCTCGGCGCGGGCTTGAAACACAAGGCCATCGTGCGCTCCATGCCAAACACGCCCGGTCAGATCGGGCAGGGCATCACGGTCTGGGCGGCCTCGAAGGAGACCAGCGCAGAGCAACGCAGCCTGGCGCAGGCCATCCTGGGCGCGCTGGGCGCGGAGGTGTATGTCGAGGATGAAAGCTACCTCGACATGGCCACGGCGCTCTCGGGTTCGGGGCCGGCCTACGTCTTCCTCTTCACCGAAGCCCTGATCGACGCGGGCGTTCACATGGGCTTCCCGCGCCGCATCGCCGAACAGCTCGTGCTGCAAACCATCAAAGGCTCGGCGGATTTTTACGAGCAGGCCGGGCGGCACCCCGCCACCTTGCGTAACCAGGTCACCTCACCGGGCGGCACGTCTGCCGAGGCGTTGTACTATCTCGAAAAGGCCGGCTTTCGCACGGCCATCTCGCGCGCGGTCTGGGCGGCCTATCAGCGCTCGCTGGAACTGGGCAAGGAACAACCCGCGCACGGGCCCGACGCGCACGGGGAGGTTGAATGAGACCGCCCATCCTCGTCGAAACCGAACGTTTGCAGCTGCGCGTCCCGCGCATGGAGGATGCTACCGCCATCTTCACAGGCTGGGCGCAAGACCCCGAAGTGACGCACTTCCTGACCTGGCGTCCGCATGAGAACATCGGGCAGACCGAAGCCATGCTCCAGAATGCCATCGCCCAATGGGAGGGGGAGACGCGCTTCCCCTACATGATTACCTTAAAGGAAACAGGCGAGGTCATCGGGATGATCGACCCGCGCATCGAAGGGACGAAGGTCGCGATTGGATACGTGATGGGCAGGGCGCATCAGGGCCATGGCTACATGACCGAGGCCCTGCGCGCCCTGATCGATTGGGCCTTCCAACAGCCGACGATTTACCGCGTCTACGCCACCACGGATGTGGAAAACGTGGCCTCGCGCCGCGTGATGGAAAAGGCTGGCATGTCCTGCGAAGGCGTGCTGCGCAAGTTCATCCTGCACCCCAACATCAGCGCCGTGCCCCTGGATAGTTTTATGTACGCCATCGTAAAGTGATTTAGTCTTATGAGGTAAGCGATTCGTGGAAACCATCTCCAAACTCACCTTCCGCCGTTTTTTGCTCGGCCAGCAGGGACTGTGGCCCGGCCGCCGCTTCAAAGGCTTGCAGGGCGTCACCGCCGCCATCCGCC
>JBMOMS010000024.1:4792-27352 GCA_049324895.1 Chloroflexota bacterium
TTATGAGGTAAGCGATTCGTGGAAACCATCTCCAAACTCACCTTCCGCCGTTTTTTGCTCGGCCAGCAGGGACTGTGGCCCGGCCGCCGCTTCAAAGGCTTGCAGGGCGTCACCGCCGCCATCCGCCAGATGCAGGCCCTGCAGCTCGACCCGTTGAACATCGCCGCGCGCAGCCAGGAGATTGCGCTCTACGGCCGCGTGCAGGATTTCGAACTGGGACACCTGTACCAGTCCGCGTACGATCAGCGCAATTTCTTCGATTACGGCGGGACGCTGTTCCTGTACCCGATGGAGGAGCTGCCCTACTGGCGCTCCGTCATGCCGCGCACGGCCCGCTATTCGCGCATGGTCGAGTTCAGGAAGAATCATCCCAACGCCATGGACGAAGTGTTGGCGGCCCTGCGCGGCAACGGCCCGATGTCCAACCGCGATTTCGCGGGCAAGGGCCTTTCGCAGTGGAGCTACCGCGGGCGCAAGGACTCGGCGGTGGCGCTCTTCTATTTGTGGCTGTTGGGCGAAGTGATGATCGCGAATCGCAGGGGCTTCGACCGCATCTATGACCTGCGCGAGCGCGTGGCCCCGCCCGAGTTCGACACGGTCGCGCCCATCGCCGAGGCGGAGGATTTCTTTGCGCGCAAGACCATCGCCATGTTGAACATCATGCGCGCAAAGCGTTTCCGCGTGGGCTGGCAGGATGGCATCGAGCGCGAGGTGTCGCCGGCCGAGGCGCAGGAAAAACTTTCCGCCATGATCGAGCAGGGGACCGTGAGCCAGCTCGAGGTCGAGGGCAGCGCAGAGGCGTGGATTGTTTTAACGGAGGACCTGCCCGCGCTGGACTCCCTCGAAGCGGGCCGCATCCCCACTGCCTGGACGCCGTTGGCCGCTTCCACCCAGGAGGAGGTCACCTTCCTGGCGCCGCTCGAAATGGTCAGCGCGCGCGGACGGGCAAAGATGGTCTTCGATTTCGAATACATCTGGGAAGTATACAAACCCGTCCACCAGCGGCGCTGGGGATATTACACCCTGCCCATCCTGTACGGCGACGATCTGGTGGCGCGCCTGGATCCGAAGCTGGACCGCCAGACGATGACCCTGCATGTGCTGGGCTTCTGGCTGGAGGAGGACGCCCCCCGCGACGGGGCTTTTATCTCCGCCCTGGCGCGCGGGGTGTCCCGCTTTGCAAATCTGGTGGGCGCAAAAACGGTCGACCTGACGGGCATCAAGCCTCCCAAACTGCGCGCCGAGGTTAAAAAGGGTCTCTCGCCCGGGCCTTGATATGCCCCGGGGGTTTATTGGAAGTAGAAGGAAAATGCAAGGAAAGACCGTCGCCATCAAGCGTACAATATGGGCATGAGACAGGGTCACTCGAACCCCAGGTGGGAACAGGGCGTCCGTCCATCGTCGAATCTCAATGCGCCTTTCCTGGTCATGGACGCACTTTCTTCGAACCTGGCAATTTTGAATGAAGAGGGCGTGATTATTTACGTCAATCGCGCCTGGCGCGCATTTGCCGAAGCCAACCCACCCGCCCCCCCCAACGCGAACGAAGGCGCCAATTACCTGGAGGTCTGCGACCAGGCGCAAGGCGCCGATCGGTATGAGGCGGCGGCCATGGCGGAAGGGATTCGCGCCATTCTGCGCGGCGAGCGGGAGGAATACACGCTCGAATACCCCTGCCACTCGCCGGGCGAGAGGCGCTGGTTCGTGGCCCGCGTGACGCGCTTTATCGAGGATGGAAAAATCCGCGTTGTTGTCGCCCACGAGAATGTCACCGCCCAAAAGATCGAGGAATTGCAGATCCAGGAAAGCGAACGGCGCATCCGCGCCATGTTTGCCCTCTCGGAGCGCCGCGAACAGGAACGCGCCCTGCTCGACCGGGTGCGCACGACCCTGGCGAATGAGTTGGACCTGGCCGTCATTTTGCGCACGGTGGTCGAGGCCATTGCGGAAACCTTTGGTTACACCCTGGTCAGCCTGTACTTGTTGAAGGATGAACGCCTGCTCTTGCAGCACCAGGTGGGATACGACACCGTGATCCCTGAAATTCTCATTTCCGAGGGTGTCTCGGGGCGCGTGGTGCGCACGGGACGGGCTGTATTGATCGAGGACGCCCATGCCGACCCGGCCTTCCTGGAGGCAATGCAGGAGATCGTCTCGGAGGTGTGCGTCCCG
This sequence comes from Chloroflexota bacterium, assembly GCA_049324895.1. GTDB lineage: Bacteria > Chloroflexota > Anaerolineae > Anaerolineales > Villigracilaceae > JACPVF01. Next base: position 6,965 of record JBMOMS010000024.1, read on the forward strand.
CTCAGCGTGGAAGGACGGGTGATCGGCATCCTGAACGTGGAAAGTTTTCGCGGCGTCACGCTCACCGAGGCGGACCTGGAGTTGATGACCGCCCTGAGCGAAAACGTCAGCGTGGCCATCCAACGCGCGCGGCTGTACACGCAGGCGCGGGATGCCGAGGAACGCTACCGCTCCTTCATCGATCACGCCGCCGAAGCCATCTACATCTACAACGCCGAGTCGCGCATCCTGCAAGACGCCAACCCCGCCTTTCTGAAGTTGACCGGCTATTCGCTGGAGGAGGCGCGCCAACTGAGCCTGTACGACATCGTTGCCCACGACAGGGTCGAGATCGACGGCCTCCTGAAGGCCATCCTGGAGCATGGCGCGTCGGTGCTGGGCGAGCGCAAATGGCGGCGCAAGGACGGCAGCCTGGTGGATATGTACATTACTGTCAGCGCGGCGCGGCAGGCCGGGCAGACCTACCTGCTCGTCCAGGGGCTGGACATCACCGAACGGCAACGGATGTCCAGGGCCTTGGCAGAATCCGAGGCGGAATTGCGCGCCCTGTTCGCCTCCATGCAGGATACGGTGCTGGTCATCGACCGCAACGGGACCTATCGCCGCATCGCCCCCACCCATCCGGGCAAATTCTACATTCCGCCCGAGCAGGTCATCGGGAAACACCTGTCGGACCTGTTCTCCCGCGAGGAGACCGAAAGGTTTCTGGACGTGATCCAGCGGGTGTTGGAAACGCGCCAGACCCTGCACGTCGAGTACGATATCCCGGTCAACGGGGAGACACCCTGGTTCGAGGCTTCCGTTTCGCCCATGGACGAGGACACCACGCTCTGGGTGGCGCGGGACGTGACCGAACGCAGGCTGAAGGAGGAAGAACTGCGCCGCGCCAACCAACAGTTGGAAATTGCCCACCGCGACTTGCAGCACATGTTCGAGCACGAGCAGGTGCTGGCGCGCACCGACGGGCTGACCGGCTTGAACAACCGCCGCTACTTCTTCGAACTGGCCACCCGCGAGTTCGAGGCCTGCCGTCGCTTCGAGCGGTCCCTGTCGATCATCCTGTTCGACGTGGATGGATTCAAAAAAGCCAACGATACCTTTGGGCACGACATGGGCGACAAAATCCTGGTCCAGATCGCGCGGGCGGCCAACTCGCAGGTGCGTGAGGTGGACGTGCTAGCGCGCTATGGCGGGGATGAATTCATCGTTATGCTGCCCCAAACCCCCGCGCGGCAGGCCCTGCACATTGCGGAACGCATCCGCCGACGGGTGGCCTCCACCCGCGTCGAATCCGACAGCGGCCCCCTGGCCGTCACGATCAGCCTGGGCGTCGCAGAAATGACCCACACACCGCCCGACCCATTTGTGGAAGACGCCATCCGCCGCGCGGACCAGGCCCTGTATGCGGCCAAGGCCCGTGGGCACAACCAATCCGTAATCTACCCGCTGTAACCTCCATACAGCGCCGGGCGCTGATACCATGGAACCATTTCCGTTTCCCCCGGCTCATGGTAAAACTATGCCAGATGAAAGCCATATCCAATTTAACGCGACGTGATTTCCTGAAACTGGCCGGCGCCGGCGCATTGGGCGCCGCGCTGGCCGACCTGCGCCTCGACCGCGCCCTGGCTCAATCCGCGCCTGCGCAGGGGCGCGTGACCTTCAGCGGCATCCCGCTGTATGACGCGCCCTCCTTCAATGCCGCCAAGCTCAAACTGCTCGGCAAGGACGTGGTTGTGACCGTCAACGAGGCTGTGGACGGGGACGAAGGCAACCCCTTCAACAAGGCCTGGTACAGGATCGACAACGAGGGCTACACCTACTCGGGCTGGATTCAGCCCGTGGAGACCCGCTACCAGAAACCGCGCTTCGACATCCCCGCCGAAGGGCAGTTGGGCGAGATCAGCGTGCCGGTCTGCGACCCGCGCCTCGACCCGACCATGTACGCCAGGCGCAGCTACCGCCTGTACCACGGCAGCACGCACTGGGTCAAACGCGCCATCGTGGTGCGCGAGGAAAAAAGCATCTGGTATGAAATCTACGATTCGCTTTTGCACACCTCCTTCTATGTTCCGTCCCACGACCTGCGATTGATCCCCGCCGACGAACTGTCCCTGCTCTCGCCCGAAGTGCCCGAGGCCGAAAAGCGCATCCACGTCGACCTGGGCACACAGATGGTGACCGCCTTCGAAGGCGAGACGATGGTCTTCTCCTCGCGCTGTTCGAGCGGCGCGCGCGGAACCCGCACCCCCACGGGGGAATTCCTCACCTATCACAAAGGCCCGTCCGTTCACATGACCAACCAGGGCGACGCCGAGGCCAATATCTACGACCTGCCCGGCGTGCCGTGGTGCGTCTTCTTCACGGGCGAGGGCAACGCCTTCCACGGCACCTACTGGCACAACGATTACGGCAAGCCGCGCAGCCACGGCTGTATCAACCTGCCCTCCGAGGCCGCCAAATTTCTCTATCGCTGGACCCGTCCCGAGGTCCCGCCCGACACCGATTACCTGCACCTGCCCGGCCAGGGCACCCAGGTGAGCATTATCAATTCAGAAGAATAAGGAGAATCCCATGAACCCCATTTTCGAGTATCGTACTTATCTTCTTCACCGCCAGGTATTTGCGTTGACCGGCAAGTTCCGCTTCTACGAACCGGGCGGCAAACTGGTCATGTTCAGCGAACAGAAGATGTTCCGCCTGCGCGAAGACATCCGCGTGTACTCGGACGAAAGCAAACAGCAGGAAGTGCTGATGGTCAAGGCCCGCCAGATCATCGACTTCTCCGCCGCCTACGACGTGGTCGACAGCGCCACCGGCGAGAAGGTCGGCGTGCTGCGCCGCAAGGGTTGGAGCTCACTGCTGCGCGACGAGTGGGAGGTGCTGAATGCCCAGGACCAACCCATCGGCGCGCTGTTCGAAGACAGCATGGGATTGGCGCTCCTGCGCCGCCTGCTGCTGGGTTCGCTCCTGCCGCAGAACTACGACATGACTGTCGGACAGACCCGCGTGGCGGATTTGAAGCAGCGCTTCAACCTCTTCCGCTACGAACTCGACCTGGACCTGAGCATGGACAGCACCCATCAACTGGATCCACGCCTGGGCATCGCCGCCGCGATCCTGCTGGCCGCGGTGGAGGGAAGGCAGAGCAGCTGATGACCCGCAAAGCCCTCTTCGGCGGCCTGGTCATTGATGAAAACGGCCGCGCGGCTGAGACCGCCTACGTGGGCGGGGAGCCTTGCTACGTGGTCGACGATGCCGGCTTCCGCCGTCACATCCCCGCCGAACAGATCGACCGCGCCGTGCTGGCGCAAATCGCTGAATTGATGAAAGGCAGCGAGGACCTCATCTCGGCGCAGGCCGCCAAAATGCTCGGCCAGGAAGACATCTTCACCAAGGCCATGATCGAACAGCAGCTCAAGAACGTGGACAGGCAGTTCGACGTTATGATGGAAACCGGCCTGCCTGAGGATGCGCGCGCCTACCTGGGCATGTTGGGGTTCAAGGTCATCATCGACATGCACGGCGAAGTGCTGCGGGTGGAACAGCCCGGCGCAGCCGGCGGCGAGGGCGAATAACAAAAGAGGAAAGAAGAAAGAAGGGCTGTCTGTGAGACGGCCCTTCTTTGCTTTGCAAAGGTTCCCTTTTCATTTCCTGACTGCTTGCCTGTATAATCTCCCATGCCCGCGATGGGCACAAAGACTGTTCTTTACAGGAGCTTCGCGCATGAAAACCATCCTCGAAAAATCACGGTACCTGGCCTTCATCGGCATCGTCTCCCTGCTGATGGCGGCGCTGGCTGCCTTCGCCTGGGGCACACTCAGGACCTTTCACGCAGTGATGCTGGTGATCGAAAGCCTGGGCGCGGATGCCGCCATCACCATCGAGTTCATCGAGATCGTGGACAGTTTCCTGATTGCCACGGCCATCCTGATCTTTGCCGTCAGCCTGTATGAGTTGTTCATTGGGGACATCAACCTGCCCGAATGGATGCTGGCGCACAATTTACACGACTTGAAGGCCAAACTCAGCAGCATGGTGGTGCTGGTCATGGGCGTCAAGTTCCTGCAAAAGCTGGTGGATTACAAGGATGCGGAGGACCTCCTGCACGTGGGCCTGTCCATTGCGGCGGTTTCAGCGGCATTGATCGCCTTCGGATATTTCGGAAAGAAAGACTGACCTGAATGTGACGGCAGGGCTTTCTTAAAGTTGGGAGGCCCTTTTTTGTACACGGACAACACGGATGGTTTTGTGTGAAAACGGAGGCGAATTTTGCGCTGCCCGCGAATCGTGGAGGTGGAAGCCGTGACTTCAAGAAGGCCCTTAATGTGACGGGCATGGATGCCGTCATTTTTCAGGAATCCCCGTCCTGCGACTGCGCCGCAAAGCCTGCCCTGAGTGAAGTCGAAGGGAACACACGGCTCCGCTCAGGATGAACAACGAGGAACATCATGCAAAAACCAAATGGCCTGCGCCGCCTGCCGCGCAATGTGTGGATCGTCACCATCACGTCCCTGCTGACCGACATCTCCTCGGAGATGCTGGTCAACCTGATACCCTTCTTCCTCGCCAACGTGCTGGGCGTGCGGACGGGCGTCATCGGCCTGATCGACGGCCTGGCCGAGACGACCGCCAGCCTGACCAAGATCTTCTCGGGCGCCTGGTCCGACAAGCTCGGCCAGCGCAAATGGCTGACCGTGGCGGGCTATGCCATCTCGACCATTGCCAAGCCGTTCCTGTTTTTTGCGAGCACGTGGGGCTGGGTGATGGGCGTGCGCTTCGCGGACCGCATCGGCAAGGGCGTGCGCACCGCGCCGCGCGACGCGTTGATCGCCGACTCGATCCAAAAGGAGCAGCGCGGGCTGGCCTTCGGTTTGCATCGCGCGGGTGACACCTTCGGCGCCTTCCTGGGTTTGGGCATTGCGGCCCTGGTCATCTGGCTGACGCAGGAGGGGGCGGCCACCCTCTCGGCAGAGACGTTCAGGTTGATCGTGTTGATCAGCATCTTCCCTGCGGCTTTGGCGGTGATCGTCCTCGCGGTGGGCGCGGTCGAGGTAACGAAATCAGCCCAAGGTCCAGGGGCGCAGCCGCTCTCTCTCCGCGCGCTGGACGGGCGCTTCAAATCCTTCCTGGCGGTGGTTGTCCTGTTCACGCTGGGCAACTCTTCCGATGCCTTCATCCTCCTGCGCGGACAGGAGCGCGGGCTGAACCTTCTGCAGGTGATGGGCATGGCGCTGACCTTCAACGCGGTGTACACGCTTTTTGCGGGGCCGCTCGGCGCGTGGTCCGACAGGATTGGGCGGCGCAAGTTGATCATCGGCGGGTGGATCGCCTACGGGCTGGTCTATCTCGGCTTTGGTTTATCGCAGACGGGCTGGCAGGTGTGGGCGTTGTTCGGGCTGTATGGCCTGTATTATGCGGCCACCGAGGGCGCGGCCAAGGCGCTGGTGGCGGACCTGGTGCCCGAGGCCCAGCGCGGCACGGCCTACGGGTTGTTCAACGCGGCGGTCGGGCTGACGGCCCTGCCCGCCTCGGTCATCGCGGGGCTGCTCTGGCAGGGCCTGGGCGCGTGGACGGGTTTCGGCGCGAGCGCACCCTTCGTCTTCGGCGCAGGCATGGCGCTACTGGCGGGCCTGCTGTTTTGGCGGCTGGTGAAGTAGAGCGAAACTGGACGCAACAAAGGACGCCCCGCCCATCGAGGCAGGGGTAAAATAAATGTGCCAGAAAGAAGCGACTTTTGTAATGCGAGGCGCACATGAGCCGGAACGGCGCAGACACGCGGATCTCCAATATGCGAAGAAGGTTGAGGTATGCCGGCCTGGGCGCAGTGCTTTTGGTGGTCTTTTCCCTGTTCCAAAAAGTGCTGGTCAACGAGTTGTATATTGCCGCGCAGCCCAGGGCTTACGTGGTGCCCATCCTGTACGGCGCCGCGACGGGCTGGTTGATTGGGGAGTGGCACAACCGCCTCAAGCAAAGCCAGCGTGAATTGGCGGATGCGTACGATGCGACCCTGGATGGCTGGGCGCGGGCGGTCGAGATGCGCGACCGCTCCACCGAGCATCACACACGGCGGGTGGTGGCGCTGGCCGAAAAACTGGCCCGCGTCCTGCGGGTCCCCGAGAAGGATGTCCTGCACCTGCGGCGCGGCGCCTTGCTGCACGACATCGGCAAACTGGCCGTTCCCGATTCGATCCTCAACAAACCGGGGCCGCTGACGGAAGAGGAAATGGCCGTCATGCGCAAACATCCCCAACACGCCTACGAGGTGCTTGCGCACATCCACTTTCTCAAGGGTGCGCTCGACATCCCCTATTGTCATCACGAACGCTGGGACGGAAGCGGCTATCCGCGCGGACTGCGGGGGGAGGAGATTCCGCTGGCGGCGCGCATCTTTGCCGTGGTGGATGTGTGGGATGCCCTGTCGAGCGACCGCTCCTATCGCGCGGCCTGGAGCGAAGAGGCCGCGCTGGCCTACCTCCAGCAGCAAGCGGGACGCCACTTCGATCCATCGGTGGTGCGCGCCTTCCTGGACAACCTGGATGAAATGAAGAAGGCCTGGCCTTCAGAACCGTGAGCTGGCGATGATACCTTTCCTCCCCTCCCACATCCTCTTCGATTGGGGCGATACCGTCATGTGCGACGACGATCCCATCTCCCCCATTCCGATGGTTGCCTGGCCGAGCGTGCGGGCCGTGCCGGGCGTTGAGGCGGCCCTGGCCCATCTCCAGGCGGCGGGATGCGCCTGCATCCTGGCTACCAGCGCGGCCATCTCGGACGAGGCGCAGATTCGCGGGGCACTGGAACGCGTTGGGCTGGCGCCTTTCTTTGCCCGCATCTATTGTTTCAAGAACACCGGGCTGCCCAAGGGAGAAGCCTTCTACCGCCACATTCTGGCGGACCTGGGCCTGCCCGCCGCTTCGGCCTGGATGGTCGGCGACAGTTTCGAGAAGGATGTGCTGGCCGCCAACCGCGCGGGACTCTTCGCCATCTGGTTCAACCCTTACACGGACGAAACCCGCAGCGGCGAGGGACACGTCACCGTCCACTCGATGCAGGCGTTGCTGGCGCTCTTTCAGGCGCAGGGCGCAGGGTAGGAACCTGGGTGGTGGTATACAGGCAAGTGACGCGGTGTGAAATACTCTGCGGTCACGATGCGGCATTCCGCATCCTGGTCATTTGGCGGGATTCACCCCGCCCTGCGATGTTCATCACTTACACAAGGAGTTAAATTCTTGCACGAACAACAAGGATTTTTGCCAACCACGGAGACACGGAGAATCTTTTCAACTCTCCGTGGACTCTGTGCGCTCTGTGATGAACCTTTCTGGTTCCGTCCTGTCCAGGTTGGCCATGACCGGAACTTTTTGCACAGAAACACAGTCCCAGACCATGAAAGGAAACAAAATGCGCATCATGCTCCCGCTGATCGTCCTGGCCTTCCTGCTGGCCGGTTGTTCCACCCCAACGCAGGCCTACCCCAACGAGGAACCCGCGCCCGCCTACACCAATCCGCCCGCGCCAAGCGGCGTGGAGGGCCAGGTCTTCATGGGTCCCGCCTGCCCCGGTCCCCAAACGGAAACGGACTGCCCCGACCGTCCCTACCAGGCCACGCTGCAAATCATGAACCCGCAGGGCGAACTGGTGTTGGAAATCCAGACCGATGAAAATGGGCGCTTCCGCGTTCCGCTTCCCTCGGGCAAATATGTGCTGCATCCCGTTTCGCCGGGCCGCTATCCCCATGCCGCCGATCAGGCCTTTACCGTCAGCGTGGGAAAATTTACGGAACTGACCGTCACCTACGAGAGCGGTATGAGGTGAGGCCGACGGCAGGCCGGGAAGCAGCGATACCCTTCACAAGGTGGAACGGCTGCAGTCCGGGCAAAAGAACCGGGGCCGAAATCGCCCCACTGTGGACAGCCTCAAGGTACAATCCAGGCATGTCCAAAAACAACTCCCCCCTCATTTTGTTCTTCCTCACCGTGCTGGCAATTGCCGGGCTGGCACTGCTGGGGCCTGAGGAACAATCCCTGGGCGCCAACGTGCGCATCGTGTACCTGCATGGCGCCTGGGTGCTGACCGCAGAAATCGCCTTCTTTGCCGCCGCCCTGGCCGGGCTGGCCGGGCTGCTCACCCGCCGCGACGTGTTCCATCACTGGTCGGCAGCGCTGGGACGGGCGGGAATCGTCTTTTGGGTGACCTACCTGCCGCTCTCGATGGTCGCCATGCAGGCCAACTGGAACGGCCTGTTCCTGGCCGAGCCGCGCTTCCGCCTGGCGCTGATCTTTGCCGTCACGGGCGCGCTGCTCCAGTTTGGGCTGTGGCTGATGGACAACAAACTGCTGACCTCGGCGGCCAACCTGGCCTACATCGTCGCGCTGCGCGCCATCTTCGCCACCGCCGCGAACGTGATGCACCCGCCGCCCTCGCCCATCTTCAACTCGGGAAACTACCTCATCATCGGTTTCTTCGTGACCCTTAACCTGCTGGCCTGGGCGGCGGCCTTTTTCCTGGCCCGCTGGTTCCTGGCTCTTTCCGCGCGCCGCGCCTGAATTTAATGCGCCCCCAAAAAACGCACTACCTGCTGGCGGGGGTCTTTGTCCTGTCCCTCTTTTTGCGTCTCTTTCGCATTGGGCTGGATGGTTTCGGCAACCTGTATTACGCCGCCACGGTGCAAAGCCTGCTCACGAGCGGGCATAATTTTTTCTTCGCCTCCTTCGACCCGGCCGGCTTTGTCAGCGTGGACAAGCCTCCGCTCGGGTTCTGGATTCAGGCCCTGAGCGTCCTGATCTTCGGCTTCCACGGCTGGGCCTTGATCCTGCCGCAGGCGCTGGCGGGATCGCTCTCGACGCTGGTCTTGTACAAAATCGTCCAGCGCGCCTTCGGGAAACGGGCCGGGGGACTGGCGGCCCTGATCCTTGCGGTCACGCCCATCAGCGTTGCCGTGGACCGCAACAACACCCCCGACAGCCTGGTGGTCTTCCTCGTTTTGCTGGCGGGCTGGGCCGCGCTCAAGGCCGCCGAAAGTGGACGCCTGCGCTGGCTGCTGGCCTCGGCTGCGCTGGTGGGCCTGGGCTTCAACGTCAAGATGCTGCAAGCCTACCTGGTCGTCCCCGCGCTGTTCCTCTTCCTGCCGCCGCCGCACGCCCTGTTCAAACGCCTCGCATATCTCAGCCTGGCCGGGCTGGTGATGTTCAGCCTCTCCTTCGCCTGGCCGCTGGCTGTGGACTCGATCCCCGCAGGGCAGCGGCCCTATGTCGGCTCGACCGCGACCAACCGCGTGATGGAACTGGTGGCCGTGCATAACGGCGCGCGGAGATTGGGACAAATTGTGGCCCTGTTCGGCATCCGCGAGAAGGAGTCCCCTTCCGCCCTCCCGCCCGCCCCCGCGCAGCCCCTCCCGCCGCCCGCAGCGGATTCCGCCAAGCCCTGGCCCGATAGCGGCTGGAGCGAGATCGGGGACCCGGGCCTGCTGCGCCTGTTCAACCCGCAGATGGCGGGACAGGTCTCCTGGCTGCTGCCGCTGTCCCTGCTGGCGCTGGCCAGCGGCATGGCGCGCGCCTCGTGGAAACTGCCGCTCAACCGCCAGGCCTCATTCCACCTGTTCTGGGCCGGTTGGCTCATACCCATCCTGCTTTTATTCAGTTACGGCGGGTTGATCCATCGCTATTACCTGGGCATGCTGGCGCCGCCGATTGCCGCCATCAGCGCCGTGGGGCTGGTCGCCTGGTTCGATGACTACCGGGCGGGCAAACGCCGGCCGCTGCCCCTGGCCGTTTTCCTTACCGTGGCGGTCACGGTCTTCTTCCTCGGATATTACCCGCAAGCGGCCTGGCTGCTCATCCCGCTGGGACTCCTGAGCTTGCTCTCCCTGGCCTCTTTCCTCCTGCCCCTTTCCCATCCCAGGTTTCCCCTGCCCGCCCGCGCCGCCGTTATCCTTCTGGCTCTCCTGCTGGTTCCCGCCTATTGGTCGCTGACACCCGGCCTGTTTGGCGGAGACGTGACCCTGCCCCACGCCAGCCCCGACCTTGCATATTGGGGCGGGCAGCGCGACGCGCTGGACAGATACGAATCCACGGCGGTCTTTTTGCAATCACAGCGCCAGGATGAAATCTTCCTGGCTGCCACGGAAAACGCCGTGATCGCCGCGCCGCTGCAATTGGTGACCGGGCAGCCCGTCATGGCCCTGGGCGGATTCACCGGCGCGGACCCGATCCTCACCCTGGAGGAACTGGCCCGGCGCGTGGCAGACGGCGAGGCGCGTTTCTTTCTGATGGACACCCAGCCCCTGCATGAATCCCAGTATCTCACCTGGGTGAGAGGCAACTGCCGCCCGGTCGACGGGTTCCTGCCGCCCGAAAATTTGACCTTGTACGACTGCCGCTGATGGTCCCCAACGGGGATCATCGCCGTACCCTCCCGCCTGCCCGGCAAGCTGAAAACATACCCGATAAAAATCCCCGAAGAGCATCTTCGGGGATTTTCATTACGCGGTTGCCATTTCCTTTGTGGTGATGTCGAACTGGGGCGGGTTCTCGAAATGTTTCTTGACCGCGCACAACTGCGCCGACTTGACCAGTGCGTCGTGATATTTGGCCGGGAAGCTGGGCGGGACCTGGATCTCAAGATCGATCTTGTCGACCATGCCGGTGAACGGGTTGCTGTGCATGCGCTGAAGGATGCGGATACCTTCGGAGGGCAGCCCGCGCTGGCGGCAGAAACCGAGCACGTAGATGCCCGCGCAGGTGCCGATGGAGGACAGGAACAGGGCGAACGGTGTGGGGGCCGAGGCGGCCGGCGGCTGGTCGGTGGCTACCGTAAAGGGACCGAAGTGCGCATCCACGCGCAGGCCGCCGGGAAAGTCGATCATCATTTCCATGAAAAAACTCCTTGTGAGAAAATTGGCTGTTGTCGCTACACGGTCGAGGTCTCAGGCTGTCCTGAGCGAACCATTTTTTTGGATGCGGCGCGCCTCAAAAAGTTGCGGCGGGTTTCCGGGTTGAATCTTCGGCGCGCGCCGCCAGCACAAACGCAGGGCGCCGAAAATTGACAATGCAAAAATCGGGGATTAGAATGAAACTGCTTTCCAGCCGCTTCATCCCATGAGGGGCGGCCTCGTCCCCAGCCCGCGCGCCCGGGGATTCATCCAAATACATTGTCGAGGTAACATGAGCAAACTCTATGGCGGCATCGAAGGCGGCGGGACGAAATTCGTTTGCGCCGTCGGCACTGGCCCTGACGATATTCGGGCGGAGGTTCGTTTTCCCACCACAACCCCCAAGGAGACGCTCCACCAGGCGGTCGCCTTTTTCAAGGAATACAGCGACCTGGCCGCGATTGGGATCGCCTGCTTCGGCCCCCTCGACCCGCGGCCTGATTCCGCCACCTTCGGCCAGATCCTGCCGACGCCCAAGCCCGGCTGGACCGGCGCGGACCTGGTGGGGGCGATGCGCTCGGCCTTCGACCTGCCCGTCGGCTTCGACACGGACGTCAACGGCGCGGCGTTGGGCGAGTATCGCTGGGGCGCGGCGCAGGGCCTGGACACCTTCATCTACCTGACCATCGGCACGGGCATCGGCGGCGGCGCCTACGTCAACGGGCGGCTGCTGCACGGACTGCTGCACCCCGAGATGGGACACATCCCCCTGCCGCACGACCTCGCGCGCGATCCCTACGAGGGCAACTGCCCCTTCCATAAGGATTGTTTCGAGGGCCTGGCCTCCGGCGTGGCAATGGAACGACGCTGGGGCCAGCCTGCGGGCACGCTGCCGGCCGACCATTCCGCCTGGGAGTTGGAAGCCCACTACATTGCACATGCGCTCGCCAGTTACGTCTACACCCTGTCGCCGCAGCGCATCATCATCGGCGGCGGCGTGGGACAGAACGAGAGGGTCTTGAAAATGGTTCAGCAAAAGGTGCTGGCCCTGCTGAACGGTTACGTCCAATCCCCCGCCATTCTCGAAAACATTCACACCTACATCGTCAACCCCGGGCTGGGCAACCGTTCGGGCGTGGCGGGCGCCATCGCGCTGGCGCAGCTGGTCGATGCAGAGAAATAAGAAGGAAACGTTTCACGCTCACCCCTCTCCCCCGGGAGAGGGGACAGGGATGGAGGAAATGGATGTCTAGTCCTCGCGCTTTTCCAATTTTCGCGTGACCATCAACAGGACGACCGACACCAGAATCAGCACGACCGACAAGGCCAGCGCCACGCCCAGGTTGCGCTCGAAGCCGAGGTAAATCGCCATCGGCATGGTTTGCGTCACGCCCTCCAGGTTGCCCGCGAAGAGGATGGTCGCGCCGAATTCCCCCAGGGCGCGCGTCCAGGTCAGGATGGCTCCGCTGGCCAGCGCGCGGCCTGCCAGGGGAATCATGACCTCGTAGAAAAGCTGCCACTGGTTCGCGCCCTCCACGTGCGCCGATTCTTCGAGCTGCACGTCCACCTGCGCAAAGCCGATGCGCGCCGAGCGCACGTACAGCGGCGCGGCCACAAAAGTCTGCGCCAGGACGACCGCCGCGGTGGTAAAGGGGACGCTGATTCCCAGAAAACTTAATGCCGGCCCAAACAGACCGTTCCGCCCAAAGGCGATCAACAGGGCCAGGCCGGCCACCGAGGGCGGCAGGACAATGGGCAAGTCGAGCAGCACTTCCACCCAACTCTTATGTTTGAAATTCCAGCGCGCCAGCAGGTAGGCCAGCGGCGTGCCCAACAGCCCGGCAATGACGGTGGTGATCGTGCTGGTGACCAGGCTCAGGCTGAGCGCGTGGAAGGCCTGCTGCGAAAAGGCGTTCTCGAAAAAATCTGAATCGACCGAACGCAGCACCAGCGCAAGCAGGGGGATTGCAAACAGGGCCAGCAGGAGCGCGCTGGGAAGGATGAACATCCATTTCGAGTAGCCTGCATCCAGAAAGCGATGGGTAAATTCTCTGAGTTTGGTCATGTGAGTCAAAAATCGCGGGACACTCTCCCGCGAACTTTATTGTAACGGAATTATGGAACGGGGCCAAATCCCCATGCTGCGAGGATGGCCTGTCCCTGCGCGGAAAGCACGTAGGCGATGAACTGCGCCGCCAGGTCCGTGTCGGCGGAATCGGCCAGCGCCGCGATGGGATACGTTGCGACAACGTTCAGTTCGGCGGGGATTGCGATGGTCTTCAAATCGGGCGCAGCCACGGCATCCGAGGTATACACGAGGCCGGCGTCGGCTTCGCCCAACTGCACCTTGGCGACCACCTGCTTGACATTGTCTTCGTTGGAGACCACATTGGCCATGACCTGTTTCTTGAAGTCAGCCCCGAAGGCTGCGTTCATCAGGTCGAGCGCCTGGCGCGCGTACTTGCCGACCGGCACCTCCTCGGCGGCCAGCACCAGCTTGACGCCCGGCCGGGCAAGGTCCCCCAATGTTTCGAGCGCGGCGGGATTATCCGCGGGCAGGATCACCACCAGTTTGTTGGTCAGGAAGATTTGCGGGGCGTCTGCTGCCGCCAGGCCGGCGGCCACCAGGGCCTCCATCTCCTTCGTGTTGGCCGAGGCGAAGACATCCGCGGGCGCGCCCTCCTCGATCTGGGTGCGCAGGGCCTGGGAGTTGGCAAAATTAAGCGTGACCGTGACGCCCGGGTGGGCGGCTTCGAAGGCCTGGCCGATCTCACCGAAGGCGTCGGTCAGCGAGGCGGCGGCGAAGACGGTCAGGGTGCGGGCTTCGGGCAGCGGGGCGGCTTTGGCGCCACAGGCGCTCAGGAGCAGGACCAGCAACAGGGTCAGGGTCAACCGACGGTTCATGGGATTTTCCTTCTTCGGAACAGCGGAGCTTTTGTACTCACTCAATGAGTATATCCCAGGAATCTTAAAACAGGCAAGCCCCTCCTGCGGACTATGGATGCGCCCGCGTGGCGTACCAACCCAGCTTCTCCACCGGATGAACATCGAATTCGGGGACGTACGGCTTGATGTCGAGCAGCGGGGTGCCGTCCAGCATGTCCACCCATTCAACCTGCAAACGCGGACCCGTCCTGCCGACCAGGCGCACCACGGAAAAGCCGAGCGGGTTGGGGCGACGGTAGAAACGGGTGGCGAAAATGCCGTGCGATTTGTCGTCCAAAAAAGGCTGGACAGACAACTCGCGGCTGTCGAGCGCCCGGTGAAACACGTAGATCAGGATGACATGGGAAAAGCCCTCGATGCCCTCCAGCCCCGCCTCGTATTCCGAAAACACTTCGATCGCGCCCGCAGCAGCGGAGCGTGAAAACTGGATGGGCATCCCGGCCTGGTCCTTGAACGGGGTGTGGATGATCCCAATCGGCTTCATGCGGAATTCGGGTTCGCTCATGTGGGGTCCTGCCTTTCCTGGAAGTTCTGCCGACACTCGTCCAGCCAGTCCAGGGTCAGCCGCAGTTGTTTCAGGCGCATGTCCAGGCTCATGCGGTTGTAGACCTGCTCCTCGGGCAGGCCGGCCAGCATCCGCTCCAGGCGCTGGATGTGGCCCTGCGCCTCCGCGCGCTGACGGTCGAAGGCCTGCGCCAGCTTTTCGGGGAAATACAGGTTCAGGAAATACAGGCGGGTGACGAACTCCATGCGGATGGCGCGCGTGCTACCGCCGCTGGTGGCATCCAGCCAGGCCAGGAAACGCTCCCGCCCCTGCGCGGTCATGCGCAGCAACTGACGGGTTGGCAGCTTCTCCTGCGGGATTTCCTCCGCGGAAATGTCCCCGCGGGTTTCGAGGCGTTTCAGGATCGCGTAGGCCTGGCTTTGGCTCAGGTGCCAGACCTGGCCCAGGTCGGCCACCACCTTGCGATGCAGGTCATAGCCGTGGCCCGCTTCGCCGTACAGCAGGCCAAGCAGCGCCATCTCTGGGGAGAGCGTTCCAATGTGGTGTGCATTTTGATTTTTCATGGTACTCACCAAATGAGTAAATTTGCACGGTCAGTATATCGCAAAAGTCCAACCCCTCCGTCGTCAATCCTCCTCCAGGCTGACCCACAATCCTCCCTGCGGTTGAGCCGCAAATCGGGCGAGTCTCCTATACTTCGGGACGTTCAAGGAGAAAGCCATGACACTCATCATCATCACACTCACCGCAATCTTCGTTCTCGGCGGCATCGGGCCCGCTGCTGGTGACCGAGGGCCTGCAAGACGAAATGGTCGTGGGACATTAACTTACGCCTCCACTGCAAAAACTTTTTTCATCACAAAGGACACGAAGTACACAAAGGAATTCTTAAAGGTCTGCTTGAGAATCTCAAACCTTTGTGATTTCGGCTTCTAAAAACTTGGCGTTCTTTGCGTGCTTCACGGTGAGACAATCTTTTTGCAGGAGACTCACTTATGTTCCTGCCCCAGGTCGACATCGAAATTCGCCATTTGCCCGCCCGCGCCTGCAAGCGTGATAATATCCACATTACCCTGAAAGTTGGAACCCCGCCATGAAACAGATGCTCAACCACTTCCGCCGCCTGCAATGGAAATTGACCCTGTCCTACGCCGTCGTCACGGTCGGGACAGTCATGGTGCTGGCCGCCCTGCTGGTCGGGATCGCCATGTACACCGAGAACCAGGTGACCACGCGCGTCTTCGACAGCTTCTACTGGTCGAAGACCGCCTTCCAGGACAATATTCCCTACCTGGTCAATGATCCCGTTGAATTACAACGCTGGGTCGAACGCGTCCAAAGGAACGGCTTCGCGTGGACGGATTTCCAGTCCTACACCGTGCGCGAATCGCTGGATTATGCCAATACGCTGGTGACGGGCACCCAGTCCATCTACGTGCTCGACCCCGACCTGACCCTGATCGCCGCCGCGCCGCTGAACGATCCCAAGTCGATTGGCAAACCCTTCAAGGCGCGCCGTCCCAACGGACTCGGACTCGAGTCCATCCTCGAAGCAGCCCTGGTCGGCGACAAGAACTACACTGCCCAAAGTTACACCCTGCCCGACGGCACCTACATCGTGGCCTTCCCCCTGCGCAAAACGGATGCCGACCCCGTTGTTGCCATCATCGTGTACACGCTCAAGCCGATCCAGTTTGCCACGCCCACCAACCTATCGATCTACACCACCTTCTTTATCGTCATCACCCTCATCATGCTGGCGGTGACCCTGCCCGTCGGCGCGGTCTTCGGCTGGCTCGCCTCGCGCGGACTGCGCAAGCGCCTCGGCAACCTGTCCGCGTCCGCAAAGGCCTGGAGCAAAGGTGACTTCTCTGCCGCGCCGCGCGACGGCTCCGCGGACGAGATCGGCGAGCTGACCCGCAACCTGAACAACATGGCCGGGCAGTTGCAGACCCTGCTGCACACCCGCGACGAACTGGCCCGCGTGGAGGAGCGCAACCGCCTGGCGCGCGACCTGCACGACACGGTCAAACAGCAGACCTACGCCGCGCGCATGCAGCTCTCCGCCGCAAAGAACCTGCTCGAGTCCGACCCGAAGATGGCCGCCGAGCATCTCGAAGCCGCCTTGCAACTCAACCGCGAGACGCAGCAGGAGTTGAAACTCATCATCGACGAACTGCGTCCCGCCGCGCTGGAAGGCAAGGGACTGGCCCAGGCGATGGCCGAATACGCCGCGCGCTGGCAGGAACACACGGGCATCCAGGTCGCGACCACGGTCAGCGGCGAACGTTCCCTCCCGCTGGATGTGGAACAGGCGCTCTACCGCGTCTTGCAGGAATCGCTCTCGAACATCGCCCGCCACGCCGAAGCGGACTCGGTCGTGCTCAGCCTCGGCATGGCGCCCGAACGGGTGACCCTGGTCATCGCGGACAATGGCCGCGGCTTCGAGCCGAACACCGTCTCTTCCCACTCGCTGGGGCTGGCAGGCATGAAGCAGCGCCTGGCCGAAGTCGGCGGCACGCTCAAGGTCGAGTCCACCCTGGCGGTCGGAACGACGGTCACAGCCGAAGTACAATTAAACGCAAAATGATCGGTGGTTGAGCAGCTCCGAACGAAGTAAGGAGCGTATCGAAACCACCAGGTTACAACAACTATAAAGTTGCTTCATACAATACCTTCGCCAATTTGGAAAAAGTTACAAATTGTGGTGCGGGATGGCATCCCGCAATGTCAGATATAGCCAGAAACTTGCTGTGATCGCCAGATATGGTAGGCGGATTGCCAATCCGCCCCACGAAATTAGGTCTGTTAAATTTTGGCGAAGGTATTGTCATACTGGTGGTTTCGATACGGGCGGGAAGAGCACCCGCCCTACTCAACCACCGAGTTTTGTAATGACGAAACGAAAGGTTCCTATGCCCATCAAAATCCTTCTCGTGGATGACCACAAAATTGTGCGCCAGGGCGTGCGCGCCTACCTGCACACCCTGGCCGACATTCAAGTCATCGCCGAAGCGGAGTCAGGCCTGGCGGCGGTCAGCGCCGTGGAGCAGCACCAGCCCGACGTGGTGCTGATGGATCTCGAAATGCCAGGCGAACTGGACGGCATCGCCGCCACGCGTCAGATCCGCAAGCTGCGGCCCGAGACGCAGGTCATCGTAGTCACGTCGCATCACCAGGACGAGTACATCTTTCCCGCCGTGCGCGCAGGCGCCATCTCGTACCTGCTCAAGGATGTGGAGCCCGACGAACTGGCGGCCGCCATCCGCAAGGCCGCCCACGGCGAGGCCGTGCTCGACTCGCGCGTGGCCTCGCGCATCGTGAGGGAACTGCAGGGCCTGCGCAGGGACGAGGTCAACCCGTTCACCGAACTCTCCGAGCGCGAATTCGACGTGCTGCGCCTGATCGCCGCGGGCAGGTCCAATGCCGAGATCGCGGAAGCCCTGGTCATCGGCGAAAGCACGGTCAAGACCCACATCGGCAACATCCTCAAAAAACTGCATCTCGATGACCGTACCCAGGCCGCCGTCTACGCCTGGCAGGAGGGCATCGTGCGCAGGAAGGCTGCCTGAATTCGATCGACACTCGAAGCCGCCTCGTCCACATGGACGGGGCGGCTTTTGTCATCTTGCCACTTGTGAGACACTGACATATACTCAACAAAATTCAACCTGCGCGGAAATCAAGCCGAGGTGGTCAACATGGAAGAGAAAACCTATCGTTATGAGAAATGGACCAGAGTTGGGAACTCGTTTCTCTTTATTCTCTTTGCCGCTTATTTGATCGCAAGTTTAATATTTTTGCTTTCCCCCGGGGAATTGTTCCTTCGGGTGTCCGTGGGAGACTACCCGGATACTCTGGCGGTGATTGGGTTCCTATTCTTGGCGGGTCTTGTCCTGGCAGAGTTTTGGCTTATGCTGGGCTTGGGGCGTTTTTCGAAGAATTATAGAATTACCCTATCCAATACGAAGATGACGATTCATTCGAGCGATTTTTGGGGGCGTAAATTTTATAATTCTTTGACCAATGCCTATTCAATAGGACAGTGCCCCTACGAAGAAATCATGTTCGTGAACGCTGATGAGTGGTGGAGGCCTGGCATTGCCAAATTTGTTTTCAAGGATGGACGCCAGATTTTTTTGGCAGTCAGGGCTTTGGAAAATTACCCCGACTTTGTGTCCCAACTGGCAGCGAAACTGGATGTCATGCAGGTCGGACAGGGCTTCCTAAGGCTGGGGAAACCCAGGCGTTTCAAGAGGCTTGTGACGTTGCTGCTTGCGATATTGATGGTGGTATATGCTTCCACGTTACTTTATACCACTTTGGATAACACTTGGGAGCCGCCCGTCTGGAACACAGAACTAACGCCCTGGCGCGTGACCAGCATCTCCAAAGACGCGGATGACAGCCTGTGGGTCAGCGTTGGCAGTTCTGGATTATCCAAAAACAACATCTATGTCTGGCGTCTCTCGGAAGACACCCGCGACCATTGGACTTTCTCCCCGGGGGAGTGTCGGAGTTGCCGGGTCAGGGCGGTCAGCCATGACGCCCGGGGGTTTCCCATCTTATGGGTTGGCGGAAACAACCCTGCAATTTACGCCTGGGATGGACAAGGTTGGACGCGGGAGGATGACGATTTTTATCTTGAAATGGCGCAATTCCCGGAACGGTTAACTGCCGCCGACATGCGCGTTTGGGGAACGCATCACGAATCCCTTGCCTATGTGGATTTTGGGACGGATGAGAAGCGGGAAATCCCCCTGCCTTCCGAGGTGCCTGCCCGCAATTTGCGGCTGATCGGTTTTAGGGTCAATCCAAATCAATCGTTACTGGCCTGGTTCTCAGAGAAGGATATGCCCACCCTCCTCTACCGCTGGCAGGATGGCAACTGGCAAAAAATGGCCGAGTTCCCCCGGTCAGATTGGCGCGTCTGGGATTATTGTCAGGATTTCCACGGGCAGGTTTGGGCCTTGCGCGATAACGAAGCCGGGCATCAGATGCAAGTTGGCTTCCTGGATGAAGCATCAGGCGCCTGGACCTGGGCTGATTTCAAATTGGAGCAATCTGACCGCGCCCTGGCCTACTTCAAAAGCATGGATGTCGATTTTCATGGCCGCATCTGGGTATCGGGCCTTTATGAGAGCATAAACGAAGAGAATGCCAAGGTTGAATTCGTCACAGCCTTATCCTGGACGAATGATGCGTTGGAACCGATGATCGAATATACCGAGCTTAACTCGAATCTGAATTACCTTGACTATTTTGTCATGACAAGAGACAGAGTGTGGATCGCAGGCGGAGACTTGTTCTGGATCGACAGTGAGCAACTTCCCTCTCCGCTGCCGGACTGGATCGTCCGGGTGCGCGACACCGCCTGGTTTGACTATTACCCTCTTTGGGCGCTGATTGCCATCGCGCCTTTGATGGCAGCCGCCATGTATTTGGAGTTGAAATCCTGATCCTGAAAAAATGAGGACGGGACACCCCCATATCATTCCCACGGTCACAAAGTGCGCTTCCCCCTCTCTTAAAACTGGCACCGCCGCCCGCCGCCGTAGGGATGCCGCGAGCATCAGCGCAGCGGTCCTGTGGACGATGGCGCGAGACGGCAGGCAGGTGTGTGACCGAGTGCGGTATGGAAACCTGGGGTAAAAACACTGATTCTGGCGGATTTTGTGGTTAGGAAACTTTCTCGCCCAAACCGTCCACGAATAAGACCGTCCACGAACCTTCGGCGAACAATTATTGCCCCAAATTCGAGCATTCGTGGCCCATTCGTGGATGGTTTATGGCAAAACCACGAATTCCGTTAGAACTAGAAAAACCATAATAGCCCTCTTGCATGAGTGACAAGAGAAACGTGTGAAAAACCTTTTGAACCACAGAGGCGCGGAAACACGGACGTGTGCCCAAAAGGGTGGAAAACCAATTAAAAACGTAACTGCTCAGGCAATGTATTTTTGAAAAATCATTGTCAAAAACACAAAAGCCAGCGACAATAGCGCAATGGAACCGATGCACCAGTTCACCGAAGACGAGATTCGCGCCATCTACCGGCTGGGCG
>JBMOMS010000025.1:0-27349 GCA_049324895.1 Chloroflexota bacterium
TAGAACAGGGGACGCCACCACCACACGAAAACCGATGGGGTAGCTGAAGCCGTCGCTGAGGTCGACGAAGCGGGACGCACAGCGCGCGTTCCTACCACTGTAGATGAAGGAGCCGCCGCGCAGCACACGGGTGCCAGGGGCTTTTTCGTCTTCGCGCCCATCCGTCGCCTTATACGGATATGGCTTATACAACGAATGACACCACTCCCAGACATTACCGCTCATGTCGGCGCAGCCATAAGGCGAATTGCCGCGCGAGGAATAGGAACCGACCGGCGTCGTGCCGCCTTTTCCACCTTCGCTGGTGTTGCAGTTATTTTTATCGAACTCATTCCCCCAGGGATATTCGCGCCCATCCGCGCCGCGCGCGGCTTTTTCCCATTCCGCTTCGGTGGGCAGGCGCAAGACCAGCCCGGCCGGCAGTTCGGCCTTGATCAGGTCGTTCAGCCACTGGCAATAGGTCATGGCGTCCTTCCATTTGACATACACCACGGGATGGTATTTTTTCTTTTCCCAATCCTTCACGGGGTGTTCGATTTTTTTGGATTTGGTATAGGCGTTATACAACTCATTCGTGACGGGGAAACGCGCCATCCAGTAATCGTAGGGAATGTCCACGCTGTGCTGGGGCTTCTCATTATCATAGGCGAGTTCGTTGTCGTTCTTGCTGCCCATTAAAAAACTGCCCGCAGGCACACGCATAAATTCCATGCCGCCCAGAATTTCGATCAACAAGCCATCGTGTGTGTATTGATGCCTGGCTGAAATTTGAGGGGCAGGCTGGGGCTTGAGTGTTTCAAGAACAGGTTTCTTTTCCTCCCGAACTTTGGCTTGCTGCGCTTCATATTCTTTGCGGGCGCGTTCCTCGGCTTCGGCGCGCAGGCGGTCTTCCATGTCACGGCGCACTTTTTCCCTGGCCTCGCGCTGAATGCGTTCCTGCAATTCCCTGAGGGCCAGTTCCTCGGCCTGTTGCTTGGCCAACGCCTCGGCATCCACGATTTCGATGCCCAGACTCTCGGCGCGGCGCTTGAGGCTTTGCAGCGCAAAGCGATAGGCGGTCTCCTGCTGCGCCTGGGGGAAATAGTCCACGTAATGAAAAACCCGCAGGCGTCGCGGCGGCTGGCAATCCTCCAGGCGCAGGGGGATGACGAAAATTTCCTCCTCGGGTTTGGTCAGGGCAATGTCCAGAATAAAGCGCAGCTCCTTCTGGATGTAGCCCTCCTTGGTGACCGAGTTGTTGGAAATGCAGGCAATGACCGCATCCGACTCTTCCACCGCTTTTTCGATGGCCAAATCCCAATCCTGCCCGGGCAGTAATTTTTTCTCGTCCAGCCATGGATCGATCCACGGCTCGGCGCGCAGTTTTTCGTACAACTCGCGCACGGCGGGTTTGTCCGTGGAGGAATGGCAGAGGAAGACGCGCAGGGGGCGGGACATAGGGATGAAGGATGAATGAGGAAGGATGAATTTAGAAATTGGTATCGAGAAATTCCCGTGGGGAGAGGATGGGGATATTTCGGAAGGGGTGCAGAACTTGTAAATCTTTGTCGCCGCTTACAATGAGAGTCGCGTTGCCATTGACAGCGAGTTCGAGGAATTTGTCATCTTTCGGGTCGCGGCATTCTTTTACCCTTTGTGTGACTTCCACCAAAGTCGCCTCTTTTACCAAAAGCGAAAGAAATTTCAGGCGGTCTTCTTCGTCAACGTAACGGTCAAAGGCGGGGCGGCTGAGAACATCGCGTAATTCTTCGATCACTTCCAGTGACAACAAAATATCCCCCGCCGTCCTGGCCTTGTCCAACGCATCGCGCGCGGCTGAGTTCTTCATCAACACCGCGCTAACGACTACATTGGTGTCAAAAACGTATCCAGCCCGATCAGCCATTCAGGATGGACTCCAAAATTTCGGGAGTCAATCCGCGCTCCTGCGCCTTGCGGCTGATGTCATCCATCAACTCATCCAGGGACATGGACGGCTTTTCGAATTCGCGCAACCAAAGGCTCATGAGAATTTGCATTTTCTTTTTCTCTGCCTGCGGCGCAGTTTGATAAATTTTGGCGGTTTCCTTGTCCACAGGAATGTTTATCACAACCATGGTTCACCTCGTCCATTGATTATACCCGGCGCACAGGTTTTGATACAACGCACCTCTTTCAGGGCAGCGGGTTTGTCGTGGGAGGAGTGGTCAATTTTCCACCGCAAGTTCACATCCCCTTTTACTCTTTATCCTGTTTTTCAGCCCTCGTCACCCTGGCGCGATTCTCGTCCCCCACCACCAGGTTGCCCGACACGTCGCCGTAGACGGTGACGTGGATGTCGCCCCGCGGCGGCGGAGCAGGCTGGGGTTGGGGCGGCGGTTCTGGGGAAGGCGCCACGCTGGATGCGTGACCTACCGCCTCGGCGCGCAAGCGGATGCTGGCGAGGACACGCTCATAGGCCCAGTCCCTGCGGTCGGCGGGGAAGGCGTCCACGGGCTTCCAGGCCCGCAGGCGCTGCGGCAGGGAGCAATCGTCCAGGCGGACGGGGATGACGAAGACCGCGCCCTCGGGCTTCTCGTCGGCCACGTCCAGGGCCAGCCGCAGTTCGCGCTGAAGGTTGCCCTCCTGCGAGACGGAGCGGCTGGAGAGGAAGACCAGCACGGCATCCGCGGCGCGCACGGCCTTTTCGATCTCCAGGCGCGAGTCCTGTCCAGGCAGCAGGTCTTCCTCCTCCAGCCAGGGTTGAATCCAGCCTGCGGCGCGCAGCTTCTGGTAATACTCGCGCGCGGCGGCAATATCATGGGACGAACAGGAAAGGTAAACGCGAAGGGGTCGGTTGCTGGGCATGGGATTTCCTCCCTGTGAATTATACTTTTTATGTGTCATTCTGAGCGTAGCGAAGAATCTCGGCAATGATCACAGAGACCCTTCGCTACGTCCAGGTGATACTAAACAGTAACTATGCTTTTACTTCGAATCGACTCGACCGCCGCGAAGGTGGCCTACGGAATCAAGGAATAAAAAAGTCATCCTTGAATTTTTGGAGCAGATCGCCAGGCGTCCCAATTTCAAAGGAGAGTTCGATCTCCTGCCTGGCACTGAGGAAATGTTCCTTGTCGTGTGTGACAAACCAATCCGCTTCGGCGCAAATGGCCTCTGCCAGCACATGCGCATCAGGCACATATTGGACGAGGCATTGAGCCTGCTCGAGCTGTTCAGGCATGGCGGCGGGAGTAGTTTCCACGCGGCCTGCATCCAGTAATTGAGCCAGCAGAGGCAGGGAAGCGGGAACCTTGCGACGAACCACCTCATCCGCTTCACGCAAAACGGTCGGGCCGACGATCAATCGCAAGAGTCCCGCCTCGCCAAGATGAAATAGTTTACGCGCCCCACCTGTGGAAGAGAGGACGGCGGAAAACACTACGCTCGTATCCAGGAAGATGCTAAGGTTTCTTGGAGTCATAGTCGGCGCGCACTTCCCGTAATGCAGTCAGCATGGATTCGAGGCTCTCGCCAGAGTCCTGCCATTCCTGCGCCAGCTTATCGGCAATGGCATCCACCCTGGAGCGGCGCGGGCTCATGACCACCACGCCATCACCCAGGTCGATCAAGGTCAGGGTATCGCCTTCCTGGATGTGACTCTGGTCGCGCAATTCCTTTGGCAGGGTGATCAGCCCCCTTCGCACAACTTGAACTTTAAAAGTATTGTTCATTCTTGCTCCTTAATCCGCTATACTGAAAATCAGTATAGCGGATTTTCAGCAGGAGTCAAGCACAGGATTGGGACTCTCCGCCGCTTCGAATCGACTCGACCGCCGCGAAGGTGGCCTGGGTCACGCCGATCAACTGCTCATACGGAATCGGCGCCGCCCCGCCCGCGCGGATGGCTTTGGCGAAGGCTTCCATCTCGGCCTTCCAGCCCTTGTCCTGCGCCTTTCTTTCCTCTTTCTTCTTTCCATCTCTGATCGTCATCAACGACACGAAGTCATCCAAAATGGCAATGCTCCCGCCGCAGAAGACTTCGACCCGTTCCTTGGGGAAGGACTTGTCGCCGTTGGCGAGATAGTCCACCACGCCGATGGAACCATCGGGGAAGGTGAAGGTCATCGAGACGTTGTCCTCGCGGTATTTGCCGCCGTTGGGCAGGGCCTGCGCCGTTACGCGGACAGGCGCCACGCCGACCAGGAAGGTGATGAAGTCCACGAAGTGACAGCCTTCGCCGATAATGCGTCCGCCGCCGAGGACTTCATCGTGCGTCCAGTGGTTGAGCGGGATGTAACCTGCGTTCACTCGGTAGTGAACGTGCATGGGCTCTTTGCGATGAAAGAGGAAAGAAGAAAGCGACTGGGCCAGCGGCGCAAAGCGACGGTTGAAACCAACGGTCAGCAAGCCACTGGGCGTGTTCTGCAACTGCTCACTGATCACTGATAACTGCTCTCTGTTCACCGCCAACGGCTTTTCCACAAACACATGCTTGCCCGCATTCAACGCCTTCACCACCAGATCCGCGTGGGAATCGTGGCGCGTGAGGATCGCCACCGTGTTGATGTTCGGGTCGTTGAGGATTTCTTCGTCCGAGGAGGTGGCGTACTTGAAGCCGAATTTCTGACCCAAGTGCTGCGCGTGCAGTCCGCCCGAGGAGGCGATGCCGACCAACTCGATGTCCTTGATGTTTCTGATGGCAGGCAGCAGCGTGGCATTGGCGTACAAACCTGCGCCGAGAACGCCGAGCTTGACAACACCGTTTAACGTTGAACGGCCTGCCCTGCGACCAAAGGGAGTGTCGAAGGGTTCAACGTTAAACTCGATCTTCTTTCCTCTTTCTTCTTTCTTCTGATCATACGTCAGCAGCACCCCCAGGAACGCTTCCTTCTTCTTGCCCGTGATGACCTCATACGCCTCCGCCGCCTGTTCGATGGGGAAGCGGTGCGAGATCAACGGCTGGACATTCAGCCTGCCGCCCGCCATCAACTCGACGACCGACTCGATGTTGCGACCCTCCGTCCAGCGGATGAAGCCGATGGGATAGTCGCGGCCTTCCTCTTCGTAGGAGTTGTCGTAACGGCCAGGGCCGTAGGAGCGCGAGTTAATGAAGGAGAGTTCCTTCTCGTAATAGACCTTGCGCGGGATGTTGAGTCCCACCGCGCCGACGGCCACCACGCGCGCGCGGTCGCGGGCGATGACTCCCGCCAGCTCGACGGGGTCGTTCGAGGGCGTGTCCGCGCAGATCAGCACCACGTCGAAGCCGCGGTTGGCGGTGAACGCCACAGACGAGTCCACGGCCTGGTCGCGGGTGACAGCTTCCAGTCCAAGGGAAGTGGCAAGCGCGATGCGCCCCGGGTCGATGTCGATGCCCAGCACGCGGCATCCCGCGGCGGTCGCGATCTGCGCTCCCAGCAATCCCAACAATCCCATGCCGATGACGGCCACCCGCTCCCCCACCTGCGGCTGGGCCAGGCGGAATCCGTGCATGGCAATCGCGCCCAGGGTGGCGAAGGCCGCCGACTCGAAGTCCACGCCCTCGGGCAGCGGGATGAGCAGGTTGCGTGGCACGACGTTGTACTCGGCATGGACGGCGAATCCGCCGCCCGCACAGGCCACGCGCTGGCCGACCTGGAAGCCCTGCATGTTCGCGCCCAGGCCGATGATGGTGCCCGCCGAGGAATAGCCCAACGCCATCGGCTGGTCGAGGCGGTTGAAGGCGGCCTGCAGCGTGGGGACAAGGCCTTCGCGTTTGGCCTTGTCAAGCACCTGCTTGACCAGGTCGGGACGCGAGCGGGCCTTGCCGAGATAGCTTTTTTCGGCGAATTCGACGACCATGCGCTCGGTGCCCGCGGAGACCAGGCTGGCCGCCGTTTTGACGAGGGCCATGCCCGCGCGGGGGGTGGGGACGGGTACGTCCACGATGGTGGTCGCGCCGTTTTTCATGTTTTGGAGGAGTTGTTTCATGTCGGTTTTCGATTTCAGTTTGGGATTGCGAAAGTATACACTACTTCGACAGGCGAACCGCGGGAGGGTGATATAATTCCTGTGTCACACCCCAACAAGGAGTTTTTCAGTGGCTGATATCCGCGTCCAGAAATTTGCCAAAGTGCTGGTGGAACATTCCGCCCGCATCGTCCCCGGCGATCGTGTGCTGATCGAAGCAACCACCGCCGCCGAACCCCTGATCCGCGAACTGTACATCCAGATCCTCGAAAAAGGCGGCATTCCCCACCCCATGATCGCCCTGCCCGGCATGATGCCGTTCAGCCAGGACGACCTGTACGTGACCTACGCCAAAACCGATGCGCAGCTCGAATTCGTGCCGACCTTCTACAAGCTGGCCTACGACCAGTTCGAGAGCCGCATCCGCATCCATTCGGCGACAAACACGCGCGGCAGCAGCAACCTGGACCCGGTCAAGGGCGGCAAGCGCGGCAAGGCGCTGAGCGCCATCACCGAGGCGCAGTTCCGCCGCGGCGCGGAGGGAACCCTCAAATGGGTCACCACGCAGTATCCCACCGAGGCCTACGCCCAGGACGCCAACATGAGCCTGGAGGAGTACGAGGACTTCGTCTTCGGCGCGGTGCATACCAACGAGGATGATCCCATCGCCTTCTGGCAGAGCGTGAAGGACAAGCAGCAGGTGGCTGTGGATTACATGAAGGGCAAGAGCCAGGTCATTCTGCGCGGGCCGAACGTGGAGCTTTCGCTCTCGGTCAAGGGCCGCACCTTCATGAACTCGTACGGCACCTTCAACATGCCCGACGGCGAGATCTACACCGGTCCCGTGGAAGATTCGGTCGACGGTTGGGTCAAGTTCACCTATCCCGCCAACTACGGCGGCGTGAGCGTGGAAGACGCGGAAGTGACCTTCTCGAAGGGACGCGTGCAAAAGGCCAAAGCCGGGAAGAACCAGGATTACCTGCTCAAAACCCTCGACAGCGACGCCGGGTCCCGTTACCTGGGCGAGTTCGCCATCGGCACCAACTTCGACATCCAGCGCTTCACGGGCCAGATTCTGTTCGATGAGAAGATCGGCGGCTCGTTCCACATCGCCTTCGGCGCGGGCTACCCCGAGACCGGCTCGAAGAACAAATCCGCCATCCACTGGGACATGATCTGCGACATGCGCACCGACTCGGAGATCCTGGTCGACGGCGAGTTGTTCTACAAGAACGGGGAGTTTGTGTTCGACAAGTAAATTGCAAGGTACAGGTTTAAAGTTTGAAGGTTGAGGAATGACTCCTCAACCTTCTTTTTATTGTTGTGCAGTGGCGGCTGTGGCGCGGACTAATAAAATCCCACCGCGCGGTCGACCTTGGCGGCATAGGCGTCGATGCCGCCGCGCACGCTGAACACGTTCTTCCAGCCCTGGGCCGACAACCAGTTTGTGACCTGGGCGCTGCGCACTCCGTGGTGGCACAGCACGTAGATCACGGCCTGCCGGTCGAGCGCCGCGGGCGGCAGGCCGCTGATGCCTTCGCGGGACAGGCGACTCATCGGCGCCGTCACCAGCCGCCGGTCCGAGAGGCTGGCCGCCTCCAGCTCGTATGCTTCCCGCACGTCCAGCAGGACGAATTCATCCTGCGACTGTAACTTCAATGCCAGGTCTTTGACCGTAATTTCAGGGGCCATGCAACCTCACGCGCGCCAGAAACCGCGATGCAGCGGGCGGACATCCGCCGAGGTCACGAAGGCCTCGGCGTCGGTGGCGTGGACAACCTCCTCGACGCGCGAAACATCCTTGCGTTGGACGCTGGCGCTGAGGATATGCACCATGCCGTCCTTGCCGCGCGCGGGAATTTCCGTCACGGCAAAGCCGGCCTCGCGCAGGCGTTCAGCCAGTGCCGCTCCCCGGCTGGGACTGACGATCTGCAATTGGATGTGACCGACGGCCAGGCGCTCTTCGATCCACATGCCCATCACATTGCCGGTGGCGAAACCCGCCGCATAGCCCAGCACGTTCAGGGGATTATCGAGATTGGACAGCACATTGGTGATGGCGATGATATAAACCACCGATTGGAAAAATCCCAGCACCCAGGCGATGCCCTTGCGTCCACGCACCACGAACAACAGGCGCAGGGTATCCAGGGACATATCCACCACGCGCAGGCCAAAGATGCTGGCCGCCGCGATCCAGGCGGAGGGAGTAAGAAGAATGGCAAACATTTTGACTCACTTTACAAAAAAAATCCCGCGGATTCGGGCCTGTATCCAGGCGGAACCCGCGGGACAATGGCCTCGAAAGAGAGGGGTTATTTCTTCCTGCCCGATTTCACGGCAGGCTTGGGCAGCGCGGGGACGTACAGGCGCTCGACGTATTCCTTGACCATGCGGCGGGTGCTGAACTGCGGCGTAACCGTGCGCAGGGATTCCTTGACGCGCTCGATCCACTCGCGCGGGAACCAGTTGACGGCATCGCGCTCGTAGTACATCGGGATGATCTCGTTTTCCAGCGCGCCGTACATGCTGTCGGCGTCGGCCTTGTCCTGGGCATCGCTGGATTCCACT
Organism: Chloroflexota bacterium; assembly: GCA_049324895.1. Lineage (GTDB taxonomy): Bacteria > Chloroflexota > Anaerolineae > Anaerolineales > Villigracilaceae > JACPVF01. The sequence continues at coordinate 8,479 of JBMOMS010000025.1, forward strand.
TCGCGGTCCTCGCCGATGGCCCAGCCGTTGCGTCCGTTGTAGGCTTCGCGCCACCAGCCATCCAGGATGGAGAAGTTGAGCGCGCCGTTCAGGCCGGCCTTCATGCCCGAGGTGCCCGAGGCTTCCAGCGGGCGGCGCGGGGTGTTCAACCACACGTCCACGCCCTGGACGAGGTAACGGGCCACGTTCATGTCGTAATCTTCGAGAAAGACCAGGCGTCCGCTGTTCTCGGCCTTCTTGACCGTGCGGTAGATGTCCTGAATCAGGCGCTTGCCCGGGTCGTCGGCGGGATGGGCCTTGCCCGCAAAGATGATCTGCACGGGACGGTTGGGCTGGTTGATCAACTTGAACAGGCGCTCCACATCCGAGAGGATCAGGCTGGCGCGCTTGTAGGTGGCAAAACGGCGCGCAAAACCGATGGTCAGCGCATAGGGATTAAGCAGCACGCCCGAGGCCACCACCTGCACGGGATGGAATCCGCCCTGCTTCCAGCGGTCGCGGACGCGGTCGCGCAGGTAGAAGGCCAGTTTGCGCTTCTGGTGCATGCGCACTTCCCACAGTTCCTCGGCGGGCACGTCGGCCAGTTTCTCCCACACGCCCGGCTCGTCCAGGCGGTCGAACCAGCCTGCGCCCAGGTACTTGTCGAGCAGCACGCGCAGGCGGCGGCCCATCCAGTTGGCGGTGTGGACGCCGTTGGTGATGTAGGTGATCGGCACGTCGTCGATGTCGGTGGCTTCGGGCCACAGGAAATTCCACATCTTGCGGCTGACGGTGCCGTGCAGTTCGGAGACGGCGTTGCGCCCGGCTGAATGGCGCAGGGCCAGCACGCCCATGCTGAAGGATTCGCCCCAGGACATCTGGCGGCGCGCCAGGTCGATGAATTGTTCGCGGTTCATGCCGAGTTCGGGCCACAGCGAACCGAGGTACTTGTCCATCAGCCAGAGCGGGAATTCATCGTTGCCGGCCGGGACGGGGGTGTGCGTGGTGAAGACGTTCTGGCCGTAGGTGCGTTCGAGCGCCTCGGCAAAAGGCAGGCCGGCGGCGACCAGTTCGCGCGCCCGCTCCACGGTCAGGAAGGCGGCATGGCCTTCGTTCATGTGCCAGACCTGGGGCTGGTACTCCAGGGCGCGCAGGGCGCGGACGCCGCCCACACCCAGCAGCACTTCCTGCATGATGCGCTTGTCGAGGTCCGACCAGTACAGGCGCGCGGTCAACAGGCGGTCGTCCTGGCTGTTGCCGTCCACGTTCGAGTCGAGCAGGATGAGCGGGACGCGTCCCACGCGCACTTCCCACAGGCGCAGGCTGATAACGCGGTCGGGCATCTGCACCGAGACGGTCAGGGGCCTGCCTTCGGCATTGAGGATCGGCAGGACCGCCAGGTGGTCGAAGTTCATCGGGTTGTTGACCGCTTCCTGCCAGCCGTCTTCGGTAATGCGCTGGGAGAAGTAGCCCTGGGCGTACATGAAGCCCACCCCCACCAGGGGCAGGCCCAGGTCCGAGGCTTCCTTCAGGTGGTCGCCCGCCAGCACGCCCAGGCCGCCCGAGTAGATTGGCAGGGTCTCGTGCAGACCGAATTCCATCGAGAAGTAGGCGATGGATTTCAGGTCGGGATGGTTGCGGGCCGACCACGCATCCTTTTGGGCCAGGTAGGCGTCGAAGGTCTGAAAGACGCGGTCGTACAGGTCGAGGTAGGCCTTGTCCTGTGCGGCATCGTTCAGCAGGGAGCGTTCCAACTCGCGAAGCAGGCGAATGGGATTGTGCGAGAGGCGTTCCCACAGGTCATTGTCGATGCGGCTGAAGAGGCGCTGGGCGTCGGGCTGCCAGGTCCACCACAGGTTGTAGGCCAGTTCGCGCAGGCGCGCCAGGCGGCGGGGAAGATCAAAATGATTAGGGAGTTTGGTATGAAATGCGTTCATGGCGGGGCAATCATACCACGTGAGTCTAATTTTGGATTAATTTGTATGGAGAGTTAACAAAGTTAATAACTCGTGTTGGGGCGGCCAAAATCCGCCCAATTATTGCGGTGTACACGATTACAACAAGCGTCCCCATCGCAAAGGGATGGGGACTGGGGCTGCGCAGTTCACTTCTTCGGGCAGCGCTGCGGCTCTTCGTAGTTGCCGACAAATCCATACGCATCGCGGCAGGTATTGTCGACGGCGTAGATGGCCTTGAGCGGATAGAGCTTTTCCTCGGCCTGGGGTGAGCCAGCCTCTTCCTCGGTGTAGCGGTCGACGTAGTCCAATTCGGTGATGTCGCGCAGGCCCGCGTCGGCGCGCACGCCATACATGAAGCGGTTCTCGGCCAGCGGGATTTTGAAAGCGAACTGCACCGTAGCCAGCTTGCCCGCATTGATGCGCACCCAGGCCAGGTCGTGGTCGTCGCCCAGGCCGCGGTCGAAGATGATCTTGTCATAGCCGTTGCCGGGCAGGGGCGCATCGGAGCGCGCCGCCGAGAGGCCGCCGGTGTCGTGATCGGTGTCGAGGGCCACCTGCACATTGTCGGTCGACCATTCCACCTTGTAGGGCGGATGGGCCACGATGATGACGTCGCCGAAGCCGTCCGCATCCAGGTCCAATTCCACGGCATAGTCGATGCCCAGGGCGTTGTTCGGATTCGATCCGAGCAGCTGGATCGAAACGTAATAGAATTTTTCGTCGCGGCTCAGGTTGTAGCTGACAATGTCCAGGTCGGCGACGTAGGTCATGTCCTGGGTGAAGGGACGCTCGAACAGGTTGGTCTTGTACGAGTCGCCGAAGGGAGCGCGCTTCTCGGCGGCGGTGTCGATGCAGGTGGCGTCATAGATGAGCTTGCCCACATCGACCGAGGTCGAGGGGATCAAGGCATGGGGCACGGCGATGGTGGGCGTGGGCGGCTCCGTAGTCGGCGAGGGGCTGGGACTGGCCGTCAGGGTGGGCGCCTCGGTGTTCGTGGGCGGCGTGACGAGGGGCGGGGGCGTGAAGGTAAAGGTCAGGGTCGCGGCGGGCGGGGGCGGGATGGGCGTGGGGGCTGTCAGGCCCGGGAAGGAGCAGGCCAGCGTCACGACAACCAGCATGGCAACCGCCACAAAGGCGGAGCGGGAGGGGGAGGGTCGGCGCGGGGTTTTCATGCTATTGACTCACCACACAACGGAATCCAACATAGGCGCCGTAATAGGCGGGGTCGAGTTTGAGGCGGATGTCGGTGCGGACGTTTTCGCCGTTGCCGCCGAAGGTATGCCAGGACCCGCCACGGGCGATGCGCTCACCAGTCTTGGCCGGGTCCTCACGGCCATCCTCGGCATCGTAGGGATAGAATGCAAACAACGAAGTGGTCCATTCCCAGACGTTGCCTGCCATGCCGAACACGCCGTACGGACTTTGGCCGGTCGTGTACTGGTCGACCGGGGCGGTATCGCCCACACAGCCGGCGGAGTTGGCAAAACTGCAATCCACCTCTTCACCCCAGGGATAGGAGCGGCCATCCGTGCCGCGCGCGGCGAATTCCCATTCCGCTTCGGTGGGCAGGCGCGCGCCGCGCCAGGCGCAGTAGGTGTTGGCCATCTTCCAATCCACGTAGATGACGGGGTAGTTGGCGAAGATCGGGTTTCCAAAGTACGAATCGCGCGTGGCCGACCCGGACTGCAAGGGCCGCCGGCACTCGCGCGCAAACACGCAGGCGTCGTACATCTCATTCGTGACTTCGAATTTGTCGATGTAGAAAGGAGCCACCGTCACCTTGTGGGCGGGGCGCGAATCAGCCTCGCCGGTATCGCTGCCCATGCTAAATTCGCCGCCGGGGATGTAGCGCATGACCACATTCCTGGGGTCCACGATCTCGGCAGGAAGGGGCGTAAAGGTGGGAACGAGGGTCTCGGTCGGCGGCAGGGTGGGCGCGGGCGTATCCGTGAACGGGATCGAGGTCAGGGTGGGCGGGGCCTGCGTGGGAGGCGGGGGGATGGTCAGGGTGGCCGTGGCGGTGGGCGCGGCAAACATTCCCAGGTTGGACGCAAAGAACAGGCTGCCGCCCACCAGGCCGATCAGGACCAGCGCGCCCAGTGCCGCCAGCAGGAAGGGAAACGGTTTTTTGGATGAAGTCGCGAGCGTGATATGCACGTCGGCCTTGTCGACCTTGCCGGTCATGTGCTCGCGCAGGATTTCGGGTTTGGTATTGGTCGCATCCACGGCGCGGCCGGCCAGCAAATTCTCCAATTCCTGGACAAAGATGCCCACGCTCGGGTAGCGGTCCCTCGGATCCTTGGCCAGCACCTTGAGCAGCACCGACTCCACGTTCTGCGGCAGGTTCGGGATGTAGGTCTTGGGCAGCGGCAGGGACTCGGTGGCCTGCTTGAGCAGGATGCCGGCCGGGGTATCGGCAGTGTAGGGCCGATGCCCGGTGATCATTTCATACAGCACCACCCCCAACGAATACATATCCGACAGGGCCGTGGGTTCACCGGTCCACTGTTCGGGCGCCATGTAGTCAGGCGTGCCGATGCCGGTGCCTGAACTGGTCAGGTTGGTGGATTCCTTGTCCTTCTCGAACAGCTTGGCCAGGCCGAAGTCGCTCAACAGGGGCTGGCCATCTTCGGTCATCAGGATGTTGGACGGCTTGACGTCGCGGTTGATGATGCCCCGCTCGTGAACGTAATCCAGGGCGCGGCCGATGGGCAGCAACATGCGAATCGCATCCCGCCAGGGGATCGGGTTACCCAGCCGGTTCTTGAGCGTGCCGCCCGGCACGTACACCATCACGAGGTAGGGGGAGCCTTCATGCTCGCCATAATCGATCACGCCCACGATGTTCGGGTGCGACAATTTGCCCAGCGCCTTGGCCTCGCGTTCGAAGCGCTTCAGGAGCATGTCAATATCTTCCGGCGGGAAGGCCTCGCGGCGAATCACCTTGAGCGCCACCTCGCGCTCCAAGCGCGGGTCATGGGCCTTGTACACCGTGGCCATGCCGCCTTCCCCAAGCAGGGAAAGAATCTCATATCGTCCGATCGTATGTCCAATCAGCCCCGACATAATCATTTCCTTTTCGTTGGTAAAGCGTGTAATTCTTTCGATATACCGCACTCAGATGAAAATTGCGCTTTTTTAGAGGATGGAATGCGCAATTTTCACCGGTGGGTATTATAAGAACACTGGTTCGAAAAAATTAATTCACATCAATTATAAGCGACATTTTTCACCCGCTTGCGCTCAAAACTGATGGGGGATGCGCATACGCCGCGGCCAGGTTCGCCCCCCATCCCAGGATACAAACAGGCTGAAAGGCTGTACAATGGGGGCATGCCCACCGTTCAACTCTTTGTCACCTGCCTGATCGACTCCTTTTATCCCCAGGTCGGCGAGGCCGTTGTGGAGGTGTTCCGCCGCCTCGGCGTGGATGTGGACTTCCCCCGCGAGCAGACCTGCTGCGGACAGCCCAACTTCAACGCCGGCCTGCGCGGGGAAGCCAAGCCCATCGCCCAACATACCATCCGCGTGTTCGAGGCCGCGCCCGGGGATGTGGTCATCCCCTCGGGTTCGTGCGCCCACATGCTGCGGCACAATTACGCCGAACTCTTTGCCGACGACCCGCACTGGCTGCCGCGCGCCCAGGCCCTGGCAGCGCGCACCTACGAGTTCACCGAATACCTGGTGGACCAGCTGGGCGTGACCGACGTGGGCGCCCGCTGGGACGGCCTGCTGACCTACCATGCCACCTGCCACCTCAACCGCGGCATCGGCGTGGACCGCCAGCCGCGCGCCCTGCTGGCCAACGTGCGCGGCGCCGAGATTCGCCCGCTGCCCGAGGAGTATGATTGCTGCGGCTTCGGCGGCATCTTCTCGGTGGAGCATCCCGAACTCTCGGCGGAATTCCTCAAACGCAAGATCGGCAATCTCGAAAGCACCCAGTCCCCCACCCTGGTCGTTGCGGATACGGGCTGCCTGATGCACATCGCCGGCGGACTGCACCGCCAGCAGAAGACCCAGCGGGTGGTGCATATTGCGGAAGTGTTGAATCATGTAAACCTCCAGCCATAATGCGCGAACCCTCCGTTCTGCATTTCATCAAAGTCGGACGCGGACGCATCGGCCTGCACCACCGTCCGCGCGGCGCAGATTTTCCCATCCTGAAAGAGTTGGGCTGCACGCATGTCGTGACCCTGCTCAAGGACAGCGAAGGCGCCGCGCATATCGGTCGCATGTCCGCCAACGCCGGCCTGGACTGGATATGGCTGCCGGTTCCGAACGGAAATCGTCCCCAAGGCGAAGTCCACGAACGGCTGTTTGAAGCGCTGCCGCGCCTGTCCCAACTCCTCGACCAGGGCGCATCGCTGTTGATCCACTGTTCGGCGGGCATCCACCGCACCGGAACCGTGACCTATGGCCTGCTGCGCTGGCGCGGATTGAGCCGTGAGCAGGCCTTGAAATTGATCGCGCAAATGCGTCCCATCACCGCCGCGGAAGTCGGCGAGAAGCGTCTGGTCTGGGGCAACGAGGTCGCCCGCCCCCTGTCTCCAAAGGAAACCTCATGGATCCATTTCATCAAAGAATCCGCCGCGCAATTTTGGATGAACCTCTTCAAGAAGCGCTAGACGGCAATGCCCGCCGCCGCGTCGGGGCGCGCGTGACCGCCTTCAGTTCCCTGCCCGACTGGCCCGAGCGCCGCCAGCGCGCCCACGCCGTCCGCGCGGACGTGATCGAGAATCTCGATTCCTATCTGGAACAGTTCACCCACAACGCACAAAGCAACGGCATCAGCGTCCATCGCGCAAAAGATGCAGCCGAGGCAGTTTCCATTATTTTGAATATCATCGACAATTCACCGCGAAGGGGCGAAGAGAAGGTCCCTGTTCATCCCCGTTCATCGTTGGTCGCAAAATCCAAATCGATGGTCTCCGAGGAGATCGACCTCAATCCCGCCCTCGAAGCGGCGGGACACCGCGCCGTCGAAACCGACCTGGGCGAGTACATCGTGCAGCTGCGCCATGAACGTCCCAGTCACATCATCACGCCCGCCGTCCACCTGCGCCGCAGCGACGTGGCCAAACTCTTCCACGAACAACTCGGCATCCCCTACACCGAGGATATTCCCACCCTGACCAACACGGCCCGCAAGGTGCTGCGCGAAGTCTTCCTGACCGCCGACGTGGGCCTGAGCGGCGTCAACTTCGGCGTGGCCGAAACGGGCGGCATCTGCCTGGTCACCAACGAGGGCAACGGGCGCATGGTCACCACCCTGCCGCGCACCCACATCGCGCTGATGGGTATGGAGCGCCTCGTTCCCACACTCGACGATCTGGCGCTGATGCTGACGCTGCTGCCGCGCTCGGCCACGGGGCAAAAGCTAAGTGTCTACACGCAGCTCATCCACCGCCCACTCGACGGCCAGCAGCGCCATCTGGTCATCCTCGACAACGGGCGCTCACGCCTGCGCACCTCGCCGCTGCGCGAATCGCTGTACTGCATCCGTTGCGGTTCGTGCCTCAACGCCTGCCCCGTTTTCCGCGAGTTGGGCGGGCACGCCTACGGCGCGGTCTACTCAGGTCCCATCGGCTCGGTCATCTCGGCGGGATTGTTCGGCCCCGAATACGCCCCGCTGGCCCAGGCCTCTTCATTATGTGGCGCGTGCAAGGATGCCTGTCCCGTGGACATCGACCTGCCCAAGTTACTAACCCGCGTTCGAGCAGGACAGGCGGAGAAAGAGGGAAAGAGGACAGAGGGGGAAGGATTGCCCGCCCCGCTCAAGCTGGGATTACAGGCCTTCAGCCTGGCCGCCCGGGACCCGCGCCTGTTCACCGTTTCGCAAAAGCTGGCCGCGCTGGGAACGGGTCTCGTTGCCCCCGCCTCCCCGTGGATGCGCCTGCCCGCCGTCACGGGCTGGGGCTACAGCAAGGACTTCCCGAAGTTTGCAGGGAAACCTTTTCGCGAAAGGTTTGTACGCCAGGCGGCAAAGAGCACGCATGAGTTGACAAAGCCCAAAAATGAAGCCGTTCCATGCAAAGCAGAAGAGGTTCTTCGCTCCGCTCAGAACGACACGGATAAAATTTTGCGCTTCACCGAAGAACTCACCGCCCTGGGCGGACATGTCATCCTGACCCAGGATGCGACCGCTTCCATGATCGAGTTTTTGGCCGCCCGCGGCATCGACCGCATCCACCTGGAGCCAAACACGCTGGACGAGTCCGCTTTGCGGGCGGCAGGCATCACGGTCACGCGTGAGCCTGACCCGACGGTCCGCGCGGGGGTGACAAAGGCCCTGGGCGGGCTGGCAGACACGGGGTCCGTGCTGGTCGTGGACGGGGAGGGGCATCCGCTCGAAGCCTCCCTGCTGCCCGAAATCCACCTGGTCATCCTGCGCGCCCCAGACATCCTGCCCTCGCTGGAGAATGCCATTCATTTAATGAAAGGCTCGCGCTCGGCGGTGGTCATCAGCGGCCCCTCGCGCACCGGCGACATCGAAATGACCCTGACCATCGGCGTGCATGGCCCGGGCGAAGTGCATGTTTTTTTGGTAAAACCGTCCCCGTAAAAGCGGAAAAGAACCTTGACCGTTCGATTTTTCTTGCACGATTTTTTCACCTGTGTTAAAATGCGTTCCGTACGACGAACCGATACTGGAAGCACCGAGAAGTGGGCAACCCCCACTTTTCTGCTTGTATACCGAATTCGGTTGAAAATTGCGTTTTTTTAGAAGGTGGAAAACGCCTTTTCCAACCGTGGGTATCCTATAATGGAGCATGGAGCAAGAAAAGCATGACCAAGAGTGAATTCGCCCTCGCCTTCAACGAAGTGCTGGAAGAAAAACAACTTTCCAAGGATGTGATCCTCGGGGCCATTGAATCCGCCATGGTGTCGGCCTACCGGCGGGCGGTCAACGCATCCACCGCCCAGCACGTGGAAGCCAGGATCGACCCCGAGACGGGCAAGGTCCTGATCTTCGCCGAAAAGGAAGTGGTGGAGGATGTCCAGGAACAAAAGACCGAAGCCACCCTGGCAGACGCCCGCCGCGTAAACCCCGAGGCGCAACTGGGCGACATGGTCATCGTGGAGACCACCCCCGACGACTTTGGCCGCGTGGCCGCACAGACCGCGCGTCAGGTCATCCAGCAGCGCATTCGTGAAGCCGAGCGTTCCAACCAGATGCAATATTTCGAGCGTCAAATGGGAGAAATCGTCTCCGGCGTGGTGCAGGCCATCAACAACCAGGGTGCCACCATTGGCCTGGACATGAAGGCCGAAGGCGTCATGCCCAACAACCAGAAGATCCCCGGCGAACGCCTGAAACTGCACGACCGCGTGCGCGCCGTGGTGCTGGAAGTGAAGGACGCCTCGCGCGGCCCGCAGATTGTGCTCTCGCGCGCGCACCGCAACTTCCTGCGCCGCCTGCTCGAAAACGAAGTCCCCGAAATCTATCATGGCATCGTCGAGATCCGCGCCATCGCGCGCGAACCCGGCGCGCGCGCCAAAGTGGCTGTCTCGGCCACCCAGCAGGGCGTCGACCCGGTTGGCGCGTGCGTGGGCATCAAGGGCGTGCGCATCCAGGCCATCGTCAAGGAATTGCACGACGAAAAGATCGACATCATCCAATGGGACGCCGATCCCGTGATCTACATCTCCAAGGCCATCAGCCCGGCCCGCGTCAACGGCGTGTACCTCAATGAAGTGGATGGCGCGCGCACAGCCACTGTGGTGGTGCAGGAAGACCAGCTCAGCCTGGCCATCGGGCGCGACGGGCAGAACGCCCGCCTGGCCGCCAAGCTGACCGGCTGGCGCATCGACATCAAGTCGCTGACCGAAGCCGCAGGCGACGCGCTCCACAAATTCGGAAGCGATCCCAACCTGGCCGCCCTGCTGCCCCACCTGGCCGAAATGGCGCCCCAGGTGGCGGAAATCCTCGCCAAGAAGGCCGAGAACCGCCCCGTCACCCCCGAGGAATACACCACCCTGTCGCAGTTCGTCGACCGCGTGGAACGCCGCGCCAGCCAAGTCAAGGAAGAAATCTTGCGCGTCGAAGAGGAACAGGCCACTGCCGGGCGCGCCGACGTGCCCGCCGCCGCCTTCCAAATGCCGCTCGACGGGATCGGCCTCAAGGAACACGTATTCAACATCCTCACCGAAGCCGGGTACGAAACGGTCGGCCACCTGTTGATGGCGTTCAAGACCGACTCGAACAAGGTGCTCGGCCTGCCCGGGGTTGGCCCGAAGGCCATGTCCAACATCGAGGAAGTGCTGGGCGCGCTCCAGTTCCCCGAACCCGAGCCGGCTCCCGCGCCCGAACCCGAACCGGCTCCCGCGCCCGAGGCGGTTGCGGCAACCGTGGAAACCCCCGCCGCTGCCGCCCAGCCGACAGGGGAGGCGCTTCCCGCTGGAGAGAAACAACCCGAGGTCAAGAAGGAAGCCAAACCTTCCAAGTCCAAAACGGGCGAGGAACCCGAAAGCGAGTTTGCCAAGGATGGCGTCTCGCTCGACGAACTCTTCAGCATGAAACCCGAAATCTTCTCCGGCGCGGAAACCGAAGACGAAAGCCGCGACTCGAAGAAGGGCAAGAAGGGCAAGAAGAAGAATGTCGAGCTCGAGTTCGACGAGAAACTCGGCGAAGTCGTGGGTCGCAAGCGCCACAAGCGCGGCGACGAAGGCTGGACCGAGGAATAGCGTACATTCCCCTGGTTCCCTGTTTTCGCGTGAAGACAGGGAACCAGGCCATTGTGATTAAGGTGACTAAGAAACCTGTTCAGCGTGTCAAGCACATCCCCCAACGCACCTGCGTGGGCTGCCGCACCATCCTGTCCAAGCGGCAAATGCTCCGCCTCGTGCGAACTGCAGAGGGGATCCTGGTCGACCCCACCGGCAAATTGGCCGGGCGCGGGGCTTACTTGCACGACCGCCGTGAATGCTGGGAGCGCGCCCTGAAAGGCCCGCTGGCCCACGCCCTGAAAGTGGAATTGTCCGCGGCGGACCGTGAACGTCTGGCAGGTTTTATGAACTCGCTCCCGCAGGATGTGGAGCGCGGCGGGAACCCGCACGTGAACGATTAACCTCTCGCTCACAGGTCCCCGCCGGTAAATCGGCAGGCCCGCGGCCTGACCCTTTTACGATTTACCAACCTTGAAGGAGGTGGCCCATGAGCGAAAACGGACACAAGATCGAACTCCCGTCCAGCATTGTCATCCGTGACCTTGCTGTAAAGATCGAAAAAAGCCCCATCGAGATCATCAAAAAATTGATGACGAACGGCGTCATGGCGACCATTAACCAGTCGGTGGATTTCGACACCGCTGCAATCGTGGTCGCGGAATACGGCTATGAAGCCGTCCTGGAACAGATGGAAGAGGAGAAGCCCGAAGAAACGGGTGAAGTGCCGCTCTGGCGCCAGGTCATCGCGCGCGAAGACGCCGCCGCGCTCAAGAACCGCCCCCCGGTGCTGACCATCCTCGGCCACGTCGATCACGGCAAGACCAGCCTGCTGGATGTGATCCGCTCGGAGCACGTCGCCGAGGGCGAGGCGGGCGGCATCACCCAGCACATCGGCGCCTACCAGGTCGAACAGAAGGGCCGCCTGCTGACCTTCCTCGACACGCCCGGTCACGCCGCCTTTACCGCCATGCGCGCGCGCGGCGCCCAGGGAGCGGACATTGTAATTTTGGTGGTGGCCGCCGACGACGGCGTCATGCCGCAGACCCGCGAAGCCATCGCGCATGCCAAGGCCGCGCGCGTTCCGATCATCGTGGCGCTCAACAAGATCGACAAGGCCAACGCCAACCCCGAACGCGTCAAACAACAACTGGCCGAGGCCGGCCTGATCCCCGACGAATGGGGCGGGAACACCATGGTCATCCCCGTTTCGGCCAAACAAAAAATGGGCATCGACGACCTGCTCGAAGCTGCCCTGCTGGTGGCCGATAACACCGAAATCCGCGCCAACCCAAACGGCAAGGTGATTGGCACGGTCATCGAAGCCGAGGTGGACAAGTCCCGCGGCACGGTGGCCACCCTGCTGGTACAGAACGGCACGCTCGATATCAGCGCCATTGTGGTGGCGGGAACCGCCTACGGAAAACTGCGCGCCATGTCTGATTACAAGGGCAGGCCCGTGCGCAAAGCCGGCCCCTCCACCCCGGTCTCGGTGCTGGGCCTGAACGACATCCCCTCCGCCGGCGATGTGTTCCAGGTGGTGGCCAGCGAACGTGAAGCGCGCGAAATCGTCAATGAACGAATGGAAGCCGCCAAGGCGCGCGTCCAAACGAAGAAGGCCTCGCTCGAAGACCTGTTCGCCAACTTCAAGGCCGGCGAGGCCCGCGAGTTGAACCTGATCCTCAAGGCCGATGTGCAAGGCTCGCTCGAACCGATCATGTCCGAACTGGAAAAACTCGGCCAGGGCGAAATCGGCATCAAGATCCTGTACGCCGAAACGGGCAACATCGGTGAGAATGACGTGATGCTGGCCTCGGCTTCGACCGCCATCATCATCGGCTTTAATGTGCAGGCCGATGTGGCCGCCCGCCGCCTGGCCGAAAAGGAAGGCGTCTCGATCCGCCTGTACGAAATCATCTACCGCATGACCGAGGATATCGAGAAGGCCCTCAAGGGTATGCTCGAACCCGCGATCGTGGAAAAAGTCATCGGGCGCGCGCATGTGCAGGCGGTCTTCTCCGCCTCCAAGCTCGGCAAGGTGGCAGGCTGCAAGGTGACCGAAGGCGAACTGCGCCGCAACGCCCGCATCCGCCTGATGCGCGCAGCGGATATAATATACGAAGGCGACCTGGCCTCCCTGCGTCACGAAAAGGAAGACGTGCGGGAGATCCGCACCGGCTTCGAATGCGGCGTCGGCTTCAAGAGCTTCAGCGACATCCAGGTCGGCGACCAATTGGTCTGCTTTGTCATGGAAAAATCATTGTAATCAGGAGTGGTGCGGGATAACATCCCGCACTACATATCTTATGCCATCAGGAATTCGTCTACAACGCATTGCGGACCGCATCCGCCAGGAACTCTCGGAAATGCTCATCCGCGAGTTGAGCGACCCGCGCCTGCACATGATCCACGTCACCGACGTGAAGGTGGACCGCGAACTGGCTTACGCGGACATCTACGTTTCCGCGGTGGAAGGCCAGGAACGCAGCAAGGAAGTGCTGGCCGGGCTGGAAAGCGCCGGCGGTTTCATACGCCACGCCCTGGCCGGCCGCGTGGACTTGCGCGTCTTTCCGCGCCTGCGCTTCCACTGGGACCCCACGCCCGAACACGCCGACCACATCGAACAGGTGCTGGCGGAATTGAGAAAGAAAAACGAAACCAAAAAGGAAAACTAAGGTCCCGGACGGGTGTTGTTAACTTTTACAAAACTTTCATATTTGAAAGCCCGTGCTGGTGTAAAATCAGTCCTATGTCGAATGAAACAAGCATCGCAATAAAGAACCGTCTGGCCGAGGCCAGGCAGGTGGTCATTGCCTCCCACGTCCGCCCGGACGGCGACGCGGTAGGGTCCCTGTTGGGCCTGGGCCTGGCCTTGCAGGGTGCAGGCAAGCAGGTCCAAATGATTCTGGTCGATGGCTGCCCGGCCTCCTTCCGTCACCTGGCCGGCAGCGACCAGATCCAAAAAACACCGCAAGGCGAATTCGACACGTTCATCACGGTCGATTGCGCAGATTTCAAACGGGTCGGCAAGGTCTTCGAGACCATCGGCCCGCCGCACATCAACATCGACCACCACGTCACCAATGAAAAATTCGGGCAACTCAACCTGATCGAAGCGGAGGAGGTGGCCACCTCGGCCATCCTCACCAACCACCTGCCCGAATGGGGCTTGCAAATCACCCAGCCGGTGGCCGCCGCCCTGCTGACCGGCATCATCACCGACACACTCGGATTCCGCACCGCCAACACCACCCCCGAAGCCATGCGCCAGGCCGCCTCTTTGATGGAGACCGGCGTGGACATGCCCGAAATCTACATGCGCGCGCTCGTGCGTCGCTCCTATCCCGCCGCGCGCTATTGGGGCGCGGGCCTCTCCAGCCTGGAGAGCAAACATGGGATCGTGTGGGGCACCCTGACCGTGGCCGACCGCAAACAGGCGGGCTACGGCGGAAACGATGACGCCGACCTGATCAACATCATCTCCGCCATCGACGGCAACAAGGTCGGGATGATCTTCGTCGAGCAGACCGACCAGCACGTCAAGATTTCCTGGCGCGCCCTCGAACCCGGCATCGACGTATCCCCGATTGCAAAACACTTTGGAGGCGGAGGGCATGCCGCCGCCGCAGGAGCAGACATTCCAGGGACATTGAGCGAAGTTCAGCCGCTTGTACTGAAAACCACCAAGGAAATGTTAAATCTCTAATGTCTAAAACAGACACAATGTGTCATAATTGCATATATCCAATGCAAGGAGGAATAAACTATGAATAGTCAGGATGTCAAGAATGCCATCTCGGGCGTCCTCGTTGTGGACAAGCCGGTGGGCATGACCTCGCACGATGTCGTGCAGGTAATTCGAAACGGCACGGGTTTGCGGCGTGCCGGCCATACCGGCACACTGGATCCGCGCGCTTCCGGCGTGCTGGTGATTTTGGTGGGGCCTGCCGTGCGGTTGAGCGAGTATGTCTCCGCTTCGGACAAGCGCTACCAGGCCATCATCCGCCTGGGGTCGACGACCGATACCTTCGACGCGGATGGACGTTTCACCCGCAGCAACCAGCCCATCAATGTGACAGAAGCGCAGTTCGAGGAAGTACTCAAATCCTTTATTGGGGAGATCGAGCAGACTCCCCCGCCCTATTCCGCTGTCAAGGTGCAGGGACGCAAGGCCTACGAAATGGCCCGCCAGGGCGAGGAAGTGGACCTGGCCCCGCGCAAGATCCAGGTGCATCACCTGGAGGTGCTCGAATGGGCGCCCCCCGAAGTGGTGGTGGATGTGCATTGCTCCTCGGGCACCTACGTGCGCTCGCTGGCCAATGACCTGGGAGAGAAACTCGGCTGCGGCGCGTACCTGGTAGGCCTGCGCCGCACCAAGAGTGGACGCTTCAGCCTGCGCGACGCCACCCCGCTGCGCAAACTCCAGGAAGCCTTCACCGCGGGCAATTGGTATCAGTACCTGATCCCCGCCGCCGAAGCCCTCGGCGACTGGCCCGCTGTGGAACTCAGCCCCGACGAAGTGGAAGCCGTGCGCCACGGGCACCGCGTCAAGGTCAAGGAAGGCAATACCGAAATCAAGGTGCGCGGCGTCAGCACCCAGGGCGAACTGGTGGCGCTCATGCAAATTGCCACGGGCGAAGACGGTTCCTCCGAGTGGCAGCCGAAGAAAGTCTTCTTCACCTCCGACTAGCACAAACCAGCCGCCCGCAAGGCGGCTGATTTTTATCCAACACCCCGAAGGATTGCGCGCCTGTCTTCGGGACCATACACATCACCCACATGCGACATTACCGCTCCCTCGATGAAATCTCCCTGCATCGCGCGCGCCTGACCATCGGCGTATACGACGGCGTCCACCGCGGGCACCAGGAGATCGTGCGACGTCTCGCCGCGGATGCCCCCTCCGCGGTGTTGACCTTCCACCCGCATCCTGCCAGCGTGCTGGGCGGGCGCGAAATCCAGTGCCTGACCACGCCCGACGAACGCGCGGAGTTGCTGGCCGCCCTGGGCGTGGAGGCCGTCATCACCGAACCCTTCACCCGCGACCTGGCGGCGGTTTCCGCTTACGATTTCATGGCGCGTCTCAAGCGTCGCCTGGGATTGGAGCACCTGCTCATCGGCTATGATTTTGCCCTCGGCAGGGGACGCGAGGGCAATGCGGCGCGTTTGACGGAGATCGGCCGGGAGCTGGGATTCACCGTCGAGGTGGTGCCAGCTGTCGGGGACGAGAGCGGGGTCATCTCCTCGACCGAGATCCGCAAACTGGTCTCGCGCGGAGACGTGGCCGCCGCCGCCGACCTGCTCGGGCGTCCCTACCAGGTGGGCGGACCCGTCATCCACGGCGACCATCGCGGGCGCACCATCGGCTTCCCCACCGCCAACATCGAGTATCCCGCGCACAAGATCCTGCCCACCAACGGCATCTACGCCTGTTGGGCCTGGCTGGGAACGGAACGCATTCCCGCCGCCGTCAACGTGGGCCTGCGTCCCACCGTGCGGGACGACCAGACCGTCCCCAACGTGGAGGCCTACCTGCTGGACTTCGACCGCGACGTGTACGGCCGGCACTTGAAGCTCGATTTCGTGGCCCGCCTGCGGGACGAGCTTAAGTTCGCCTCGCTGGAAGCGTTGATCGAACAGATGCACAGGGATGTGGAAAAGACCCGTCAAATCCTGGAGTCCAACGACTTTTGACGTTGGAAACATCGTCAAAGTCGAATGAACGCCCCGTTGACGTACGGGGCGTTTTGCTGTACAGTAGGTAAAATTTTTTTTTCAAGGACGGAGAGATGGATCCTCACATTCCCCAAAATCGACCGCAAGCCCGCACGGAAGAAGCTCACCCCGAAATCACAAAACGCGACCTCGACCCCAACTTTACCTCGTCGCAGGCCGAGCAGGCCATGCAAAGCCTGGGGATGCAAAAGGCCTACAAGAACGCCGGTTCGCAATTCTATTGGATCGCGGGATTGTCGCTGGTCAACACGCTGGCGCAGGTCTTCAACGTCGGCTTTTACTTCGTGGCCGGCCTGGGTGTTACACAATTGATCGATGCGCTGGCCGGCGTCTTTGCCCAGGAGATCCCTGAATTTGGAACGATCTTCCTCGGCGTCGGCCTGTTCCTGGACTTCGGCATCCTGGCCATGATCGCGCTGCTGGGCTACCTGGCCACGCGCGGATACGTCTGGCCGGTCATCACGGGCATGGTTCTGTACGGGCTGGATGCGCTGCTGGTCGGCCTGTTCAAGGACTTCATGGGGCTGATCTTTCACCTGTTCTTCCTCTGGCAGATATGGACCGCTCTGCGCGCCCTGCGTTATTGGAGAAACCTGGGGCAGAAGCCAACCGATGTTCCGCAAAATATCGGAACCCCCTGACCTGTATCCGTTGTTGATCGTTTCATCAATTACCAGAGAGGCGGAGAAATTATGAAATCTCGATTCGCGATCCTGATTTGGCTGCTTGTCATCAGCGCCTGTTCAACGCCTCAAAGCACATCGGTGCAGGATGAACCCACCCCCTTTGCCTACCCGCAGGATGAATCTGCCATCACAACACCCACCGTTGCCCAGACCGAACAGGAAATATCGAATGCCTGTATTGACACCATCCAAGCGTATATAGCGATTGACCGTTGCACAAACTGGAATGAATACCACGAATTATTCTCAACGCAAGGACCACACTATAAAGTGACTCCAAAACCAGACGGGGGAACCTATTGCAACACGGTTGAATCCGCTGAGGTGGTAAAGATACTGCCTGTAGAAGAATGGTGGAATTCGTGGTCTCCTGAAACAGAAATTTCTCCATCTGCCAAGCCAACTTTACCCGGGGAACGAGTCTATTATGTGGAAATTTATATCACGATGAAACCGGAAGGCGGCCCTCCTCCAGACCCGAATCCCTTTTCCCAACTGATGTGGATGCTTCCCGAAAATGGGAAATGCCTGATACGAGACTACGGTTGGTGAGACCATGAAAAGGGTTCTCCTGGTTACGCTTGCGTTATTGGTCATCAGCACCTGTTCAACACGGCAGGATATGCCAACGCAAAATCCGCTGAAAGAAGCAACCGCAACTGTGCTTGCCTACCCACACGATGAACCTGCCAACACACCCAGCGCAACCGCGATTGCATCTCCGCAGGATAAACCTACCATCATCCCCACCGCAACCATGAACGATCAACAGGTCTTCGATGCCTGCGCCGAGACCATCCGGGCGTATGCAGCCAGTAATCGCTGCACCAATTGGGATGAATATCGGCAGCTCTTTTCACCGAAAAGCGGTGAATACAATACCACTCCCAATCCAGAAAATTCCATTTACTGTTACGAGGTCGAGTCTGCCGAAGTGGTCAGAATCTTGACCGTGGAAGAGTGGTGGAACGAGGAAAACCCAGGACTTGAGATGCCCAAGTCTGCCCAACCTGAGTTTCCTGGAGAACGAGTCTTCTACGTGGAAATCCTGCCCAGGTTCAAGCCAGATATCACGCCCATCCCACCTCGTGAGCCTGGCAGCCTCAATAAATTCTTGATGTGGATGCTTCCCGAAAACGGAAAATGCCTGATACGAACCTACGGCTGGTGAGAAAATGAAAAGAGTCTTTCTTGTTACGATTGCGTTATTAGTCATCAGCGCCTGTTCAATACCCCAGGGTACGCCAACGCAAGACGAACCCGCCACACTGCCTGCAAGCGCCTACCCGCAGGATGAATCTGCCATCACAACACCCCCCGCTGCTATGACTGAGCAGGAAATATTTTATGCCTGCGCCGAGACCATCACAAAATTCATGAAATCCAACCCGTGTAAGGATTGGGATGCCTATCACGCACTGCTTTCAACGAAAAGCGGTTATTACAACGCAACCCCAATGGCAGAAAATGATCCGGCCTGTGATATGAAAGAGTCGGTGAAGATCTTGCAGATTTTGACCGTCGAAGAGTGGTGGCGCATGGAAAATAACGGCAAAGACCTGCCAGAAGCAGCCCAACCAACCCTGCCTGGTGAACGGGTATTTTTTGTCAAAGTAGAAACAACTTGGCGTCCTGGCGTGGTACCACCTAGCCAAAACCCTGGAACAACGCTGATGTGGATGCTTCCCGAAAATGGGAAATGCCTGATACGAGACCACGGCTGGTGAGAAAAACAGCCGCCTCACGCCCGATGCGCAAACGCGTATCGGGCGTTTTCGTTGTTATAATGCCCCCGACCAGGAGCCTGCCATGCCCGAGAGACAAATTTATCTGTTATCCCCCAAACAG
>JBMOMS010000026.1:0-3642 GCA_049324895.1 Chloroflexota bacterium
CCAATCAGATTCCAACCATGTGCGGCGTCCCATGTATTTTCATTGGCAAAACGAATGGCGTAGCGCGGGTCATTTTGCAAACTGGCAGACGGGTCGGGCAGCCACAGGGCAAGTTGATACGCGCCCGCGGGGAAATCCACCGGCAGGGCGAGCGCGGCGTCGAAGGTGTGTTGTCCCGTCTCCCAGCGGCGCGGGTCAACGGGCAGGATTTGCTGAAAAGCGGACTGGCCGTTTTCATCGATCAGCAAAAGATGGAGCGGGCGAAGCCCCAGCGGCGACGCGAAGCCCGTATTTTCGAGTTTGACCTGCACCTGCAATTCGCTTCCCGCTCGGACCGTTGGGCTGAATCCTGCTTCGATGAGTGTTAACCGGTACCCCAGCCTGTTGCGAATTTCGGCATAACAACCCTGATCCTTCCAACCTTGAATCACATCGGGATGCCAGGCTTCGTTTTGAGCCGTCCAATGCAGCATGTCCATTTCCTGCAAGGCGGTTGGACAATCGGAGCGCGGCGGGTTGGGGTTGCAGGTCTCGCCGCTCATCGGCGCGAAGCGTGTCATCTGGGCGATGTAGGCTTTCCATTCCACATCCTTGAGGACGCCGTTTTGGTCGAAGTAGGTGCCAAAGTCAGAATCGCTGGCGAGGAAACAATCGTTGTGATGTCCCGCGCGCGCCTGGTCTGTCCCGCTGAAGGCTTGCGCCTCTGTCAGCGGTTGGGGATGCCAGCCGATGAAATCCCCGGGGTAGCGGAAGAGGATATAACGGTCCGCAGGAAAATTGGCCAGCAATGCGTCGCGGATAATGGCTTTGTTTTCATCGCTATCCAGTCCATTCGTGGAAGAATGCCACTCGCCCCATGCGCCGATGAATCCCGCCTCGAACCAGGCGATGACATCCTTGTTGGCTTCGAGGATGGGAGCCAGCTGTTCGATATGTCGCAAGACCTGCGCCAGCGTCGCGTCGGGTTCGGTATTCGGCGCGGAGGGACCGTCGTTATAAGAAAAACGCACGATGAATTTTATCCCCGCGTTGCGCGCCAATTGAAAATGAGCCGGCAGGGCATTCAGGTATTCGGGCGGCAGGTCGCGGTCACGGTAGGCTTCCAACTTCCCCAAAGTGGTATAGGCCAGGGTGTATCCCTGGGCGCTGTACCAATCCAGGCTTTGTTCGCTGAATCCGACGCCTGTATGAAAACCGCGCTCGGGGTTGGGAATGTCGGCAGAAGATGGGGTAAAAAAAACAACGCCAGCCGCCGGGGCGGAAATTGGAGCGCCCGCCGGCGCGCCATTCCAGGCTTGCGACCCTTGTGGAATACAGACAGCCGTAACAAACGCGAGGATCGTAAAGGCGTACAGGAAAAAGCCCAATCGGTGTTTCATGTTTTCTCCTATCGAAAAAGCGGTGGGAGATTGCGATCCCGTCTTTGCAGCAACCCCGTGTGGGGCAGGGTAATCGGGGCAATATACCATATACAGTGCGATGTGTACCATGATTTGTGTCACACTTGTGAGTCTACAGCAAAAAGGTCTTCTCATCGCGAAGCACGCACACCTGCCCTGGCGGGCGGCGCCAGGGAAGAACGCCAAGTTTTTTAGAAGTCGAAATCACAAAGGCTTGAGATTCTCAAGCAGACCTTTAAGAATTCCTTTGTGTCGCTTCTATACTCTCTGCGGTCGCAGCGCAAGACTTCGTGTCCTTTGTGGTTAAAAAAGGTTTTTGCAGTGGGGTCACTTGTCCGAAAAAAATGAAGGCATCCCAAAACCAGGGATGCCTTCATACGGGTTGGTTCCGTCTTCATTTCGGACAGGCGCTTGCGGTTTTCCCCGAGTGCTCAACTGGAACGCAGGAGCATTTCGCCCAGTTCAACCAAGGGGATGATTTCATCCGCCTTCTTGACGCGCGCGCCGCGCAGTTCGACTTCCAGGCTGGCCGAGCTGCGCTTGACGACGGGCGCGACACCCTTCCAGGCCAGCAGGGCGGATTGAAGCGCGGGCGTGGCGATTTCCGCCGCCTCGGCGGGAGTCCGCGCCCACACCATGTAGCGTTTCTGGAAGTCAGCGCTCCCCATGCGGACCTCGGACAGGCCCTCCGCTTCGGAGCCGAGCGCCGCGCCCAGCACCTGACGGGTGAGCAGGTCGCCGAAGCCGCCCAGGTCGACTTGCGTGGTGCGCGGCCCGACCAGGACGGGACTACCGGCCATATCCGCATGCCAGGAGGTGGACATGGACACGTTGCTCGAACCGGGCGCCGCCTCCCGCCCGCTGGAGCGCGAGAGGGATTCCAGCGTCCAGCCTGGCGTGCTGAGACGCAGCCCCCAGGCCAGCGGCTCGCGGATGGATTCGTATGTCCAGCCGCGCTGCGCGGCCAGGTGGACGAGTTTCTGTTCCTCCGCCGCCTGGTTGCGCCGCACGAGCAGGAAGATCGCGCCGCCGATCAGGGCCAGGACGGCCAGGACGATGAGGTTGAGCAGGATGTCGGTCATAGTCGGTTAGCCTGATAGTCTGATAGTCGGATCGGTTGACTGGCGGATGGGATTAATGGGCCGCAGGCGGCTCGGCGGCCTTCTTGTTGCGGCGCACGAGGAAGAAGACTCCGCCGCCGACGACCAGCAGTCCCACGCAGCAGAAGCCGAGGAAGGCCCCGCCGCCCAGCACGTACCAGAGTGTGTTGCCGCTGAACCAGCCCACCTCGCTCACCGCGCGGATGCTGTTGGGCTGACCGGCCATCAACTGCCAGGTCAGGGTGTTGCCTTCCTGCAGCGTGGAGTTGTGCTCGACCACGCTGCCGGGCAGGGTCACGATCCACAGCATCTCGGCGCCGGTTGGGGCATTGCTGTCGCCGGCCAGGTCGAGGGTGATGTCGTAGGTCAGCTTGCCGTTTGCCAATGAAATGTCGTTGACGACCGTGTCGGTGGTGCCGTAGATGGCCTTCAACTCATCCAGCGAGCCGAAGGGCGTCTCGTAGATGCACCAGGTCTCGGTCTCGTTGCGCGTCTCCTGGCGGATGCTGGTGCCGGGCGGGGTCTCCTGGTTCTGGTCGGCGCAGAAGTTTTCGCCCGCGCTGCTCAGCCCGGCCATCGAGGCTTCGTCGCCCTGGAAGCCGATCTCCTGGATGTACTTGCCCGAGCCGTTGCCGCTGATCTCGGTGATGAAGTTGACCTTGCAGGCCGAAAGCAGCAGGGCCAGCGCGGCGACGAGAGCGATGAGGAACAATTTGCGGGTCTTCATGGGGTTCTCCTTTTGATGAATCGAGTGAGGCGATGCGATAACAGATGGGTTCTTGAAGGCATGGGTCACAAGCCGTCGGGGTGGATTGCATCGGCGGCAGGCGCATCCAACGGTTCCGCGGGCGCGGCCAGGATTTCGATGCGGGCGGCCAACTCTTCCCCGCCGACGAAGGGCTGGGATTGCTGGGTGTGGGCGTCCACCAACCAGCCGCGCAGCGCGCCGTTCGAGTCGCGCCAGCAGCGTACGATGAAACTGAAGTGGAAGGAAATCGGATCGTTCATCTTGTCCCCACTATACAAAACCCCTCTCGGTTGGGTCTCGCGGATTTGTCGTTAAAAAAAGTAAGGCGAGATATGATCCTGCCTTACGCTTCTTCCAATTGCCGCACATCGCGCTGCACCGTCCGCAGGCTGAC
>JBMOMS010000027.1:0-6759 GCA_049324895.1 Chloroflexota bacterium
GCGATTTCGCTTGGCGCGAACATCATCCACGGCAGGAGCATCGGCGCGCATACGGTCATCGGCGCTGGGGCGCTGGTGTGGTCGGATATGCCTGATCATTGCGTGGCCTACGGCGTGCCTGCAAAAATGATTCGTTTACGCGCGGAAGGGGAGAAGTATCTTTGAAAAGTTCAGCAAAGGAAATCGACAGGATTCTGGCCGCGCTGGAGGAGCATCCGCTTCGGCTTGCCCAACACCTCAGCCTGCCCGCCGATAAATTGACCTTTTCCCCCGCCTCGAAGGTTTGGTCGCCCGCGCAAATCCTGGCCCACCTGCGCGCCTGCGCCGACTTGTGGACTCATTCCATGTACGCGATGCTGGCCGGGAACGAGCCAATGATGTCCGACATCAACGAACGGAAATGGGCGCAGGTCGCTCGCTACGAAGAATGGCCTTTTGCGGATTTGCTGCGCGGCTTCAGCGACCAGCGCGCCACATTGATCCGCGTCCTGCGCGCGCTCCCGCCCGAAAGCTGGGAACGCTCCGCGCTGATCGCGGGACGCAGGCATACGATCTTCACCCAGACGCGCCGAATGGCCAAACACGAAGCCGAGCATCTTGCGCAGATCGAAGAAATGTTGAATTAAAGTTTCCGTGTCCTGCAAATAAGAACCGCCCCTGTCCATTCGACAGGGGCGGTTGATTGGTGGGATTACGGCAGGTTGAACGTGGTCACCAGGAAGACAGCCATCTGCGCGCGGTTGACGGTTTTTGTGGGGCAGAAGTTTCCGTTGCCGCAGCCGCCAGTGATGCCCGCGTTGTAGAGGGCCTCGATCCAATCGGCAAAGGGGTAGTCGACCGGTACGTCATTGAAAATGCCGGCCGCCTCGGGTGGGGTGTAGCTTGTGCCGTTTTTGGCGACCAGCAGAAAGACAGCCATTTGCTCACGCGTGACCGGGCCATTGGGGCAATAATTTCCGCCGCCGCAGCCGCCAGTGATGCCCTCGGCGTGGAGTCGTTCGATCCAGTCGGCAAACAGATGGTCGGCCGGCACGTCATCGAAGACCGTTCCACTGGCGTCCGGCGGGGTGTAGCCTGTGCCATACTTGCTCGTGAGCAGGAAGACCGCCATTTGTCCGCGGGTGACGGGCGCATCGGGGCAATAATTCATTGGGTTGGCAGAGCAGCCGCCGGTGATGCCGTTCTGGTACAGGCGTTCGATGAATTCCCAGGCCCAATAGGAGGTTGGCACATCGCTGAAGGTTTGGTTGCTGCCGAGCAGGGCAAATTCTCCCAGGGCATCGCTTTCCACGCTGAGGGTGTGGGCCGTGGTGTCGCGCCCGGTCACGGTCAGGGCCTGCCATGCGCCGCTGCCGTCCCAGCGATACAGTTTTAACGTTGCTTCGGATAGCCCGACTGGGAAGTTGGATGGATCGTATTCCACCGTCAGGGTCAGCGGTCCGGAGAGGGCCACGGGGGGATTCGTTTCGAGGGCAAATCCCACGCCGCCGAAGGCCAACGGCTCGGATGGGTGCAGCAATCCCCGCGGCGCATAGGTGACGGTGGCAGCCGAGCCGACGATGCCGTTGCCCCAGGCTGCCTGGAATTGCCCATTGGATGAAGTCCAGGAACCGGCTGTGGGCGTGACCTGGAAGTCGCCGCTGCCAGCCAGATACTCATAGGCCCCGATGTCAGGCGCGCCGCCCTGGGGGCGGAGGGTTCCGTCACGGTCATCGCTGGGCAGGGACGCGCCGCCGCCCTGTTCGACGGCCGGGGAAGCTCCCGAAAGGTAGAAGTCGTCCCCGGCATAATCGGCGAAAGCCGGGTCAGCGGAGAGGTCATTGGCGCCGCCGCTGACGTTGTTGTAGTTGCCCAACGGCCAGTTCCACACCAGATTGTAATCCAGCGTCAATCCGCCCTGAGCGGTGCGGGAACTGATGCCGAAGCCGGTGTTGCCGGTCATCTGCGCCACAATGTTGTTGACCACCGCCGGGCGGGCGCCGTTGTCCATGAAGATGCCGTCGGCGCGCCCGGGGATGCCGTCATCGCCGTCTGTGCCAGGGTTTCCGCCGGGGGTCAGGCTGGTTCCGCCGTCACCGCCCAGCCCGGCATTGCCCAGGGCCATATCCACCACCGTGTTGGCGATGATCTCCGCGTTGGCGGCATCGGCATAGATGCCCCAGCCCGAGCCGCCGTTGCCGCCCTCCCCACCGTTTCCGCCGTTGGCGGCGGCCCCGCCGGGCGCGCCGGGGCTGGTGGCGTTGCCGCCCTCCCCGCCATCGGCTGCCAGGCCGCCCACTACACGGTGAACCACATTATTTTCGATGCGAACGGCGGTATCGACGCAGATGCCGCATGCGTTCCCGCCATCGCCGCCATCCCGCCCGGCCCCGCCGTTGGCGGGCGGTTCGCCAAAGGTATCTGCGCCGTGCCAGGCCAGTCCGGCCCCGCCCCCCAACACATCGTAGATGGCGTTGCGCGCCAGGGTGGGCGTGGCTCCCTGTGAGCGGATTCCAAAGGCCACGCCGCCGTGCCCGCTGTGGCCGGGGTCGCCGTATAGCGCCTGCCCGGCCTGGCCGGTTGCGCCCATCAGCCCCGTTCCGCCGCCGCTCTCCCCGCCATCGCCGCCGAAGCCGGTGTGGCAGGTCCAGCCCAGCGCCCCGCCGCCGGCTTCGATGGTGTCGAAGGTGTTGTGACGCACGTCGGGTGTGGACGCGCCGGTGACGTAGAGACCGTAAGCGTTGCCGCCATCCCCGGCCGTACCCACTTCGGTGCAGGAATTTGCCCCAAATCCGCCGTTGCCGCCATCGCCATTCACCTGGAGGGCGTCGCCGCCATCCCCGCCTTCGCCGCCATCGCCGCTGCCAGGCTCACCGCCCCAGCCGCCGTACACTTTTTTGATCGTGTTCCCGTGGATTTCCGGGGAGGCGTCTGTAATCGAGATGCCGTAGGCCGGGCTGCCGTGCGCGCCATCGCCGGGTTCGCCGCCTGACGCGCCATCGCCGCCCCGTCCCCCCTGGAGCGTGCCGTCGCCGCCGTCGGCGCCGTCACCTCCTTCGCCACCATCGCCGCCCTCACCGCCCCAACCGGCGGCCACAGTCTCGATGTGGTTGTTGTAGAGGCCCCAGGTACCGGCGGCGGTGGGGCCTTCGATGCGGATGCCCCAGGCGCTGCCGCCCGCCAGACCATTGCCGCCATCCGCGCCTGCGCTTCCATCTGCGCCGGGCGTGCTGCCATCCGTGCCGTCTGCGCCGCTGCCGCCGTTGCCGCCGCTGCCCGCGCCAACCAGTTGGATGGTATTGCCCAGAATGGTGGGGGTGGCACCCTGCACGTAGATGCCGACCGCCGAGCCGCCGGGCATGCCGTTATTGCCGCTTTCGGGGTCGCCGCTAGCCCCATCCCAGCTGCCGATGTCGGAGAAAGTGTTGTATTCCAGGCGTGGGCTGGCCGCGCCGGAGATGACTGCGCCAGCCCCTTGCGCGCCGCCCCACATATTTTGGATCGTGCTGTTTTGGATCAGGGGCGAGGCGCTCACGATGGTCAGCCCGGTGATGCCCTTCTCGATGGTGGCTCCGTCGATCTCGCCGCTGCTGCCCGCCAGGAAAACCACGCCGTACCAATCGCCGATGGCGGCGGCGGTCAGGCGCGCGCCCGGCTGGATTTGGAGTTCGCCGCCATTTTCGACGATCAGTTCGTTCGCGCCCGACATGCCTCCCGCGTAGGGCGCGTTGGCGGTGGCGCTGAATGTGATGACCGCGCTGCCGGTGATGGTCAGGGTGGCGCCGCTTCCAATCACCACGTCGCTGTCGATGAGCTGGTTGGAATCCCAGGTGGTATCCGTGTTGATCACGAGGTGGGCTGGCGACATCTGCGCGGCGGCCTGCGCCGCGTGGACGGGCAGGGCCAGCAACAGGGCCAGCAACAGGCAGAACAGTTTGTGAAGTTTGTGGTTCATTTTTTTCTCCTTGTGTGATTCGATTCGGAAACGTGAAATTGCATCAACTGTGGTCGCCCAACCAGCCGCCGATGGCGGCCATGAGGGCGTTGGGTGGCAGCCAGAAGTCCAGGCGGCCCTGCGTCCACCCCACGACCAGCACGGTCAGGGCCAGGGCGATACCCGCCAGCAGGCCATTCCAGCCGGGTTTCTCCTTGCGGAGTTGTAGCCGTTTTCCCAGGATGAGACCTACCGCAGCCAGGAACAGGCCCAGGACGAGGTAGGATGCGCTGGCTCCCATTTCACGCAGCAGGTCGGCGATTGTGAGACCCCGCCAGGCCAGGCGGACCAGGCCGTAGTCCAGGTTGACAGCCAGGGTCAGGATGGACACGACAAGCGCAGATAACAGTACGGAGCGGGGGGAAGCGTTTCGGGACGGCGTATCAGGGGCTGATGGCGGCGAAGCTGAAATACGGGATGGCTGGGGGCGTGTTTTCATGGTGTTATGCTTTCAGGATAGCAAAGCAAAGCCCATTGGGGATGTGTCAGCAGTCATACCGGGAGTCACCCCGGTGGGTATGACGGTCATATAAGCAAAAAGCCCTCGAATGATCTTCGAAGGCTTTTGGGGTTTGCGGGCTGGGGGCGGATCAGGCCAAGCCCAGCTCCCTGGCTCTGATGACGGCTTGGGCGCGGTCGCTGACTCCCAATTTTCCCAGGATGCTGGTGACGTGATTGCGGGCTGTGCCCGGGCTGATGAACAGGCGCTCTGCGATCTGCCGGTTGGTGGCCCCGCTGGCCATGATGCGCAGGATTTGAAGTTCGCGTTCGGAGAGCGGGTCGCTCAAGGATTCGGAAGGCGGGATGGAGCGTTGGGACAGGCGTGTAAACTCGGCCACTACTTTGGCTGCCACCGAGGGCTGAAGGAAACTTTCGCCGCGCGCCGCAGCACGGATGGCCTCGAATAATTTTTCGGCGGGGACATCTTTGAGCAGGTAGCCGACTGCGCCGGCCCGCAGCGCGTCGAACACGTATTCGTCATCATCGAAGGTGGTCAGAACGATGACGCGGCATTCGGGTTGGCTCTCCCGCAGGCGGCGGGTGGCAGATACGCCGTCGAGCAGGGGCATGCGCAGGTCCATCAGCGCCACATCGGGATGCAGGCGGTTGGCCGCCCGTTGAGCTTCTTCCCCATCCCTGGCCTCGCCAATCACCTCCAAGTCAGGCTGGGAGGAAAGCAGGGCGCGCAGCCCCTGGCGAAAGAGCATCTGGTCGTCCACCAGCAGCAGGCGAATGGAATGCGTGGTCATGCCGGCACTTCCAGGCGGAGAGTAAAGCCTTGTCCGGGCGCAGTGCGGACCTCCACCTGCCCGCCCAGTAATTGGGCGCGTTCCCGCAGGCCCAACAGCCCAAACCCGCCCTGGGTATGCGCTGCACCGGCTCCGTTGTCCTGGATGGTGACAGAGACGGTCGATTCGCCATATTCCAACCCGACTTCCACCCGGCTGGCCTGGGCGTGTTTGCTCGCGTTGGTCAGCCCTTCCTGGACGGCGCGCAGCAGGGCCTGCCGAACGGGGAGGGTCAGGCTGCGGGCTTCCCCGCTGACGGTCAACACAGCCGACAGCCCGGCCTGGTTGGAATCGGCCAGGGTTGTGTTCAGGGCTTCTTGCAGCGAGCGGCCTTCCAATGGGGAGGCGCGCAAGGCGGCCACTGAACGGCGCACCTCGGCCAACCCCTCGCGGGTGAGCAGGATGGATTGTTCCAGCGCGCCGCTGACGGCGGGCGGCTGCCCACTCAATTGGGCGCGAGCCGCTTCGAGGTGAACGTGGATGGCGGTCAGGTGGTGACCGAGGCTGTCGTGGATCTCGCGGGCCAGACGGTTGCGTTCCTGCATGGTGGCCAGGTCTTCAGCATGTACGGCATACTCCCGCAGCGTCTGGTGGGCTTCGTTTAACGCGGCGCGGGCCTGGCGTTCCCGCACCACCAGTTCGGAGAATAGGAGCACAAAAACCACGGCCATGGCAAACTCCAGGGTTTTGAGCAGGGTGCTGGCAAGCAGTCCTTCGGGTTGGCCCAGCCCGGAGGCCAGCAGGCGCGCAGGGAACAGCCCGGGCAGGGCAATGATTCCCGCCAGCAGCAACCCGACCAGCAGCGTCCCGCGGCGGGGTAACTCGATGCCCTGACTGGCCAGGGGCAGCAACAGCAGCCAGGCGCTTCCATAGCCCCAGTAGACGATGAAGGCACCCAGGATCAATTGAATGGAGAAATAGGCCAGGGCTGCGACTGTTGTGCGCTGGATTTCCCACCTCCTCCAGCCGTAGATTCCCACCAGGATGTAGGCCAGGCTGGCCGCCGCCAGGAGCGCGTAGTCGCCCAGGTTCAGGGTGCCCGTCGGCAGGGTGAAGGCAAATACCAGGTCGATAACCACCAGCGCAGCCAGCAGGATGTCTCCTGTGGAACCCAGATTCAGCTGACGGGGTGAGACGATCGGCAGGGAGGTTGCGCGGTTCGTGTCGCGGTTCAGCATGGAAATACTCCTGTTGGCGGGCCGACGTTTCTGGGGCCTGCGCGAAGAAAACCAGCCACGCCTGTTCAGCCAACCTGATGAGGATCGGGTCTTGCGGTCGACATGGCCGGGCGTGTTGCGACTTTTGCTAATGGGATGCAGCGCTGCGGCTGGAGCATGTATTCATCCCAACTTGATTATACGGCATTCGAACCGCCGGGGTCGACAGCGATATGAGAATCCCTCTTTTGCGGAAATTGCGAAATTGTCGGTTGACCTTTTTCGCCATCAATATAGAATTAAATCATCATCACAGCCTCGGGAGGTTCGCATTATGACC
>JBMOMS010000027.1:6859-17379 GCA_049324895.1 Chloroflexota bacterium
CCGCCGGGGTCGACAGCGATATGAGAATCCCTCTTTTGCGGAAATTGCGAAATTGTCGGTTGACCTTTTTCGCCATCAATATAGAATTAAATCATCATCACAGCCTCGGGAGGTTCGCATTATGACCCACCGTTCCACTCCTCATGCCAAACCGACTTCAGATTCAGGAATTCGCAGGCGCAAACGCCAAAAAAAGCTCAATGATGCCGTCATTGCTGCATTCATTGGGGCGGCAGCAACCATAATTGTTGCGTTTTTGGGGTTTCCACCGTTGATCCAATTGGCGCAGGCAAAATGGTTTCCAACACTGACATCCACGGTGGCCGTTTCTGCGACCCCTACGGACACATTCACCCCTTCTGCGACCTGTACGGAGACCCCTTACGCTTCGGTTACTCCGTTTCCCAGCGAAACTGTTGTTCAAGTTGTTACCGAGACTATCAGCATACCTCCAACCTCAACCGAAACTTCAACTTCTACCTCCACCCCCGTTCCTCCAAAAATGGTGATAGAGACCTGGGCCAATCGATATGCCGGGGCCGTTCCTTTGACTGTGCAATTCCGTGTGAAAGAATCGTATGTCTTGTTCCCGGACGGGTCTCGTTCCTATTGCTCCCTGTCTGCCTGTTCGTATGAGTGGTCCGTCTTCTTTGCGACCTCCAATAAAATGGTGACGACTCCCCAACCCTGGCAGGATACCTTTGGATTTACCTTTACCAATGTAGGCCTTTATCATGTCGTTGTAAGAGTTTGCCAGGGGAAAATTTGCGGTGAGGCTGTCATTCCAATAGAAGGCAGACCCTAGATTGTCATTGCGAACAAAACAGAGGCTCCCACATTCGGGAGCCTCTTTCATCTTTTATCTTTCTTTCCTACCCCATCCTGCCCGTGATATACGCCTCGGTCAGGTCCTGCTTGGGGCGGGTGAACATCTCGTGAGTGGGGGAGAACTCCACCAGTTCGCCCAGCCAGAACAGGCCGGTGTGGTCCGAGACGCGCCCGGCCTGCTGCATGTTGTGGGTGACGATGACGATGGTGTACTTCTCCTTGAGTTCCGAGATCAACTCCTCCACGCGCAGGGTGGCGATCGGGTCGAGCGCCGACGTGGATTCGTCCATCAGGATCACCTCGGGCTGGACGGCCACCACGCGCGCGATGCACAGGCGCTGCTGCTGGCCCAGCGAGAGGCTGAGCGCGTTCTCGTGCAGGTGATCCTTGACCTCGTCCCACAAGGCGGCCTGGGTCAGGCTGCGCTCGATGACCTCGTCCAGTTGACGTTTGGTGAGGCTGGTTTCCATCACGCGCGGACCGAAGGCCACGTTGTCGTAGATGGATTGCGGGAAGGGGTTGGGCTTCTGGAACACCATGCCCACGCGCTGGCGCAGGGTCACCACATCCATGCCCGCGTCGTAGATGTCCGCGCCATCGAGCAGAATTTTCCCCTCCACGCGCGTGCCGTCGATGGTGTCGTTCATGCGGTTCAGGCAGCGCAGGAAGGTGGACTTGCCGCAGCCCGACGGGCCGATCAGCGCGGTCACCTTGCGCGGCTCGATTTCCAGGTTGATGTTCGACAAGGCCTTGGATGGGCCGTAATAGAAATCGAGATTGTTAACAGAAAAGATGGAAGGAGGCTGAGTCATGGTCCAATTTTAACATCATTGCGATTATAATTAACATAATGTTAATCAAAATATTTCCCCGCTACATCGTACTTTGCATCGTTCTGGCCCTTTTGAGCGTTTCCTGCGCTTCGAATCACTCCTCCCAATCCCCCTCCCAGGATTCAACCGCATACATCGAGAACAAAGGTTCCGATACCATCGTTAACCTGGCGCTGGCCTGGGCCGAGCAGTACCAGGCCGACCATGCGGATATCCGCATCTCGGTGACGGGCGGCGGCTCGGGCACGGGCATCGCGGCCCTGGTCAACGGCACCGTCGACATTGCCAACGCCTCCCGCCAGATCAAGGCGGAGGAGATCGCCGAGGCCCAGGCCCAGGGCATCGATCCCGTCGAGTTCATCATTGCGCGCGACGCCATCGCGGTCATCGTCAATCCTGGGAATCCCGTCTCCGAGTTGACCCTCCAGCAGATCTCCGACATCTACAGCGGCAGGATCACCAACTGGCAGGAGGTCGGCGGCGAGGATCGCCCCATCGTGCGGCTGTCGCGCGAGACCAACTCGGGCACGCACGTCTACTTCCTCGAAACCGTCCTGCGCCTGGGCGACAGTGAGGATAAGACCCTCTTCTCGATGGACACGCTGCTGCTGCCCTCCTCGGAAGGCATCATCTACGAGGTGCGCCAGAACCCGAACGCCATCGGCTACGACGGCCTGGGCTACGTGCCGGACGACCTGAAGATGATCGCCATCGCCAAAACGCCGGGCGAGCCGTACGTCCTGCCCTCGGCGGATACGGTCAATGACGGCAGCTATCCCATCGCGCGCGACCTGTACATGTACACCGCCGGTCAGCCCGCGGGCGCGGTCAAGGACTACCTCGATTGGATCTTTTCCGCCGCGGCGCAGGCCATCGTGACCGAACTCGGCTTCGTGCCGATCCACTAAATTTTGCCTGCGCCGCCGGGAACGGCGGCGCAGGGTCGAGAAAGAGGCTCATGGAAAAAACCCTTAACTGGCGAGAATTCCTCATCACCCGCCTGGTGCGGACGTCTGGCTATTCGGCCATTGTGTTCGTTGCCCTCATCTTTTTTTTCCTGCTGCGTGAAGGCCTGCCGACCTTTGTCGAAGTTCCGCTGTCCACCCTGTTCAGCCTGCGCTGGTATCCCATCGAAGACTATTTCGGGATCCTGCCGCTGATCACCGGCTCGATCATGGTGACGCTCGGCGCGACCCTGGTGGCCGTCCCGTTTGGAATTGGCGCCGCCATCTACATCTCCGAGATCGCCCCGCGCTGGATGCGCGAAATCCTCAAGCCGATGGTCGAATTGTTGGGCGGACTGCCCTCGGTGGTACTGGGATTTTTAGGCATCCTGACCCTGTCGCCCTTCCTGCGCACCTTCCTGGACCTGCCCACGGGCCTGACCGCCTTCACAGGCTCCCTGCTCCTGGGCGGCATCGCCGTCCCGACCGTGGTCTCCATTGCCGAAGACGCGCTCGACTCGGTGCCGCGCTCGTATCGCGAGGGCGCCTGGGCCTTGGGCGCCACCCGCTGGCAGACCATCTGGCGCGTGACGCTGCCTGCCGCCAAATCGGGTGTGCTGACGGCAATCATGCTGGGCATTGGCCGCGCCATCGGTGAGACCATGACCGTCATGATGGTGACGGGTAACGCGCCCGTGCTGGCCGTTACGCCTGGCAGCCTGTTCTCCCCCGTCCGCACCATGACCGCCACCATCGCCGCAGAAATGGGCGAGGTTGCCAACGGCAGCGTCCACTATCACACCCTGTTCTT
The DNA here is from genome assembly GCA_049324895.1 of Chloroflexota bacterium. Lineage (GTDB taxonomy): Bacteria > Chloroflexota > Anaerolineae > Anaerolineales > Villigracilaceae > JACPVF01. The sequence continues at coordinate 10,276 of JBMOMS010000027.1, forward strand.
CATTGGCATGGTGTTGTTCCTCATCTCGCTGGCTGTGAACGTGGCCGCCTCTTCGGTGGTCTTCCGTTCCAGGAAGCGCGCCGAGAGGGTGCTTTCATGATGGGACGCTTGCGCCTCAACCGCCACCTGGCCGAGCGCCTCGGCTTCGGCCTCCTGACCCTGATGGCCGTGGTCACTGTCGCGCCCATCGTAGCCGTGGTGATTTACATCCTGGCCCAGGGCGGCCCGGCCATCTCGGGGGAGTTTCTTTCGGGCCTGCCGCGTGAAGGCATGCGCGCGGGCGGCATCCTGCCTGCCATCGTCGGCACCTTCTACCTGACGGTCGGCACGGCGATTTTCTCGGTGCCGCTGGGCATCGCCGCCGCGATCTATCTCTCCGAGTATGCGCCCGACAACGCGCTCACCCGCCTGATCCGCATTGCCATCATCAACCTGGCGGGCATTCCTTCGGTGGTGTATGGATTGTTCGGCCTGGGCCTGTTCGTGCTGTTCCTGCAATTCGGCACCAGCATTCTGGCCGCCTCGCTGACCCTTTCGATCATGACGCTGCCCGTCATCATCAGCACCGCCGAGGAGGCGCTGCGCGCCGTGCCGCAATCCTTCCGTACGGTCAGCGTGTCGCTGGGCGGCACGCGCTGGCAGGGGATTCAGCGCATCGTCCTGCCGCAGGCCCTGCCCGGCATTTTGACGGGCGTCATCCTGGGCCTGGAGCGCGCCGCGGGCGAGACCGCGCCGATCCTGTTCACGGGGGCGGCCTTCTTCCTGCCGCGCCTGCCCAACTCGCCCTTCGATGCGACCATGGCCCTGCCCTATCACCTGTTCGTCATCTCCACCCAGGTGCCCGAGATGCCGCCCCAGATCCAATACGGCACGGCGCTGGTGCTGCTGGCCTTTGTGCTGGGCATGAACCTGGTTGCCACCGTCATCCGTTCCCGCGCGCGGGCGCGCCGCCAGTGGTGAACTCCATGACCGATAAGATCATCATCGAAGACCTGTCCCTGACCTACTCCGACGGCGTGGAGTCGCTGCGCAATATCAGCCTGAACGTCCGTGAGAAGGCGGTGACGGTGCTGTTCGGCCCGGCCGGCGGCGGCAAATCCACCCTGCTGCGCTGCCTCAACCGCCTCAACGACCTGACCGAGGTGCGCGCCAACACCGGCCGCATCCTGATCGACGGCGAGAATATCCTCGACCCGAAGACGGATGTGATCGCCCTGCGCCGCAAAGTCGGCATGGTCTTTGCCCGTCCCGTCGTGCTACCCTTGAGCATCCGCCAAAACCTGACCTATGGCCTGGAACTGGCCGGCGAGAAGCGCAAGTCGCGGCTCGATGAAGCCGTGGAGCGCAGCCTCAAGCTGGCCGCCATCTGGGACGAGATCAAGGACCGCCTCGACGACCCCGCCATCGCACTCTCGGGCGGACAGCAGCAGCGTGTCTGCCTGGCGCGTGTGCTGGCGCTCCAGCCCGAGATCATCCTGCTCGACGAACCCACCAGCGGCCTCGACCCGATCTCCACCGGCAAGGTCGAAGCCGCCTTGCAGGAATTAAAGAAGGAATACACCGTCATCCTGGTGCCACACTCGGTTCAGCAGGCTGCGCGCGCCGCAGATTTTGCCGCCTTCTTCCTGCAAGGGGAACTGGTCGAATACGGCGAAGGCAAATCCATCTTCACGATGCCGAAGGAAAAGCGGACGGAAGATTATGTCACGGGCAGGTTTGGGTAATCCGATGATGATAAAGCGTGACATTGGCCGGGAAATCCTGGCAGGGTTTCGGGAAGTCAGGGCGCACATGGCTGGCGCAAAGATGTTGCGTACACATATCATGAAGGAACCAGCCGCGCCGCAAGTGATTCGCTCCCAATTGGCTTGAGTTTATCAAAACCTCCTTCAGGTGAAGGAGGTATTCTTTTTGATCAACCTTTAACTTCATCTTAACAACCGCTTTTCAGTCACTATGGTATATTGTTAACAAATGACAGAAACCGTCCTTGTAGTCGAAGATGAAACCGCCCTGCGCGAGACGCTGGCCTATAACCTTAAAAAAGAGGGGTACGAGGTGGAGGCCGTCGGCGATGGGCGCATGGCTTTGGAGGCCGCCCGCAGCCTGAAGCCTGACCTGATCGTGCTCGACCTGATGCTGCCCGAGGTGGACGGCTTCGAGGTCACACGCGTGCTGCGCAAAGAGATGAGCACTCCCATCCTCATGCTCACCGCTCGCGACGACGAGATCGATCGCGTGGTCGGCCTGGAGGTGGGCGCGGACGATTACCTGACCAAGCCCTTCTCGATGCGCGAGTTGATGGCGCGCGTCAAGGCGCAGTTGCGCCGCGCCCGCCTGATCGAGGACGAGTTGCACAAGCGCGCGCCCGAACTCCCGCCGCAGGACGTGTTGACCTACGACAACCTGGCCGTCAACCGCACCCGCCGCGAGGTGCTCCTCAATGGCGCGCCCATTCAACTCAAACCGCAGGAATACCAGTTGCTGCTCTTCTTTGCCGAACACCGCGGGCAGATGCTCTCGCGCGAGTTCATCCTCGAACGCGTCTGGGGTTGGGACTTCATCGGTGACAGCCGCACCGTGGATGTGCATGTCCGCTGGCTGCGCCAGAAGATCGAAGCCGACCCGGGCAATCCCGTGCGCATTGTCACCGTGCGCGGCGGGGGCTACCGCTTCGAAGGCTGAAAGAGCGCTCCCCGCGTATGACCTGGGCCTGGTTCGTCATTGCCTTGCTGCTGGTTGCCTGCGGCGCGCTGGTCTGGCGTTACCTGGCCCTGCGCCGCGACATCCGCGCCATGGCCGAGCAGGTCAGGCGCAAAGACAGCCCGAGCGAATCGGCCCGCGAACTGGGCGAGCTGGCCAGCGCTCTCAACTCCCGCCTGTCCTCCCTTAACCTCCAACTATCCACACTTCACATCGAACACGCCAAGCTGTCGGCCATTCTCGACCAGCTGACCGACGGCGTGTTGATCGCCGACGCCGATGGGCGCATCCAGTTTGACAACCCGGCCGCCGAGCGGCTTTTTGGAGATCGCCTGCTGGGCCGCTCCGTGACCGAGACGCTGCGCCACCACCAACTCATCCAGGCCTGGCAGCGCAGTCACGAGAAGGACGAACTGCAAAGCGAGTCGGTCGAGTTGCCGGCGCGCAAACAATTTCTCCAACTCGTGGTCATCCCCGACCGCTACGTTCACGGCGGCAGCCTGTTGCTTGTGCAGGACCTCACCCGCCTGCGCCGCCTCGAAACCGTGCGCCGCGATTTCATCAGCAATCTTTCGCACGAACTGCGCACCCCGCTGGCCTCGCTGCGCGCCCTGACCGAGACCCTCCAGGATGGGGCACTGGAAGACCCGCCCGCCGCGCACCGTTTCCTGGGACAAATCTCGGTGGAAGTGGACGCCCTGACCCAGATGGTGGCCGAACTGCTCGAACTCTCGCGCATCGAATCGGGCCAGATCGCCCTGGACCTCAAGCCTGCGTCCGCCTCCGAGTTGCTTTCCTCCGCCGCCGGGCGGATGCGCCTGCAAGCCGAACGGGCCGGCCTGTCCCTGCGCGTCGAACCCGAAGCCGGGCTGCCGCGGGTTTGCGCGGACCGGTCGCGGCTCGAACAGGTGCTGGTCAACCTGATCCACAACGCGGTCAAGTTCACGCGGCCCGGGGGCGAGGTGGCGCTTTTGGCGGAACCCGCCGAAGGGGCGGTGTGTTTTGTGGTGCGCGATACGGGCGTGGGCATCCCCGCAGACGATTTATCCCGCATCTTCGAGCGCTTCTACAAATCCGACCGTTCACGCTCGGGCGGGGGAACCGGCCTGGGGTTGTCCATCGCGCGGCACATCGTCGAGGCGCACGGCGGCCGCATCTGGGCCGAAAGCCGCCAGGGGGAAGGCTCCTCCTTCTTCTTCACCATCCCGAACGCCTGAAAAAATTCGGCTCATCTGCAAACCGTGTGCAAGTACCGTAGCGCAAGTCTGTAGACTTGTGCCACCAGGCGCGGCCTGTTCGTAAACAGGTGCTCGTCACACTAAAAAACGCTGTTTTCGGCGTCCAATGAGTGACTCCAATGCAAAAACCTTTTTCACCACAAAGGACGAAGTACACAAAGGAATTCTTAACGGTCTGCTTGGGAATCTCAAGCCTTTGTGATTTCGACTTCCAAAAAACTTAGCGTTCTGTGCGCGCTTCGCGGTGGGATGACCTTTTTGCAGTAGTCGCCATGAAAATAAATTTTCACCACCAGGCATGAAAATCTATTTTCGTATCAGACTCATGAGTAACTCGCAAAGAAAAGCGGTGGCAGAGGCCGGACAAGCGCACCAGGTTTACACATGAGCTAAAAATTCTTTACCCAGCGATAACCATTTCTTAAATCCGCCAAAATCGTTGCGGGGTAAGATGGGATCAAGGAGAGCGTATGTTGTTGACCACATTGATTTTGGCCCTGTTCGTCGTCGTGGCGGTGGATGCCAGGAACAAACGCCGCGAGTACATGCGTAACGGCAAATAGAGTTTCGGGCGGCCCCGCACAACGCGGGCCGTTTTTTTGTTAACCTTTACGAGATGTTAACGCATCCTTTGCCCGCCCTTAAGCCCCGCTGGGTATCATGCCTTCATTATGGAAAAAGTGAAACACATTCTTGTAACCAACGATGACGGTGTGCTGGCGCCCGGCTTGCTGGCGCTGGCGCAGGAAATGCGCAAGATCGGCAAGGTTAGTATTCTGGCCCCGGACCGCAACTGGTCGGGCGGCGGGCACGTCAAGACCCTCGACCGCGCCCTGCGCGTCAAGGAATTCCGCCTGGCGGATGGAACCCAGGCTTTTGGGGGCGACGGCGCCCCTTCGGATTGCGTGGCGCTGGCCACACTCGGCTATTTCAAGGAACCCATCGACCTGGTGGTGTCCGGCGTCAACGTGGGCGCCAACCTCGGCCACGACGTGACCTACTCGGGCACGGTGACGGCGGCCATGGAGGCGGTCATCATGGGCGTGCCCGGGGTGGCGGTCTCGCTCGAAACGCTGGAAGGCCATGTCGGCGAAATGGATTTTGGCCCGGCGGCTCATGCGGCCGGACGGGTGGTGCGCCAGGTGATCGAGAACGGCCTGCCGCAGGAGATCCTGCTCAACGTCAACGTGCCGTTCCTGCCCGAAGATAAGATTCGCGGCATCATGCTCACCCGCCAGGGCCTGCGCGTGTATCACAGCCGCCTCGACGAACGCGTCGACCCGCGCAACCGCCCGTATTACTGGATCGGCGGCGACGCCCCGACCGGTGTCCCCGAACGCGGCACCGATGTGGGCGCGCTGGCTGAAGGCTTCGTTTCGGTCACGCCCCTGCAACTGGACCTGACCGCCTATCGCGCCCTGACCGACCTCAATACCTGGTCCTGGGACGCCACCCCTTCTTTGGAATCCACGCTGTTGGATATCAAGCAGACAGAGATGCACTGACAGCGACGTGGTTTCTTCTCCCTTTCTTCGTCTCCGGTAGGAGACAACTGTCCGCCAATGGGCATGGCGGACAGTTATTTTTTTAACAAGCGCCCGCAGGGGGCGGGGAATAGCGCTTTGTTAACTTAACAGGACGTTAACCTATTCTTCCTTTGTCCTTAAAAGCGGGTTGATAACATCTGCCCTGTAGACAACCAAAAGGAGAAAAAGAGAAATGAACCGTTTTGTACGCCCTGTTTTGTTTTTGATGGTGGCCCTCAGCCTCGTGCTGGCCGCCTGTGGCGCCCCTGCCACCACTGCCGCCCCCGAGCCGACCAAGGCTGCTGCTGTTGAGCCGACCAAGGCCGCCGCTGAGCCGACCGCCGTCCCCGCCGAGGAAGACCCGATGGCGATGTACGCTCCCGACGCCGTGAGCGGCGACGTGATCACCGCCGGCTCCTCGACCGTGTTCCCGCTCTCGGAGCGCATGGCTGAATTGTTCCAGAACGAAGGCTTCGCCGGCAACGTGACCGTCGACAGCATTGGTTCCGGCGGCGGCTTCGAGCGCTTCTGCAAGACCGGTGAGACCGATGTTGCCAACGCCTCGCGCGCCATCAAGGACAGTGAAGTGGAAGCCTGCGCCGCCATTGGCCGCACGCCCATCGAGTTCCGCGTGGGCACCGATGCCCTGGCGGTGGTGATGAGCACCGAAAACGATTTTGTGACTGCCCTGTCCAAGGAACAACTGGGCAAGATCCTGATCGGTGAATACAAGACCTGGGACCAGGTGGATGCGTCCTACCCCGCCGAGGCCATCGAAGTGTACTCGCCCGGCGCTGACTCCGGCACGTTCGACTTCATGGTCGAGGCCGTGGTCGCTCCCCTGACCCCGAACGCCGAAGGCAAGGCCGATACCAAACTGGGTGAAGAAGCCCTGCTCGGCCTGGAAGGCGCGCAGTTCTCGGAAGATGACAACGTCCTCGTTCAGGGCGTGACCGGCAGCCCGTACGCGATTGGCTACTTTGGTTTCGCCTACTATGTGGAAAACCAGGACACCTTGAAGGCTATTGCCATCGAAGGCGTCGAACCCAACCAGGCTTCCGTGGATGCCGGCGAATATCCCCTCGCCCGCCCGCTGTTCATGTACTCGGATGCCGAGATCATCAAAGCCAAGCCCCAGGTGGCTGCGTTCCTGTACTTTTACCTGACCAACGTCAACGACAACATCGTGGATGTCGGTTACTTCCCCGCTCCCGCGGATGCCCTCCAGGCTTCCATGGATGCGCTGATGGCTGCCATGAGCGGCGAAGCTGCGGCTCCTGCCGAAGACCCGATGGCGATGTACGCTCCCGACGCCGTGAGCGGCGACGTGATCACCGCCGGTTCCTCGACCGTGTTCCCGCTCTCGGAGCGCATGGCTGAATTGTTCCAGAACGAAGGCTTCGCCGGCAACGTGACCGTCGACAGCATTGGCTCCGGCGGCGGCTTCGAGCGCTTCTGCAAGACCGGTGAGACCGATGTTGCCAATGCCTCGCGCGCCATCAAGGACAGCGAAGTGGAAGCCTGCGCCGCCATTGGCCGCACGCCCATCGAGTTCCGCGTGGGCACCGATGCCCTGGCGGTGGTGATGAGCACCGAAAACGATTTTGTGACTGCCCTGTCCAAGGAACAACTGGGCA
>JBMOMS010000027.1:17479-27094 GCA_049324895.1 Chloroflexota bacterium
GAAGTGGAAGCCTGCGCCGCCATTGGCCGCACGCCCATCGAGTTCCGCGTGGGCACCGATGCCCTGGCGGTGGTGATGAGCACCGAAAACGATTTTGTGACTGCCCTGTCCAAGGAACAACTGGGCAAGATCCTGATCGGTGAATACAAGACCTGGGACCAGGTGGATGCGTCCTACCCCGCCGAGGCCATCGAAGTGTACTCGCCCGGCGCTGACTCCGGCACGTTCGACTTCATGGTCGAGGCCGTGGTCGCTCCCCTGACCCCGAACGCCGAAGGCAAGGCCGATACCAAACTGGGTGAAGAAGCCCTGCTCGGCCTGGAAGGCGCGCAGTTCTCGGAAGATGACAACGTCCTCGTTCAGGGCGTGACCGGCAGCCCGTACGCGATTGGCTACTTTGGTTTCGCCTACTATGTGGAAAACCAGGACACCTTGAAGGCTATTGCCATCGAAGGCGTCGAACCCAACCAGGCTTCCGTGGATGCCGGCGAATATCCCCTCGCCCGCCCGCTGTTCATGTACTCGGACGCCGAGATCATCAAAGCCAAGCCCCAGGTGGCTGCGTTCCTGTACTTCTACCTGACCAACGTCAATGACAACATCGTGGATGTCGGTTACTTCCCCGCTCCCGCGGATGCCCTCCAGGCTTCCATGGATGCGCTGATGGCCGCGCTTGGAATGTAACGCAAACTAAAGATTTGACGGGCTGGTCCCTCCCCGGGGACCAGCCCATTTCTACTGTACGAGGCAAAGGCGAAATTATCGTTATCGAGTGGGCATGATGGACAGGAATGCAAGCGTTTCCTGGATGGCATTATTTTCATAACCCTGGCGCGATAAAAGAGAGCAAGCATGACAGAAGAAACCCTTGAACGAAAGACGGCGGAAGCAAACAACTTTCGCCAGTTCGACCTGAAGAAAAAATTCAGGGTCAGTGAGAGCGTGATCCAGGCCTTGCTGTTCCTGGCTGGCATCCTGTCCGTCTTCACCACGATTGCCATCGTGTATGAATTGGGCAAGGAAGCCCTTTTGTTTTTTGCCAACCCGGATGTGACTCTGGTCAAATTCTTTGGAACCACGAAGTGGCAGCCGGGCATCGGGCAATACGGGATCTGGGCGCTGGTTTCGGCCACACTCCTGACGAGTTTCATTGCCATGCTCATCTCGCTTCCCCTGGGCCTGGCTTCTGCAATCTACCTGAGCGAGTACGCATCCTATAAGATGCGTTCCATTCTCAAACCAATCCTCGAAATTCTGGCGGGCATCCCGACCGTGGTGTACGGGTACTTTGCCCTGCTTTTTGTTACACCCATTCTGAAGACTTTTTTTGGCGATCAAATCCAGGTCTACAACATGCTTTCGGCGGGATTGGTGATGGGCATCATGATCCTGCCCCTGATTTCCTCCATGAGCGAGGATGCCTTGAGCGCCGTGCCGCGTTCCCTGCGCGAGGGCGCTTATGCCATGGGCGCCACCAAACTCGAAACCAGCATCCAGATTGTCGTGCCCGCCGCCCTCTCGGGCATTGGAGCGGCGGTCATCATTGGGGTATCCCGCGCGGTGGGTGAGACCATGATCGTGGCGGTCGCTTCGGGTTCCGGCCCCAATTTTTCCTTCAACCCGCTCGAAGCCGCCGAGACCATGACCGGGCACATCGCCCGCATCAGCGGCGGCGACCTGTCCTACAATTCGATCGATTACACCAGCCTGTTTGCCATTGCCCTGATGCTCTTCCTGGTGACCCTGGTCTTGAATCTCATCAGCCAGTGGGTGGTGAATCGCTTTAGGGAGCAGTACGAATGAGCAATCATCAAAACCACTACCCCGAAGGGTCGGCCTTTTACTCCGAACTGCGCACCCGTTATCGCAAGGCGGCAATCTGGCAATCCCTGTTCCTTTCCGCCCTGTTGATTGCCATCCTCTCGCTGACCGCCCTCATCTATAATGTGGTCGACGGGGCCTTTGGCTACATTGCCTACGAATACAAGGATGCGCCGTCCCAATTCACATCCACACCGGTGTCTGAATTGACGAAGGAAGAACTGCTGGTCATCCTCAAGGAAAACCTGTCCTCGGGCGCCTACAACAAACTGGACAAGGAACAGGCGATGGAACAGCGCTCCCAGGCCGACCTGTTGAGCCTGTTCCTCGAACGCCTGGTGCGCATCGACACCAAGGGCACCTGGAGTATGACCGACTCCCTGCTGCGCGGCGCTGAAATCCGCGCGGAGGTCGCAGAGAAATACCCGGGTGCGATCCTCGAATTTCGTTCGTGGATCACGCCCCAATTCCTGGTGACTCCCATGTCTTCGCGGGCCGAGTTTGCGGGCGTCCGCACTGCCATTCTGGGTTCCCTGTGGCTGGTGGGCATTGCAATCCTCTTTGCCCTGCCGATTGGCACTGGTGCTGCCGTCTACCTTCAGGAGTATGCGCCCAGGAACTGGTTGACGAATATCATCCAGACCAACATCAATAACCTGGCGGGCGTGCCCAGCATCGTGTACGGGATGCTGGGGCTGGCGCTCTTTGTCCGTGTGTTGGAGTCATTCACCAGCGGCAGCGTGTTTGGCGTGACCGACTCGAACGGGCGCACCGTGCTTTCAGCCGGGCTGACCATGGGTATTCTCGTCCTGCCGCTGATCATCATCAACGCGCAGGAAGCCATCAAGGCCGTGCCCGACTCCCTGCGGCAGGCGGCCTTCGGCGTGGGCGCCACGCGCTGGCAGACGATCTGGCATCACGTCCTGCCCAATGCGCTGCCTGGAATTCTGACCGGGACCATCCTGGCCCTCTCCCGCGCCCTGGGCGAGACCGCCCCGCTGATTGTGGTGGGCGCCTCCACCTTCATCAGCCTGGACCCGGACAGCCCATTTTCGAAATTCACCGCCCTGCCCATTCAGATCTACCAGTGGACCACCCGCGCCCAATCCGAATTTCATGCCATTGCCGCAGGCGCCATCCTGGTTCTGCTTGCGCTGCTCCTGACTTTGAACGCCACTGCGATCCTGCTTCGCAACCGTTTCCAGAGAAGATGGTAATCCTCAACTTGTGGAAGTGACTCATGGAAAATCATTACGCAATCGAAACGAACGATCTCTCCATCCATTACGGTAGTTTCACAGCCGTAAAAGGTGTAAGCATGAAGGTCGAGAGGCAGAAGATCACCGCCATCATCGGCCCCTCCGGCTGCGGCAAGTCCACCCTTTTGCGCGCCTTCAACCGCATGAACGATTTTGTCCCCAGCTGCCACGTTACCGGCGAGTTGTTGTTGCAGGGGCAAAACCTGTACAGCAAGGAAATCGACCCGGTGGAAGTGCGCCGAAAGATCGGCATGGTCTTCCAGAAGCCGAACCCATTCCCGAAATCCATCTACGAGAACATCGCCTGGGGCGCGCGCATCAACGGATTCAAGGGCAAGATGGACGAACTGGTGGAAAGCTCCCTGCGCGCCGCGGCCCTGTGGGAGGAAGTGAAGGACAAACTTCAGGAAAGCGCCTACGCCCTCTCGGGCGGCCAGCAGCAGCGCCTGTGCATTGCCCGCACCATCGCCATCCAGCCCGAGATCATCCTGATGGACGAACCCGCCTCGGCGCTCGACCCCATCTCCACCCTGCGCATCGAAGAGTTGATGCAGGAACTCAAGAAGAACTATACCATCATCATCGTTACCCACAACATGCAGCAGGCGGCGCGCGCCTCGGACTACACCGCCATGATGATGATCGACGACCAGCGCGCCGGCGGCGTGATCGAGTTCGACGAGACCACCCGCATCTTCACCAACCCGAAGGACAAGCGCACAGAAGATTACGTGACTGGGCGTTTTGGGTAGCCTCCTATCCTGCTGCGGTGTTAATTTGCGACATCTCCTCCCCAAAAAGCGCAAATTATGACCGAAATGGGTATAATGCAATATCTGTAATTACAAAAAGAGGAATACTATGCTTCGGAAAACGTTCGAAACTGAATTACAGCAGGTCAAGGATGAAGTATTGTTACTGGGCAGTATGGCCGAGCAGGCCATCCTGAATTCTGTCCAGGCGCTCAAGAAACGGGACATCCAGGCAGCCGAGAAGATCCTGGAGGACGACCGCGCCATCAACAAGAAGCGCTTCGACATCGAAGGCCAATTGATGATCCTGATTGCCACCCAGCAGCCGATGGCCCACGACCTGCGTTTCCTGGCTTCCACCATGGAGATCATCTCCGAACTGGAACGCATGGGCGACTACGCCAAGGGCATCGCCAATATCAACATCCGCATGGGCGACCAGCCCCTGCTCAAGCCGTTGATCGACATCCCGCGCATGGCCCAGAAGGATGTGGACATGCTGCACCGCGCCCTGACCGCCTTCGTCAACGAGGATGTGGAGGCCGCCCGCGCCATTCCGCTCGAAGACGACGAGGTGGACATGCTCTACCTCCAGGTCTACCGCGAGCTGATGACCTTCGTCATCCAGGACCCCAAGTCCATCGAGCGCGCCAACTGGCTGTTGTGGGTGGCGCACAACCTCGAACGTGTGGCCGACCGCGTGACCAACATCTGCGAGCGCACCATTTTCATCGCCACCGGCGAGATGTCCGAGATCAAATCCACGGATGACGAGTTCTGGAAAGGCCAGACCAAGTAAAAAAACAGGCCCGCACGGACCTGGGATCGGCAAGCGACGCGGCGGGATATTTTCCCGCCGCGTTCGATTCACCCGCCGCGGGCAGGGATCATCCCCACAGGGTGGGATGGACGTTTTGGAAAAAAAACTTATACTTGGCCTATCACTTTGACAAGGAGAATGCGAGATGAGAAAAATATTATTGGCAATGACCGTATTGGTTCTGGCAAGCCTGGCGTGCAATGCCGTCAGCGGCCCCGCCCCTCAAAACCCGATGGCGACCGTCCTGTACCAGGATGATTTCTCCAATCCCGACAGCGGCTGGCCCGACCAGCAGGATGCAAACAAGTCGGCCAGCTACGTCAACGGCCAGTACCTGCTCCAGGCCTTCACCGCCAACCAGGATGTGTGGGCGCACCCGGGCCAGTCCCTGGGCGATGTGCGCATCGAAGTGGATACCGTCAAAAACGGCGGCCCGGACGACAACAGTTTCGGCGTGGTCTGCCGCTTTGTGGATGACGATAACTTCTACTTCTTCATCGTCTCCAGCGACGGCTACCAGGTGATTGGCAAATATCAGGCAGGCAACTTCAGCTACCTGTCCGCCGACAAGATGCAGCCCAGTTCGGCCATCAACCTGGGGGCAGCCGTCAACCACATCCGCGCGGATTGTGTCGGCTCCACGTTGACCCTGTATGTCAACAACCAGCAGGTTTCGACCGCCACCGACGCCAGTTTCAGCTCGGGTGACATCGGCCTGATCGTGGGCACCTTCGACGAGCCGAACGTGGGCATTCTTTTCGATAACCTGCTTGTCTACAAACCTTAATTTTCAGGCGGCTTGATCTGTGAGAAGCCCCGCCGGGCGCAAGCCTGCGGGGCTTCTTTGGTGGTAAGATTCCCCCGATGAAACTACACCTTGCCCTTGCCCAAATCAACACCAAACTCGGTGACGTGCAGGCCAACCTCGACAAGCATCTCGGCCTGATCGAGGAAGCCAAAAAACAAGGGACCGACCTGCTGGTCTTCCCCGAACTCTCGCTGACGGGATACGTTTTGCAGGACCTGGTCTCCTTCGTGGCCCATCGCCCGACGGAGGAGGATCCCATCTTCAAGCCGCTCCTGGCAGCCAGCCGTGACCTGGACCTGGTGGTCGGCTTCGTGGACGAGGATTCGCGTCACCGCTTCTTCATCGCCTCGGCCTACCTCTCGGGCGGGAAGGTGCTGCACGTCCACCACAAGGTCTACCTGCCCACCTACGGCCTGTTCGACGAGGGCCGCTTCTTTGCCTGGGGTGATTCGGTGAAGGCCTTCGACACGCGCTTCGGGCGCATGGGCATGTTGATCTGCGAGGATTTCTGGCACGCCTCGCCGCCCTACCTGCTCTGGCTGGACGGCGCCGACATCCTGTTGTTCTCGTCCGCTTCGCCGGGCCGCGGCCTGGGCGACAACGAGAAGCTCGAATCGGCGCGCTGGGTGGAACGCATCAACATGGCCTACGCCAGCATGTTCACCTGCTTCGTGGCGCACGCCAACCGCGTCGGCTACGAGGACGGCCTGCACTTCTGGGGCGGGACGACCGTCTTCGACCCCAACGGCGAGGAACTGGTCCACGGTCCCTACAACGAGGAAGCCCTGACCCACGCCGAACTGGACCTGAATCAACTGCGCCGCACGCGCGCCCGCCTGCCGCTGCTGCGCGACGAGCGCACCGGCCTGGTGCGCAGTGAACTCGACAGGATTCTTTCCCGTGGCTGACATCGACCTGATCATCAACACCCAACTGGCCCGCGAAATCCTGACGGGCTTCATCCAATCCGAAATCACGCGCGTCGGCTTCTCCCGCGCCGTGGTGGGACTCTCGGGCGGCATCGACTCGGCGCTTTCGTGCGTCCTGGCGGCCCAGGCGCTTGGCCCTGAGAATGTGCTGGCCGTGCGCATGCCGTACAAAGCCTCCAGCCGCGACTCGCTCGACCACGCCCAACTGCTGATCGACCAGTTGGGCGTGCAAAGCAAAACCATCGAAATCACCGACGTGGTCGAGCCGCTCATCCAGCTCGACCCGGACATGTCGAAGGTGCGCAAGGGCAACCTGATGGCGCGCGCGCGCATGATCGTGCTGTACGACCAATCCGAGGCCTTCAAGGGGCTGGTGGTCGGCACCAGCAACAAGACCGAAATCCTATTGGGCTACAGCACCCTGTTCGGCGACTCGGCCAGCGCCATCAACCCCATCGGCGACCTGTACAAGACCCAGGTGCGGCAATTGTCCCGCGCCCTGAACGTTCCCGCGCCCATCGTGGACAAGCCGCCTTCCGCCGACCTGTGGGCGGGGCAGACCGACGAGAGCGAACTGGGATTCACCTACGCCGACGTGGACAAATTGCTCTACCTGCTGGTCGACCAGCGCTACATGCCCCAGGAGGCGGTCGAGGCCGGCTTCGACGAGAAGTTCGTCAATGGGGTGGTGGCGCGCGTGCGCCGCTTCCAGTTCAAGCGCATGTCTCCGCCCATCGCCAAGATCAGCAACCGCACCATCGGCTACGATTTCCTGTACCTGCGCGATTGGGGCACGTGATGCGCGTAGCCAAATGATGAACGTTTGGTCAACGATTGATGTACGTCACCTTAACGAATCTGAAAATTGTGACTTTTGGGTGTTGACTTGCCCCCTGAAAGTGACTATACTGGCGGCAAGGTCAACCCACCCTATGCGAATGTTTGGCGAAACCCCCCGCTTTTGAAACAAAGGCACGCGGTATCCCCGTGTGCCTTTTTGTTTACCTTTTCCGAAAAGGAGAACCCCACAATGGATTATGGACTGATCGGCAAGCTCGAAAAAGCCAAGCGCTACGCGGAAGACCGCCGCCGCTTTCGCTTCAATCAATTCGATCTCACCTTCCATGGCGACAATAATGATCATCACGTAACCTTCGACAACGGTACTTTTGTCTGCGACTGTGAATTTTTCCTGACCCACAAACGTTGCGGCCACACCATGGCGCTTGAGATCCTGCTCAAGGATATGATCCCCGAGCCTGCCGAGGCCTGACCCGAAAATCGAATACTCGAAACTGCCCCTCGCCGCGCGAAGGGCAGTTCTCATTTAACCGTAAACTTTTTCGGGTAGAATCATGCCCATGATGTCCAAATTGACCCGCCGCGATTTCCTCAAATTTGGGGGCCTCAGCGCGGCCAGCCTGGCCTTTTCGCCCCTGCTGCCTGCCAGCCTGGGCGGATTCGACGACAGCAACGTCGCGCGCGTCGCCACCACCTCCGTCAGCGTCTACAAGCAGCCCTCGGACAAGAGCGTCATCACGGGCACCTGGTATCGGGATGACCTGGTTCACGTCTACGGCGAAGTGACCGCCGAGGAGCCGGCCTACAACCCCGTCTGGTACCAGGTGTGGGGCGGGTATATGCACCGCGCCCGCCTGCAGCGCGTGCGCACCATCTACAACCTCCCGCTGGATTTCATCCCCGAAGGCGAACGCCGCCTGGTGGATGTGTCGGTGCCGTACACCCAGCCCTATCTTTACAGCAAATCCTATGGCTGGAAGCCCATGAACCCCAGGTTGTACTACGAATCTGTGCATTGGGTGGATGCCATCGTGGACGGTCCCGACGGCACGCCCTACTACCGCATCTTCGATGAATTGACGGGCACCTACTACGCCCCCGCCATGCACCTGCGCCCCATCCCGCATGACGAGGTCACGCCCATTTCCCCCGACCTGGCCTGGGAGGATAAACACATCGAGGTCAACCTGACCACCCAGGTGCTGACCGCCTACGAGAAGGGCAGCCTCGTCTTTCAGACCAATATCTCTTCGGGCCTGCCCAATGCGCGCCGCAACCCGAAGGAAATTTCCACCAAGACCCCCATTGGAAAATTCAACATCGAAGAGAAGATGCCCTCCAAGCACATGGGCAACGGCAACCTGCTGGCCGACGCCGACGGCTACGAACTGCCCGGTGTGCCCTGGACCTGTTTCTTCACCGATGTGGGCCATGCCTTCCACGGCACGTACTGGCACGAGAATTTCGGCTCGCCCATGAGCCACGGCTGCATCAACATGCGCTCCAACGAGGCCAGGTGGCTGTTCCGCTGGGCCAGGCCGCCCCACACCACCGACGGCCTGGACACGAAATACTATTTCCGCGGCTTCGGCACGACAGTCGAGATTCATTACTGATGAAAAAACTCGCTGGGCTATCCAGCGAGTTTCTTTTTGTGACTAAGACCCTTTAGAACTTGATATGCTTTATCAAGAGTGCCACCATAAGGGAGAATCCAATCTGGCGGTTTGTTAGGATCAACTGTAAACCAAGCCGTTTCCTTGCCTCCAGAACCTGTATGTTGGCCCATGTGCCCAATAACAAAGTCTTTCAATATCTTTTTGCTCAAAACCCAACAATGGGCTTCAAAAGGAGAAACACCAAGACAAACAGAATATTCATAATTTTGATCCCGAATTTGCTGAAATTTATAAATCCCATTTTCCCACAGAGTAGAAAATTTAATTTCTACTCTGTGACCATTGATTAGCATATCAGCTTCGGAATCTGGGCTACTGTTAATGGACAGACCCTTTATGGCGCACCATTGATAAATGAGTCTTTTTCCTAGTTTTCCTTTAGAGCCTGAAGGCAGGCTGCGTGCCCAATTAAACGGGCTATTTGCCCACGAAGATGAGTCTTTTTCAAATTCTGGTTTTATGTAGGCGGCAGCTGTTGCTAATAGATCAAATTCAGGATCAGCTTTGTTGAAAATCATAATGCCCTTCCATAATATTTTTTCATATGCTTTTCTTGATGATTTTAAATGCATCGTCTAAAGTGCCGCCAAATGATTTGGCCCAAACAGGTGGGTTATTAGGATCAACAGTAATCCAGTATTCGGCACTTTTTGCGCCTTTATGTTGTTGAGATGCATTCTTAAGTATATATTGCCTTTCAAAGAACCAGCAATGTGCAGCAAATGGTGATATACCAAAACACAATA
>JBMOMS010000028.1:0-21045 GCA_049324895.1 Chloroflexota bacterium
CCCCACCTTGAGCGCCGGCAACTGGTTTTTCCTTGCCATCAGGCGCACCGTCTCCTGCTTCAAGCGGAGGTACTTCGCTACCTCCTCCACCGTCCACAGAGGCTCGGTGTCCAGCACCGTGTATGTGTCTTCCGCAGGCTTGACTTTGAGCAGGTTCATGAGGCAATCTCTTTCGATTGGTGCCAGGTATCAACGCAAAAAGAAACAAGAACGCCATTGCGTTTTGTGTGTAAGATGGCTTTGCGTACCTACATTGGCATGATGCATGGTTCCCTGTCCAGCCGTGCAAGGATTCGAATTGCTTACTGTTGTGGTTCTGAAAACAAACGCCCGCCAAACCTGTAAAAGTGTTGCCCCGGAGAATTCTTATCTCTTTTTAATGGTTCATATGGTATTACACTCTTCTGACGGTGTCAATTCGTGTTTATAGACATTTGTACTGGTTTGTACTTGTTTGTGTGAAATTTGGGTTAACAATTTTGAAATTCATTCTTCCCCATACATTCCCGCCCCAAGTCCGTGACTTGGGGCGGGACATCGCAAATCCTACTCCACAATCACCCAATCGCTCCCGCTCCTGCCAAACACCTCGGGGGAATACATCTCCTCGGCCTTGGCAGGCGGGACGATGAAGGTGCCGGGGGTGGTGGCGCGGGCGATGTAGGTGTATTCGTAGACGCCGTCCCACAGCAGGGAGGTGAAGGCTTCGGCGCGGTAGTCGCGCAGGTTTTGGTGTTCGTACCAGGTCCCCCGCCACCACCATCCATACTGGAGGTTGGGGTCGGTCGGGTCCTGGGGTGTGGAGCCGGAGACGGCCAGGGCGGGGTTGACGATCTCCAGCCCAGCCGGCAGCGGGTCGGTGAGAGCGACGTGGTAGCGGCGGTCCTGGGCCAGCATGGTCAGGCGCACCCGCACGCGCGCGCCGGCTTTGATGTGCCAGACTCCGCCTTCGTCCTGGTAGACGTCTTCGGGGTCGTCCACGGCTTCGTAGGTGCGCGTGACCACGAAGCCCATGTCGAGCGGGTCGAGGTTCAGGTCGGTGGGGGCGTAGCGCAGGCCGAGGCGGTAGTACAGGCGGCCCGCGCCGTCCTTGCTGAGGATGAAGTTCTGAGTGCCGCCGGCGGTTTCGGACAGCACGTAGTTCATCGGGACGAGGGTCTCGTGCTGTTCGGTGCTGTAACCGTGGAATTCGACGCTGCCGGCGTAGGTATCGCCCAGCCACATGCGCGCCACGAAGTCGGGCGTCTCGGATTCGTAGGTTTTGAAGTAGCGGTCCAGCGCCAGCAGGACGAAGACGTTCTCCTGGGTGTTGCCCCAGCGGCCCTTGACGCGATGGGCCAGCAGGCCGTTGACCAGCTTGGGGATCAGGTCGCTTTGCGGGTTGTCTTTGATCAGCGCGTCCAACAGGATGGCGTCGGTGCGGCGGTCGGAGCTGAGCAGCAGGTAGGATTGGTCGTCGTAGGCGGTGGTGAAGTTGGCCGCGCCCGCCGTCTCGACCACGCGGTTGTTGACGTGGGTGCGGATGGCCTCCAGTTGCTGTTCATCGTCGATTACGGGCCACAGCCAGCCGATGGTCTGCAAGGAGAAGTTCTCCAGGTTGGTTTCGTTCAGCAGGCTTTGGGCTTTGGCCGCGTCGCGGTCGCCGGCCAGGTTACGCACGTACAGGGCGTAGGCGCTCAAGGTGCGGCGGGTGTTGGAGCCGTACCAGCTTGGGTAATGGTCTTCGATCTGGCGCAGGTAGCTCAGGGCGCTTTGCAGCATCTGGTCGGGGACGTCGAATCCCTTTTGCCCGGCGCGCACCAGGGCGTGCGTCACGTGGATGCTGTTGAACGGATTGGAGTCGAAGCCGCGCTGCCAGTAGGGGAATCCGCCATCGTTGTTTTGCATCCCCTGCAGGCGGGCCAGGTCGCGGTCGACGGCGGCTTCCATTTCGGCGGGTGAGGGCAGCCCCTCGGCCTCGAAGGCGGACAGCACGTCGCGCAGGGCGGCCACGGACAGGATGCGCGAGGACAACTGCTCGGAACATTCGTACGGATAATTTTGCAGGTACAACACGGCGTCGGTCAGGGCTTGCAGGGCGGTGGACGAGGTGCTGACTTCCAGCCCACCGTACTGCGGGAAGACGCCCGTGGGATACAGCACGGGTTGGGCGATGGCGCCGTCCGCATCCAGCACGCCGTAGGTGGCGAATGCCTCGGTGGTGGCGGGCGTGAAGACGGGCAGGCTGACGGTGGCCGCGTCGGCGTAGTCGCCCGCGGTTGCCGCGAATTGGATCACGGCAGTGCCTGCCATGTCCGCGGCGGCCTCGAATCGCAGCTCCACGCGGTCGTTGGCGGGGACGGTCACGCGCTGGCCCGCGCTCAGCAAGTTGAGGTTGGAGGCGCGGATGGCGACATTCACGGTCATGGGCTGGTCGGTCTGGTTTTGCAGCACAACGGGCAGTTCGAAGCGGTCGCCGAAGTTGAGGAAGCGCGGCGCGGAGGGGCGCACCATCAGCGGCAGGCGCGCCGTCAGGTTGGATTCGCCCGAGCCGAATTGCTGTCCGCTCTCGTCCACGGCCACAGCCATGATGCGGTAGCGGGTCAGGTTGTCGGGCAGTTGGATGCGCACGCGCGCCTCGCCGTTGGAGGAGGTGCGCACGGTCGGTTCGAAGGCCGCCAGCGGATTGAAGTCGGAGCGCACGGTGATGGCCGTCTGTTCCGCGTCCCTGCCGCCGACAAAGCCTTCTTCCACCATGACAGGCATTTCCATGGGCGTCCCGGTGGGCATGGGCGCGCCCGCAGCCAGCATCATGCTGGCGGATTTTTGGGACAACTCGACTTCCTGCGTCAGCGCCTGCGGGTCGGCCAGGATGATGCTGGAACGCCCGTACAGGCTGGCGACATCCGCGGAGCGGTGGGAGTAGAAGACGCCCAGCGGGTCGACCAGCTGGTAATTGCTCAGGGCCAGGACGGCCTCGTCGACCACCACCACAGCCACTTCGGCGTCGGGCACGGGCTGGCCGTTCGCATCCTTCACGATCACGGTCAGCATGGTCTCGCCGCCGGGTTCCAGTTTGGATTCGTCGGGGGTGACCTGCACCGACAGGGTGCGTTCCAGCGGCGGGATGCTCAGGTTCAACTGCGCGCTGGCGTAGGCGGGGCGTGCCGGCAGGTCCGCCAGGGGTTGGCCGCTCTCGTCGGTGCGCGGGGCGGCCCCGACCAGGTCGACCTGGATGTTCAAGTTGGGGATGTGCTTTTCCTGGATGGGAATCTCCAGGGTGATGGAGCCATCCTCGATGTGGAAGGATTGGGTGTACAGGATGCCGCTGCGGCTGACGGTCAGCAGGCCGTCTGCGGGGCTGAAGGGCGACTGCACCAGGATTTGGGCCGTGTCGCCGGGCTGGTAGCTTTCCTTGTCTGGGATGAGCGTGACCTGTTCCTGCTCCACCCTGCGGGAGGCGGGCCGCTCGCCGCCGCTGACCCAGCGCGTGATCTGGCTCTGGTTCTTGCGGCCCTGTTCGTCGGTCACGAGGGCGGCGATCTGGTAGCGGCCGCCGATGGCGGTCTCGAACGTGCAGGAGTCAGGCTCGGACTTCGAGGTCTTCTCGCAGGTCTGCGTTTCGGCGGCCTGCTCGACCCACTCGCCCTTGACCAGTTTCCATTCCATGCGCGCGGCGGTCAGGACGACAGGCCTGCCGCTGACGGCGTTCCCGTCCAGGTCGGTGACGATGAAGTCGATCTGGAGCGGCGTGCCGAGGCCAACAAAGTAGCGCTGGGAGCGCAGGCCGATGTACAGGTCGGCAGGGTGTACCAGCAGGGAGGTGGAGCTGGTCCAGGCCTGGCGGTTGACATCCATGACGGTGGCTTCGGCGGTGACGCTGAACGGTTTGGGGTCGGCTTCGCCTTGCGCCTCGAAATCGAGGTTCAGGGAATGCACGCCCGCGGCGTCGGTCCTGCCGCTGAAGATCTGGGTTGTGCCGCCGTTCCCGGAGGGGATGTACTCGAACCACCACCTGGGTTGCCAGGTGCCGAAGGTGAAGTCGGGCCAGTTGGGCGGGGAGTAGCTGCCCGGGGAGGTGGTCACCAGCCAGGTGACGTCCGCGTTGGGCAGGCCGCCGCCGGCGTAGTATTTCGCCTCCACGCTGACCTGGGCCTGGTCGCCGGCGAAGTACGGACCTTCTGTCTCATTCCTGGCCGTGACCTCGAACTCGGGGCGGCGGAATTCCTGGATTTGGAAGCTGTGGCTGTAATAGCTTCCGTTCAGGGAGGGGGTCGTGTTCATGCTGACCTGGGCATATCCCAGGTTGACCTGCTCGGGGATGGTGAAGGCGAAGTCGAATCCGCCCAGGGCATTGACATCCACCTGGCCCGAGCCGAGGCTGTTGCCAAGCGGGTCGGTGATCTGGTAGGAGAGCGAAGTCACCTGCGGGTCGGGCAGGGTCACATCCCCATTCGGGCCGCCGCCGATCATGCGCAGCCAGCCCTTGAGGTGGACTTCCTCGCCCGGACGGTACATCTGGCGGTCGTCGTACACGTACCAGCGCAGGCTGTCGCGTTGCAAACTGGGGTCCCAGCCCCAGTAGCGCGGCAGCAGGGCCGAATCGGCGCCTTTTTGCGCCACCAGGAAACTCGCTCCCACCGGCAGGTCGAAGCGCGCCACGCCGCCCGCATCCGTTTTGGCCGCGGTCTTCAATCCATCGGGCAGGATGTTCAAGCCCCGGAGCGGGGAGCCGTTCTTCAGGTCGGTGGCCCAGGCCACCATTTGGGTGGAATCGGTGAAGGCGTCCAGCCCGATCTGCGTCACCTGCACCCAGGCGACGACGGTCTGCGACATGCGCCGCCAGCGGGCTGAATCATCCTCGAACAGGGCCTTGGGCGGGGCGGCAATCACGATAAAGTGGCCGAAATTGTCTTTCGTGTAGCGACTTAGGTCGATGTCCACCTGCGAGAGGGTGTCGGTGGGCAGGTCGAGCTTCATGCTGTCATTGTAGACCCGCTTTCCCGGCAGTGAGGGGACATCGCTTTCCCAGCGCCAGGCATCCAGGTAGGCGGTGAAGGCCGGCCAGTCGGCGGGTTGAACCGCGTAGATTTGCAGGTCCAGCTTGTCCTGGTTGATTGCGTATAGCGAAAAAATAGGCTTGGTGAGCGACGGGTCGAGGGTCACGAAGTTCTGGCCCGAGCCGAACAGGTAGGCATCGGCCTTGCCGACCTTGAAGGTCAGGCGGGTATCGTCGCCTAGAGTCTGGCCGTAGATGTCCTGGATCTTTCCCGAGACCGTGACCGTGTAGGTGGTCTGCCCGCGGGTCTGGCCGCTGATGTTCAACTCGGAATGGTACAGGTTGATCAACTGCCCGGGGATTTCGGGTGAGATGCGCAGCAGTTCGTCCGTGTAGATTTCCGCGTCGATGGGGTTGTTGAACTGGATGCGGAAAGGCGTCAGCGGCGGGCAGGGGTCCGAGGCCCAGCCGCAGCCATAATCGACGATGCGCAGGGGGGCGTAGGTCGAGAAGCCGAAGGTCTGCACGTCCTGGGTGACCCGCGGCCCCTCGGCGGAGGGCGTGTTGGGGCCGATGCTGACCGTGATGGCGGTATCCGCCGGGAAGGATTCGACCGCCCGAAAGGCGATCCAGCGTCCCTCGGGCGCGCCCTGAACCCATTGGCCCGCCTGCTCGTCCCGCTCCAGGTCGGCCTGGTTGGCCAGGATGAGCTTGACCGCCTGTCCGCCCGCATCCACACGGATGGTGGGCAGCACCGACAGCGGGTCGATGCGCTGGTCGAAGATCACCACGATGACCGGGTCGAGCCGCTGCGGCGAACTGTAGGGATAATTGGAAACCATGCGGGGCGCGGGCGTGGAGAAGGTCCAGGTGACGGCTTCGGCCAGTTCCCCGCCGCTGGGCGATTTGGTCCCGGCCGGCACGGTGACGCGGTACTCGGTGGCCTTGGGCAGGCGGTCGACCTGGGCCGAGTCGTATTCGAAGGTCAGGGTGCGGGTACCCAGCCAGCGCCAGGTCCCGGGCAGGTCGGGGGCGATGCGGACGGGCACATCCTGCGCGGCCAGGTCGCCCAGCGTCCCCAGAGGCACCATGGGCTGATTAAAGGTAATGCTGATGAAGGGCGCGATGGAAATCTCGCCCTGCGGGGCGTAGCGCAGCACCTCCAGCGGGCCGCTCTCGACGTGGCCCGGGCCGGTCTCCACGTCGAGGGGCGGGAAGGGGTCGGTGACCGTTTCGCCGGGCTGTGGGGGCGGCAGCAATTCCTGCGGCAGTTGGAAGTCGACCTGTTCACCCGCGCCAGGGGGCAGGGCCGGCAGCCGCGCCAGAATCTGCCCGATCTCCTCCGCGGAGAGTGGCTCTCCGGTTGCCAATGGGTTGGGCTGGGATGTTTCGCTCCCGGCCTGGCCCGCGCTCAATTGAACGTTCATGTTGTATGGTTCTCCGTTTGATTCGGAATCGCCTTGGACAGGCGTGGCAGCCCCGCCGCCCGTGGGGGAGGCCAGGGGGATCGCGGTGAGGGGCGCGGGCAGGACGGCGTCCTTCAGCCACCAGCCCAGGCCGGCCAGCGCCGTCAGGACGATGATCAGCAATCCGATGCGCCTTGCGTTGCTTGTGTTTGCACTTTTTTCTGTCATGAACGAACCCTCCGCGCCAAAGCCTTGTCGTTCCGCTTTCGATACGCACCCACAGGACGCCGCAGCCTTGAGTCTGGTTCCCCGCCAGGATGGTCCCTGGATGCCAGGGGAAATTTCACAATCGAGTGAATTCATCATACAATAGGGCGGGAACGCGGTCAAGAAAAACGCCTCCCCCATGAGTGGCACGAGAAAAAAAGTACCTTCTCAATTTCCTGGGGTAATTTGGAGTGCGCAAGTTCTACTTGCGCATTTTCCCGAAGTAGAACTTCGGGACTCCAGAACACGCCCCAAAATATGAGAAGACACCACAGATTCAATCCAAGGAGATGAAATGAGAAAACTTGCCATCCCGATCCTGGTTGGGATCCTGGCCTTATGGCTGACGGCCTGCGGTACGGCCCTGACCCCCATCCCGCCCACAGAGGCGGTGACGCAGGCGGCTTCCCCGGCGCCCGGCTCCAGCATTGCGTACATGGTCGTGGATACCTATCTCAGGCAGATCAACGAAGCCCAAAGCGTCGCCGACCTGTCCCAATCGTGGGCCTTGCTGACCAATGACGGCCAGTGCAACCCGCAGGACAAATGCGAGTTGAGCTACTTCCAGGAAAACTGGTGGCCTGTCCAGATGACGTATTGGCTGTACGATTGTTCTCCCACAGCGGTGATGGTCGAACTGCACACCTATAAACGGGGCGAAAGCGCGCTCACCGCCGAGCGGAAGCCGACCTTCCTGCGCTTCGAGTTGGTCCCGTTCGATGATGCGCTGCACATCGACGATATCCGCCCGGCCGGCGGCATCGACGCCACCTGCACCCCGCTCGCTTCGCCCTCATAGGGGAGACTTGGGTTTGTGATTTTTTACACAATATGAGATAATAGTCACCTATCCATGAAGGAAGAAGTGTCCACCCATTCCCGCGCGAATACGTCATAATACCCGTGATAGGTTTATCCATGAAATTAAGCGAAATTATCAAACATGTGCAAGGCAGGGTGCTGAATCCCGATATTCTCGTCGACCACGAAATTCTGGGCGGCTGCGGCGCGGACCTGATGAGCGATGTGCTGGCCGTGGTCAAGCCCGAGGCCGTGCTGTTGACGGGCCTGTGCAACATGCAGGTGGTGCGCACGGCCCAGATGGCCGACGTGCGCGCGATCATCTTCCTGCGCGGCAAGCAGCCGACGCCCGAGATGGTGGCCCTGGCCACGCAGGAGAACATCCCGCTGGTCTCGAGTCACAAGGGCATGTTCGAGTTGTGCGGTCGGCTGTATTGCGCCGGCCTGCATAGTTTCGAGACGGCCATGAACGGCAGCCATGAGTAACACCCTCCAGGAAACGCAGGGACGCAAGGGACGCCCCATCACCGACACCGACGCGCAGGAGATCACGCGCATCGAGGAGTTGTCGTACGACCTGCGCATCTTCGAGGTGATGAGCCGCGAAGTCTTCAGCCTCAGCCCCGACCAGACCATGCGCGACGTGGTCGACCTGCTGCGCACCCGCCGCATCTCGGGCGCGCCCGTGATGGAGGGTGGGAACCTGGCGGGCATCATCAGCACCGAAGACCTGATGCGCGCCATGACCGACAACGACCTGGCGGCGCCGATTCGCAAGTATATGACGGCCAGCGTCATCAGCGTCAAGTCCTACGAGCCGGTGGTCAAGGCCCTCGAAACCTTCACCCGCACCAACATCGGACGCCTGCCCGTGACCAACGAACACGACCAGTTGGTGGGCATGATCACCAAGGGCGACATCACGCGCGGCGTGCTGGTGGCCATCCGCAAGGATTATAAAGAGGAAGAGATCCGCCGTTACCGCGTGCGGCATCTGTTCGAGGACATCACCTCCGACCGCACCAGCCTGACCCTGCGCTACAAGATCAAGCCGCGCGATTTCATCAACGGCGGGCAGGCCTCCAGTCACATCAAGCGCGCGCTGCTGCGGCTGGGCGCCGCAGCCCAACTGGCCCGCCAGTGCGGCATCGCCGTTTACGAAGCCGAGATGAATCTCATCATCCACACCACCCACGGCGGCATCCTGCGAGTGCAGATCGAACCGCACCGCATCCTGATGCAAACCACCGACGACGGCCCGGGCATCCCCGACGTGAACAAGGCCCTGCAGCCAGGCTGGTCGACCGCGCCACAGGAGGCCCGCAGCATGGGTTTCGGCGCAGGCATGGGACTGGTCAACATCAAAAGCTGCGTGGACAAGATGGAAATCTTCTCCGGGGCGGGCAAGGGCACGCGCCTGATGATGGAAATCCACCTGCGGCCCGACGAGAAGTTCAGCGCCGCCGATGGGGACGGGAAGCCTGGCATCTGACCAAGGAGTGTTTATGACCCTGCAAGAGATCATCGCCAAACTCGACCTGAAAATTTTGACCGCCCCGCGGGATTTCTCCGCCGTCACGCCCCGGGGCGGGTACGCCTCCGACTTGTTGAGTTGTGTCATGGCAGGCGCCCAACCCGATGCCGTGTGGGTCACGCTGCAGGCGCACATGAACGTGGTGGCCGTTGCTTCGTTGCGCGAAGTCGCGGCGGTCATCCTCACCGAGAACGCCCAGCCCGAGCCTGACGTCATCGCCAAGGCCAACGATCAGAACGTGACCCTGCTTTCCACCTCCGCGCCGAGTTATGAAGTGGCCGGCAGGTTGTGGGAGCTGGGGATTCGGTGATTTTCGTCATTGCGAGGGCGGTGTTTTCCCGCCCGACATTGTACCCGCAGGGTAAGCAATCTCATGTAAATAGGGAGGTTGCTTCGTCGGGCCGCGCCCTCCTCGCAACGACAAAAGACCATGTTTACCTACCGCGCTGAACTTCACGTACACACCGTCCTCTCGCCCTGCGGGGGCGTGGAGATGATTCCGCCTGTGATCGTGCAGTCCGCGCTCGAACGGGGAATTAACCTAATCGCCATCACCGACCATAATGCGACGGCCAACGTCGGCGCGGTAATGGAGGCGGCGCGGGGCACGGGCCTCTCCGTTTTGGCGGGCATGGAGTTGCAGACGCGGGAGGAAGTCCACCTGCTGTGCCTGTTCGATGGCCTGGAGCAGGCCGAGGCCTGGCAGCGCAGCGTCGACGCCCGCATGGCGGATCTGCACAATGACGAGGAGCACATCGGGCCGCAATATGTCGTCGATGCGACGGGGGAATTCATCCGCAGTGAAGCCAGGATGCTGATTGCCAACGTGGATATTTCCCTCGAAGAGGCGGTCACGGAAGTCAACGCGCTGGGCGGACTGGCGATTCCCGCGCACGTCGAACGGCGCGCCTACGGGCTGCTGGCCACCCTGGGATTTGCATCCCCGATCTTCGAGGCCCTGGAGATTTCGCGGCACACCACGCCTGCATCCGCGCGCAGGCAATATCCCCAGATCGCGGGGTTCCCTTTGATGCAAAGTGGGGACGTGCATTTTCCCGAGGAATTTTTGGGGGCAATGGAGTTCGAGATTGAATCAGCAACGATTGCGGAAATTCGCAAGGCCATACGGGGGATGGATGGGCGCCGGATGAGAATCCTGTCCCAACTTGCAGACTGAAATCTGCATTCCAACATTCAACAAACAGAGCGCGGGCTTCAGCCCGTTGTTATACCGCACTCGGGTGAAAATTGCGCTTTTTTAGAGGATGGAAAGCGCAATTTTCACCCGTGGGTATTATATTATGCGGGCTGAAGTCCACTTCCATTTTTGAGAAACGGAGTGCGGACTTCAGTCCGCTTTATTGGTGATTGCAGACTGAAGTCTGCAATCCACGATCAGAAATGGCGCGACAACTGTCATGGGATGACATGACATTCGTTATTGACGCCAGGATGGGGTGGGGGTAAACTTATTTGTGAAAATAAGTACAATATTGTGAAAATAATCACCCACTGGAGCATCCCTCATGCCCGAAACCACCCACACCGAAGAAATTTGCGAGAACAAGCGCACCCTTTTGGACGAGATCATCGCCACCCACCGTCATCGCCCCGGCGCGTTGATGGTCATCCTGAATGAAACCCAGAAGCAGGTCGGATATGTGTCCGAGCCGATGCAGCGCTACGTGGCGAAGAAGATGCGCGTCCCCGTCGGCGCGGTGCATGGCGTGGTGACGTTCTACTCGTTCTTCACCACCCAGCCGCGCGGCAAACATACGGTCAAATTCTGCATGGGCACCGCCTGCTACGTTGGCGGCGTCCCGCAATTGATGGACAAGGCCAAGCAGTTGACGGGCACCGACATCGGCAAGACCACCGCCGACGGCCAGCTGACGATGGAAGTCTGCCGCTGTGTGGGCGCGTGTTCGCAGGCGCCCGTCGTCACCGTGGACGATGAAGTCGTGGGCCGCATCAAGCCCAACAAGTTCCCGCAGTTGATCAAGAAGTTGCTGGAAGGATAGCAATACAGGAACGCTCCCTTAGAGAATCACCGTGAAAGAAATCGCCCTTCACCTTATCGACCTGGCAGAGAACAGCGTCAGCGCAGACGCCAGAACCGTGCGCATCCGCGTGGCGGAGGATTTTCGCACCGACCAGCTCACGGTCAGCGTGGAGGATGACGGGCGCGGCATGGACGGGGAAACGGTCAAGCACCTGGCCGACCCATTCTTCACCAGCCGCACCACGCGCAGCGTGGGCCTGGGCATCCCGCTGCTCAAGGAACAGGCCGAGACCTGCAACGGCAGGCTGGACATCTCGTCCAGGCCAGGGACGGGCACCAGGATCGAGGCTTCCTTTCAGCATTCACACATCGACCGTATGCCGCTTGGCAACCTGTCCGTCACCTTCCTCACGCTCGAAGTGGCTCACCCCGAAATCCACTGGGTCTTTACCTACAGTTATCGACCGCCTTTCAAAGGCAGTCCGCGTATCTATGAATTCGACGACCAGCCCGTGAAGGAAACCCTGGAGGGGCTTTCCCTCACCCACCCCAATGTCATCACTTTTCTGCGCTCCTCGTTCGAAGATGGGATCGCCGAGGCTCGGAAATAAGGAGAACCTATGCCAACCGTAAAGTCACTGGAAGATTTGAAAAGGATCCGCGAAGAAGCCTTGAAGAAACGCGACATCAAGACCACCAACGCGCGCGTTCAGATCGTCATCGGCATGGGCACGCCCGGCATCGCCGCAGGCGCGCGCGACACGCTCAAGGAATTCCTGACCCTGATCGAAGAGAAGGGACTGACCGATGTCACCGTGCGCCAGACGGGCAACTTCGGCCTCGACTTGCTGGAACCCGTCATCCAGGTCATCATCGGGGAGGCCGCGCCCGTGACCTATGGCAAGGTGACGCCCTACGTTGCGCGCCAGATCATGGAACAGCACATCCTTGGCGGCAAGGTTGTGGAAGCCAACCTCATCCCCACAGAGGCCAAATGAAATTTTTCCGTTCGCACGTTTTAGTATCTGTCGACCCGCAGTGCCTGGACATGGGCGCGCACGAGATCGTGGATGCGCTCAACGACGAGCTGGTCTCCTGGGGCCTGATCGACGAGATCCAGGTGCTGGAAACCTCCCGCCTGGGCGACCCCGCCCGCTTCGGCCCCGACCTGGTGGTGTATCCCGAAAATGTGCATTACGCCAACCTGAGCGTGGACGACATCCCGTACCTGGTCGAAGAGCATTTCCTCAAGGGACGCGTGGTCGAAAAGTTCGTCGCCAGGGAGACCCTCGTCACCGATGACGAACTCGGCGCGCCCAAGGCCAAGGAAGTCCGCATCGTGCTGCGCAACTGCGGCAAGATCGACCCGCACAACATCGAAGAATACATCGCGGAGGATGGCTACCAGGCCCTCGCCAACGCGCTGACCTCCATGACGCCCGAACAGGTCATCGACGAAGTCATGCGCTCGGGCCTGCGTGGACGCGGCGGCGCGGGCTTCCCTGCCGCCCGCAAGTGGCAGCTCTGCCGACAAGTCCCCGATAACCCGAAATACCTGACCTGCAACGCCGACGAAGGCGACCCAGGCGCGTTCATGAACCGCCGCGTGCTCGAGAGCGATCCGCACTCGGTGGTCGAAGGCATGATCCTGGCGGCCTACGCCATCGGCGCCAGCATGGGCTACATCTACTGCCGCGCGGAATATCCCATCGCGGTGGCCAACCTCAACGTCGCCATCGAACAGGCGCGCGAGTTCGGCTTCCTGGGCAGTAACATCTTCGGCACCGACTTCTCCTTCGACCTGGAAGTCCGCATGGGCGCGGGGGCATTCGTGTGCGGCGAAGAGACGGCGCTGATCGCCTCCATCGAAGGCCGACGTGGGGAACCGCGTCCGCGCCCGCCTTTCCCCGCCGTCAAAGGCGTGTGGGGCAAACCGACCAACAACAACAACGTCGAGACCTATGCCGTCGTCCCGCAGATTTTATTGCACGGCGCGGACTGGTACGCGGCGATGGGCACCGAGAAAAGCAAGGGCACCAAGACCTTTGCCATCGCAGGCGACGTGGTCAACACAGGCCTGATCGAAGTGCCGTTCGGCCTGAGCCTGCGCGATGTCATCTTCGACGTGGGCGGGGGCATCAAGGACGGCAAGCAGTTCAAAGCCATTCAGACGGGCGGCCCGATGGGCGGGTGCCTGGTCGAAGAACACCTCGACCTGCCGCTCGATTACGAAGCCCTGACCGCGGCTGGCTCGATGATGGGTTCGGGCGGCCTGATCATCATGGACGACGAGACCTGCATGGTCGACATCGCCCGCTTCTTCATGGAATTCACCCAGGAAGAATCCTGCGGCAAATGCACACCCTGCCGCGTCGGCACCCGCCGCATCCTCGACCTCCTCGAAAAAATCTGCAACGGCAAGGGCAAGCTGGCTGACATCGACCAGCTCGAACTGCTGTGCGAAGAAGTGATGAAGAACTCATTGTGCGGACTTGGTCAAGGCGCGCCCAATCCCGTCGTCAGCACGCTCAAACACTTCCGCGATGAATACGTGGCCCATGTGGTGGAGAAACGCTGCCCCGCCAGGGTCTGCCGCGCGCTCATCCGCTATGAGATCATCGCGTCGACCTGCACAGGCTGCACCGTCTGCGCCCGCAACTGCCCCGTGGAAGCCATCAGCGGCGAACGCCGACAAGTCCACACCATCGACGCGAAGACCTGCATCCGCTGCGGCATTTGTGCCCAGGTCTGCAACTTCAACGCCATTGAAGTTTTATCGTAGAGGCATCATGATCAACTTAACCATCAACGGTAAACCCATCGAAGTCGCCGAAGGCACCACGGTCTTGAATGCCGCCCGCCAGAACGACATCAAAATCCCGACCCTGTGCGACCATCCCAACCTGACGCCCTACGGCGGCTGCCGCTTGTGCGTGGTGGAAGTCAAAGGGATGCGCGTGCCGATTGCGGCCTGCACCCTGCCCGCCGCGGACAACATGGTCATCGAGACCGAGACGCCCGCGCTCAAGAAATCGCGCAACGTGATCCTCTCCCTGCTGTTCAGCGAGCGCAACCACTTCTGCCCGTTCTGCCAGGTCAGCGGCGGCGATTGCGAACTGCAAAACGCAGCCTACGACGAGCACATGACTCACTGGCCCATGCAGCCGCAATGGACGAATTTCCCCGTCGACACCAGTCACCCGTACTTCATCCTCGATAACAACCGCTGCATCCTGTGCCGCCGCTGCATCCGCGCCTGCGCCGAGATGTCGGGCAACTTCACGCTCAACGTGGAGGAACGCGGCGCGGCCACCATCGTCGTGGCCGATACCAACGTGCCGCTCGGACAAAGCTCCTGCATCTCGTGCGGCTCCTGCGTGCAGGTCTGTCCCACGGGCGCGCTCATCGACCGCCAGAGCGCCTACCTCGGCCAGGAAAAGAATCTGACCGTCACGCGCTCCATCTGCCGCGGCTGCTCGCTCGGCTGCGGGATCGAAATCCACACCCGCGATAATCGCATCGTAAAAATTACAGGCGACTATGACGCTCCCAACGCTGGGACGCTGTGCAAGTCTGGACGCTTCCTGCCCGTCGAGCAGGAGCGGGCACGCCTCACCTCGCCCCTCAAGCGTGTGGATGGCAAACTGGTTTCCACCACCTGGGAGGACGCCCTGCAACTCCTGGCCCAAAACCTGACTCCGTTAAAGGGCAAGGTCGCCGCTGTGGCTTCCACCCGTTTACCCGTTGAATCGCTGTACGCCTTCAAATCCCTGTTCGCGGACGGACTCGGCAGTGACATGGTCACCTCCATCGAGGAAGGCCGCCCGACCGCCCTGCAAGCGGACTACGCCGCGAAGAACGGCCAAGCCATCGAAGGCAAACTTGACACCCTGCGCAGCGCAGACTGCGTCCTGCTGGTCGGTGTGGACTTGTCCACCACGCACGAAGTGGCGGGCTTCTACATAAAACGCAACCAGCCGAAGGGTACGCGCCTGATCGTCATCGACCCGAATGCCAACGGCATGGATGACCTGGCAAACATCAACCTCAAACCCAAGGCTGGCACCGACGAAGCCGTCTTCAACGCGCTCGAAGCCGCCATCATTAAAGAAGGCCTGGCCCGCACGGACGCCAAGTCCAGCCAGACCACGCTCGCAGCCGCGCTCCAAGTCTGCGGCCTGGACGCGGAGGATGTCACCGACGCGGCGCGCATGTTGGCGGAGGCCATTGCTCCCGTGATCGTCTTCGGCAAGGGCATCACCGCTTCGTCCGCAGCCTCCGTCATGGATGCGATGGTGCGGGTGGCAAAACTGACAGGCGCGACCGACTCCGAGCGCAGGGGCCTGCTCTCGGTCAAGGGCGAAGCGAACAGCCTGGCCGCCGCGCTGCTCGGGTTGGAGAGTCCGCTCGAGGTGAAGGGTCACAAGGCGGCCTATGTCGCCCTGGGCGATGACTACGCCCCGAAGCGTCTCCTCAAAAATCTGGAAGCCATCCCGTACCTGGTCGTGCAGGCCAGCTATGAATCCGCGCTGACCGAACGCGCCGACCTCGTCCTGCCCGTGGATATTTGGGCCGAGGAAGCGGGCCACGCGCTAAACACCGAAGGCCGCCTGCAATTCGCCGAAGCCGCGCTGACCGCGCCCGAGGGCGTGCGCCAAAACCTGATGGTGCTGATCGACGTGGCGCATGAACTGGGCATCACCCTGAACGATAACTGGCGCGATGCGCTCACCCAGCGTACCAGCGTTGTCGAACTGGAAATGTAAGGGCAACCCTCGTGGTTGCCCATAGGAGCCAAAATGACCAAACCGAAAATTTCCTCTGACTGGATGGCAGGCTGCTCGGGCTGTCACATGTCTTTACTGGATATCGACGAGCGCCTGCTGGAAATCGCCGAACTGGCCGACATCCGCGCCACGCCCATCACCGATTTGAAGGAACCCGACGAAAGCGGCGTGGACGTGGGCATTCTCGAAGGCGGCATCAACAATTCGTCGAATGAGGAAGTGGCCCATCGCATGCGCTCGCGCTGCAAGATCCTGGTCGCCTTTGGCGATTGCGCCGTGTTCGGCGGCGTGCCCGCCCTGCGCAACATGTGTGGGACTCAGGAAGCGCTGCAACGCGCCTACGTGGACGCCGAAAGCAACGACGCCAGCGGCATGATCCCCAACGACCCCGAACTGGCCGTGATGAGCAACGTGCGCGCCCTGCACGAAGTCGTCAAGGTTGACCTGCACGTCCCTGGCTGCCCGCCCGACCCCGACGTGATTTATTACGTTTTGAAGGAACTCGCCGAAGGCCGCATGCCTGAGATGAAGGACGAGAATTTGCACTGGAATTAACCCCCCCTCGTCTCCCCCCATTTTGCGCTGAAGTGCGCGCAAAATGGGGGGACGGAAGGGGAGTCCCGGAGACCCCATGACTCAAAAAATCACCATCGAACCCGTTACCCGTATCGAAGGACACGCCAAAGTCACCATCCACATCAAGGATGACGGCTCGGTCGAACACGCTTATTTACACATCAACGAATTCCGCGGCTTCGAGAAGTTCTGCGAAGGACGCCCTTATTTTGAAATGCCGTCCATCACGCCGCGCATTTGCGGCATCTGTCCCGTCAGTCACCACCTGGCCGCCGCGAAGGCCGCCGATGAGTTGCAGGGCAGTCCCGCGCCGCGTCCCGCCAATTTGCTGCGCGAACTCATGCACATGGGACAGGTCATCCAGAGTCATGGGATGCACTTCTTCGAACTCTCAGGCCCCGACCTGCTGCTCGGCTTCGACGCGGATCCCGCCCTGCGCAACGTGATCGGATTGGCGCACACCGCGCCCGAGATCGCGCTCAAGGCGGTCGGCCTGCGCCGCTTCGGCCAGGAGATCATCCGCACCCTGGGCGGACGCCGCATCCACCCGAACTTTGCCGTGGCAGGCGGCGTCAACAAGGCGCTGCAAGCGGGCGAGCGCGAGACCATCCGCGCGGGCATCGACTCGGCCATGGAAGCCGCCCTGCTTGGCATCAGCATCATGAAGGACTGGGCGCTGCGCAACATGGAGGACATCAACAAGTTCGCCGTGTTGAAGAGCGGCTACATGAGCATCGTCAACCCCGACAACAGCCTCAACCTCTACGATGGCGACATCCGCCTGGTGGACAATCAGGGCAAACAGCTTGAAAAGTTCGCGGGCAGCAACTATCTGGACATCATCGCCGAGCACGTCGAGAACTGGTCGTACCTCAAGTTCCCGTACTACAAGAAGATGAGTTTCCCCGAAGGTGTCTACCGCGTCGGCCCGCTGGGACGCATGAACGCCATTGATTTCATCGGCACGCCCCTTGCCAATGAAGAGCACAAACTCTTCAAGGCGCTCAGCGGCGGCACCCCCGTGGAACAGACGCTCTACTTCCACTATGCCCGCCTGATCGAAGTCGTCTACTGCATCGAGCGCGTGCGCGAACTGCTCGACGACCGCGACATCCTCAGCACCGATATCCTCAACACCCGCAAGGACTACAAGGGCGAAGGCGTCGGCATCCTCGAAGCGCCGCGCGGCACGCTCATCCACCACTACAAGGCCGACGACACGGGCAAGCTGACCGCCGTCAACCTGATCGTGGCCACGGGCCATAACAACTGGGCCATGAGCGAAGCCGTGGATAGCGTTGCCAAGACCTACATCGTCGGCGGCGAAGTCAAGGAAGGCATGCTCAACCGCGTCGAGGCCGCCGTCCGCGCCCACGACCCATGCCTGTCCTGCTCCACCCACGCGGTCGGACAGATGCCGCTTCAGATCGAAATCCTCGACCCCTCGGGCGAAGTCACGCAAACCCTTTCAAGGGATTAATCAACCACAGATAAACACGGATGAAATCAATCCCCATCCGTGTTTATCTGCTTTCATCTGTGGTGAATGACTATGAACACTCTCTTCATCGGATACGGAAACCCTGACC
The DNA here is from genome assembly GCA_049324895.1 of Chloroflexota bacterium. Taxonomy (GTDB): domain Bacteria; phylum Chloroflexota; class Anaerolineae; order Anaerolineales; family Villigracilaceae; genus JACPVF01. Next base: position 17,941 of record JBMOMS010000028.1, read on the forward strand.
GCCAGGACGACGGCGTGGCCTGGCATGTGCTGAAAGGCATTGCCGACCAGCTTGGACTGGAGACTTCTCCCTCGTGGGAGGAGCCGCTGCCCTGCGCGCCTGGCGTGACCTTCGCCTTCCATTTACAACTCACGCCCGAGATGGCCGAGGATATTTCCACCTTCGACCGTGTCTGCTTTGTGGATGCGCATACGGGCAACATCCCTGACAATGTGCAATTGGTGGAGCTGGCGCCCGAATACCAGACCTCGCCCTTTACGCATCACCTGACGCCCGAGATGCTGCTGTCCATGTGCGGGTCATTATATGGAAGAGTGCCCGAAGCCATCCTGGTCTCGGTGCGCGGATACGAATTCGGATTCGAGACCGAGCTATCTCCGTTCACAGGCGCGCTGGCCGCCGAGGCGGTGGCACGGGCGCGGGATTGGCTGGAAGCGCCCAAAGCGGCGGAAATGCCATTTGGGGAGGGACAGGCCTAGGTTCGGCAGGGCGGGGGGAAACTCGCGGTCCACCAATCTTCAAATCTTCATCCAAAACGCTCGGTCGGGGATATAATCAAGGTAATCCACGAACGCGGAAAAAGCGGGCTTTCCGGAGAGGAAGCCATTTAAACCATGGAACCTGTGATTGAATTCTTCGATGCGATTAAACTGGGCCGGGCCGGGGAGGTCACGCGCCTGTTGACGCTGGACCCCAGTCTGATCCACAGCATGGAGGAGGGCCTCAGCCCGGTGTTGGCGGCCGCCTACCACCAGCAACCTGAACTGGCGAATTTCCTGGCCGAGAAGAAGGTTTCGTTGACGATCTTCGAGGCCGCCGCCACAGGCAAGACCGATGCCGTCATCCGCATCCTGGCCCGTGAGCCTGGGCTGATCAAATCCCACGCCGCCGACGGGGCCCACCCGCTCGGGCTGGCCTGTTTCTTTGGGCATTTCGAGACGGCCCTGTACCTGCTCAAGGCGGGCGCGGCGGTCAATGCGCCCTCGCGGAACGCCCTGCAAGTCACGCCGCTCCACTCGGCTGCGGAGGTGAACCATTTGAAGATTGTGAACCTGCTGCTGGCCCACGGGGCCGATCCCAATACCCGCAAACAGGGCGGACTTACCCCGCTGCACTTGGCGGCGGTGAACGGCAACGCCGACATCATTCGCGCCCTGCTTTTCGGCGGGGCCGACATGGACCTGCGCAGCGATGACGGCCAGCTGGCCGTGGAGTTGGCCCTGGCCAACAGCCAGGAGGAAGCGGCCAAGCTGCTGCTCGAAGGCATCACCCGTCGAATCCGCCTCAGGCGGCCCGCTTCGTAGATTGGAAGATTTCCCCCGACCATTTTGCGACTTTCTTTTCATGCATGCGTATGTAAAGAAAGTCGTTTGAATTTCAGGAGATACCATGAAACACTTGCATAAGATTCTTTCCATTTTTGTCCTGCTGGCCCTGGTCAGCCTGGTTTTTGCCACCCCCGCCCGCGCCTTCGACGGGCGCGCCGGGCAGGACGTGACCATCGGCGCCGATGAGGTCATCGAGGATGACCTGTACGTGTCTGCCGAGAATTTCACCCTCAAGGGCACTGTCATGGGCGACCTGATTGTGGTGGGCGCGCTCATCACCATCGACGGCAGCGTGGAAGGCGACCTGATCGCCGCAGGGCAGGCCATCGTCATCAACGGCACGGTCACCGACGACGTGCGCATGGCGGGCGCCGCCATGCAGGTCAATGACGGGGCTGTGATCGGCGATGACATGGTGGCCGCGGGCGCCAGCATCGAGGTCAAGGCTGGCTCGACCATTGGCGGGGAAGCCGTCGTGGCGGGCGCGCAGGCGGTCCTGTCGGGCGAGGTGGCGGGGGATGTCCTGGCGGCCACTGCCGCCCTCGAACTGAACGGCGCCTTTGGCGGGGATGTGGACGCCTACGTGGACGCCACGGACAAAGACGGCGAGGCCATGCCCATGAATCTGTACATGACGGACATGCCCATCGCCATCCCATCCGTGAAAATGGGCCTGGCCGTGGATGATCATGCCACCATCGCAGGCGACCTGCACTACACCAGCACCGTGGAACTGGAAATCCCCGCAGTGGTGGGCGGCAAGGTCACCCGCACCGATCCCCCCGTCGAGCCTGCGGACCCGACCATGCCGGTCGAACTGACCGCGGGCCAAAAGGCGATGAACTGGGGCTTCGACATCCTGCGCTGGATGGTCACCCTGATCGTGCTCAGCCTGCTGCTGGGCTGGCTCTTCCCCAAGTTCATGAAGGCCGTGCCGCAGGGCCTGTGGGATAAACCCTGGCCGAGCCTGGGCTGGGGCCTGGTGGCCTTCTCCTCGGTCGGCTTTGTGGGCCTGCTGCTCTTCATCGTCTGGATTATAGGGATCATCCTCTCCTCCACGTTGACCCTGGGATGGCTGACGGCCACCATTGTCATGGTTGGCCTGCTGGCCCAGTTCGGCCTGGCCTTCGGCTTCATCCTGGTCACCTTCCTGCTGACCCAGATCCTGGTCAGTGAGAATATCGGCAAGTGGCTCCTTTCCCGCGTGAAGCCCGAGTTGGCCGACCACAAGTACTGGCCGTCCATCCTCGGAATCGTGGTACTCGTCCTGGGCCTCAGCCTGTTCAGCTTCCCGCTGATTCCCCTCCTGGGCGGCTTCGGCTTCCTGATGAAAGTCGTGGTGGTTCTGTTCGGCTTCGGCGCCCTGTGGCTGTGGGGACGGGCAGCCTGGCAGGCCCGCGCGACGGCCTAAACGCACCTGAACCCATTCAAACATCCAGGCGAACCCATTTGCCTGGATGTTTTGATTCCCCGGAATTTGACAATTTGTATCAGGTATAATACGCGCCATGTTAACTCCCGAGCAAATCGAAGCCAAACTCGACCGCATTCTTTTAAAGGTACAGAAGCCCGGCCGCTATGTCGGCGGCGAATTGAACATCACGGTCAAGGACTGGGAGGCGGCTGCCACCCGGGTGGCCCTGGTCTTCCCCGATATTTACGACATCGGCGTTTCCAACGTCGGCCTGAAGATCCTCTACGACCAGGTCAACCAGCGCGCGGACTCACTGGCCGAACGCGCCTACGTCCCCTGGCTGGATATGGAAGCCCTGATGCG
>JBMOMS010000028.1:21145-26821 GCA_049324895.1 Chloroflexota bacterium
CCGATATTTACGACATCGGCGTTTCCAACGTCGGCCTGAAGATCCTCTACGACCAGGTCAACCAGCGCGCGGACTCACTGGCCGAACGCGCCTACGTCCCCTGGCTGGATATGGAAGCCCTGATGCGTGAGCATGGGATTCCGCTCTACTCGCTCGAATCGAAACACCCCCTGGCGGAATTCGACCTGATCGGCTTCACCCTGCCCTACGAGACGCTCTACACCAACGCCCTCAACGCCCTCGACCTGGCGGGGATTCCCGTCCGTTCCGCGGAGCGCGGCGGGGAGCACCCCATCGTTATCGCGGGCGGCCACTCGACCATGAACCCCGAGCCGATGCACGCCTTCATCGACGCCTTCGTGATCGGCGAGGGGGAAGAGGTCATTCACGATATCATCGACGCGATACAAAAAGTCAAATGTCAAAAGTCGAAAGTCGAGGGCGACCTTCGACCTTTGACCTTCGACCGAGATACCATCCTGCTCGAACTCGCCAGGATCCCCGGCGTGTACGTGCCCAAGTTCTACGAAACTTCCTACCTGGACGATGGCACGGTCTCGCACATCGAGACGCTGGTCGAAGGCCTTGCCAATCCCGTGGTCAAGCGCATCGTGGCCAAGCTGCCCCCGCCGCCGACCAAGTTCATCGTCCCCAACATCGACATCGTCCACAACCGCGTCACGGTCGAGATCATGCGCGGCTGCACGCGCGGATGCCGCTTCTGCCACGCGGGCATGATCACCCGTCCCGTGCGCGAACGCAGCGTCGAGGAGATCGTCGCGGCCGCCGACGAGGCCGTGCGCGCCACAGGCTTCGAGGAACTGGCGCTGCTCTCGCTGTCCTCCTCCGATTACACCCACATCCTCGAACTGGTCACGGCCGTGGGCGAGAGATTCCAGGGCAGACAGTTGAACGTCTCGCTGCCCTCCCTGCGCATCGAGTCGGTTTCCATCGACCTGATGGACAAGCTGCGCCAGCGCCGCACGGGCGGATTCACGCTCGCGCCCGAGGCCGCCACCGAGCGCATGCGTCGCATCATCAACAAATACATCCCCGATGAAGACATCATCAACACCACGCGCGAGATCTACGCGCGCGGCTGGACGACCATCAAGCTGTACTTCATGATCGGACACCCCAGCGAGACGCTCGAAGACGTGCAGGCCATCGCGGACCTGTGCAAGCGCGTGTTGGCCGAGGGCCGCAAGGTCATCGGCTGGAAGGCCAAGCTGAACGCAGGCGTCAGCACCTTCGTGCCCAAGTCGCAGACTCCCTTCCAGTGGGTCTCGGTGGACACGCGCGAGCGCATCCTCGAAAAACAGGCCATCCTCAAGCGTGAGCTGTTCAAGGACCGCAACATCAAACTCAGCCTGACCAGCCCCGACGATTCCCTGTTGGAAGCCTGGCTCTCGCGCGGCGACCGACGCACCTCCGAGGTGGTCTACTCCGCCTGGAAGAACGGCGCCAAGTTCGACGCCTGGGACGAGGGCCGCAAGCCCGCCATCTGGAAGGCCGCCTTCGACGAACACGGACTCGACGTGGATTTCTACACCGCCCGTCCGCGCCGCACCGACGAGGTCTTCCCGTGGGACCACATCACCGCCGCGGTGCGCAAGAATTTCCTGTTTCAGGATTTCCGCATGTCGCTGGAAGGCGAGATCCGCGTGGACTGTCGCCTGAACTGCTTCGCCTGCGGCATCCTGCCGACCTTCTCGAACCTGCGCCGCGAGCACCCGGGTGAAGGCTGGAAGTGCCCCGACGTGAAGTCGCCCGCGAAAAAAACGATCAGTAACCAGTTATCCGTGATCAGCGACTCCCTGGCGGGCGACTGATGAGAAAGGCGCAATTGCTGGCCCGCATGATGATCGCCCGCGATGAGTGGGAATTGCTGGTGAACCACGTCGGCTCGATCCGCGTGGGCATCGGCGGCGTTTCGGGACATTGGTCGGTGAAGAACATCGTTGCGCACGTCATGACGCGTGAGCAGCACCTGGCCGACCGCCTGGCCGAGTATGCGCGCGGGGAGCCCTGCCGTCCCTGCCAAAACTGGGAGTGCTTCGATGCCTTCATCGAGGAGTACGGCTTCCCCGATTTCGACTCGCCGCTCATCAGCCAGGATGCGGCCAACGAGCTGGTCTACGAAAAATACAAGAACGCCGCCATGAACGAACTGGTTGCCGACGAGTTGAACGCCTTTGCGGCCCTGCTGGCGGGCGTCCGCGCCCTGAGTGAGGAACAATTGAATCAATACGACCTGGGACCCAGGATCAAACACGTCAGCATCGATCATTACCGCCAGCACCTGGCCGACATTCGCAAACGTTTCAAACGTTCGGTCCTGAGGCAATCCTGATGCGCCTGCGAATCACCTTTGCCAAACAGGATGCGCTGCGCTACACCGGTCACCTCGACCTGCACCGCATCTGGGAACGGGCCGCGCGCCGCGCCGAACTGCCGCTGGCCTACAGCCAGGGCTTCCACCCGCAGCCCAAGATCAGCCTGGCCTCGGCCCTGCCGCTGGGATTTTCATCCACCTGCGAGGTGCTGGACATGCGCCTGGTCGAGGACCTGCCGCTGGAGGGCCTGAAGGAGCGCATCCAGGCTGCCGTGCCCACGGCGTTGAAAATCCTCGACATCCAGCCTGTGGATGAAAAGCTGCCGGCCCTGCAAACGCTCGTGGCCGCAGCGGAGTATCGGGCCACTTTAACGGAACCCGCCGACGGTCCAGGATTGACTCAAAAGGCGGCGGAGATGCTGGCCGCCTCCAGCCTGCCGCGCGAACGGCGCGGAAAGGCCTACGATTTGCGTCCGCTCATCGAACAGGTCCGCGTGGTTGTCGAGCCGCAGGGCCGCATCCACCTGACGATGCGACTCTCGGCCCGCGACGGGGCGACCGGCCGCCCCGAGGAGCTGCTCGACCAATTGGACATTCCCGCCGAGACCGTGCGCGTGGAGCGGACACGCTTGATTTTTGCCGGTGAATCAGTAGAATAGTACTGTCAACTCGAACTTCGGAAGCCTGCCGCAGCCCTCTTCTTTCCACCAGCAGACTTCCGAATTTTGTGTGTGCGATTTTATTCAAGAGGAGTATCTCATGGCCCTGCTTGTCGCGATCTTCCTGTCCTTCGCCTCCGCAATCCTGATGGTTTTGTTCATCAACTGGCTCGACCGCTACGAGAAGGAGCCGATCCTGCTTATGATTGCGGCCTTTTTGTGGGGCGTGGTCATCGCGGCGGGCGGCGCCTACATCATCAACACCGTGCTGGGTATCGGCGTATACGTCTTCACGGGCGATGATGTCATGGCCGACATCAGCACGGTCGTTATCTTTGCGCCTTTTGTGGAGGAGTTCCTGAAAGGCCTGGCGGTGCTGATCGTGTTCTTCATCTTCCGCAAAGAGTTCGACTCGGTGCTGGATGGCATCATCTACGCCGCCATGGTGGCCCTGGGTTTTGCCGCCACCGAGAACGCCATCTACATCATCCGCGGCTACGACGCCAACGGCTGGGCCGGCCTGATCGAACTGGCCTGGATCCGCCTGGTGGTGGTGGCCTGGCAGCATCCCTTCTACACTGCCTTCACGGGCATCGGCCTGGCGCTGGCGCGTTTAAATCGCAGCATCCTGGTTAAACTGGTTGCCATTCCGGCGGGGTTCTCCCTGGCGGTCTTTGCGCATGCCCTGCATAACGGCATGGCTGTCTTCCTTCCCGACATCCTGGGCCGCCTGACCGACTGGATGGGCTGGTTCCTGATGGGCGGCTTCATCCTGTGGATGGTCTTCCACGAGCGCAGCCTGGTGAAGAAGCACCTGGCCGGGGAGGTGACCCTGGGCCTGCTTACGCCCAGCCAGTACGAGTCGGCCCTTTCGCCTTTTACCATGTCGTTTGCCATTTTCAGCGGCTTCGCCACGCACCGTTTCTACCAGGCCTGCGGCGAACTGGCGCACAAGAAGGAACAATATTCCAAACTGGGCGACGAGTCGGGCAACGCGGCCATCATCGCCGCCCTGCGCGCGGAGTTGGCGCACCTCAAGCCGCAGGTGCGCGGATAGCAGCCCATTGCGGGTGGGCAAACGAACGGGCGGCAGTTCCACTGCCGCCCGTTCGTTTAAGTTCGATGATCGTCCCGGGATTTGTGGGGCAAGGGAATGCCACCAACCAAAAACTCCCTCCGCAGGGAGAGAGTTTTTTTACCAGCCTGTGATGAAGGGCGCCCATTCGTGGTTGTCGTCCAGGTGACGCCCGTAGAGGTAGGCGGCGCTGGCCGGCGGTTCCTTGGGCGGGTGGGGCAGGGCCATGTGCGCCTCCTCCAGCTTGCGTCCGCCTTTGCGGTGATTGCAGGACGGGCAGGCCGCCACCACGTTCGTCCAGGTGTGCTCGCCGCCCAGGTGGCGCGGCATGACGTGATCCACCGTCAGCCCGACATCCCGCCGCCCGCAGTACTGGCAGGTATAATTGTCGCGACGGAAGACCTCGCGGCGAGTCAATTTCACGTGTGGCCGCGGACGATGCACCTGCATCTCCAGACGGATCACGGACGGGCGCGGCAGCAGGGTGGTGACGGTGCGAATGTGGCCGCGGCCGTTGACGACCATGTCGGCTTTGCCCGCCAGGATCAGCCCCACGGCGCGCCTTGTGGTACACACGTTGATCGGCTCGAAATTGGCGTTCAGAACCAGCACAGCCTCGTTCATGGGAGCCTCACAATCGCCACGATTATACTGCTTTTCGCCTTCGAGCAAGGCGAATGGAGACAGGAGCAAATGGTATGAAAGTCCTGATTACGGGCGGCGCGGGATTTCTCGGCGCGGCCCTGACCCAGTCCCTGCTGGCGGATGGGCACCAGGTCTGGCTGCTCAGCCGGGACCCGCAGGGGGCGCGTGTCCCGCCCGGGGCGCAGGCCGCGGCCTGGGACGGGCGCACGGCGGCCGGCTGGGGCGGCCTCGTCAACGAAATGGATGCCATCGTCAACCTGGCGGGCAAGTCGCTTGCGAGCTGGCCGTGGACGCGGGCCGTCAAACAGGAGTTTTGGGAGTCGCGCACGAATGCGGGGCGGGCCGTGGTCGAGGCTGTCTCACAGGCGGCGCATCGACCAAAGGTGCTGATCCAATCCTCGGGGATCAATCATTACGGCCTGGACGGTTCCATGGCCGACGAAGACACGCCGCCCGCCGATGACTTCCTGGCGCGCCTGACCGTGGCCTGGGAGGAGTCCACCCGGCCGGTCGAGGCGCTGGGCGTGCGCAGGGTTGTCATCCGCACCGCCGTGGTGCTGGGACGGGACGGCGGCCTGCTCGGGTTGATGGCGCTGCCCGTCAAGCTGTTCGCGGGCGGACCGATCGGCGGCGGCAAACAAGCCATGCCGTGGATCCACCTGGCAGACGAGGTGGGCGCGATCCGCTTTTTGATGGAGAACGAAGCGGCGCGCGGCCCGTTCAACCTGATCGCCCCCGAGGCCGGCTCCAACGCCGATTTTTACCGCCAGCTGGCCAAGGCCCTGCATCGTCCCTATTGGTTTCCGACGCCCGCATTCCTGCTGCGCCTGGTTCTGGGGGAGATGAGCAGCCTGGTGGTGGACGGGCGCTTTGCCCGGCCCAAACGGTTGACGGAGTTGGGGTATCGCTTCCAGTTTCCGAGCTTGCAGGCGGCGCTGGCCGATCTCCTGCGCTGATGCAGG
>JBMOMS010000029.1:0-3559 GCA_049324895.1 Chloroflexota bacterium
ACCCGCTGAAATGACGTTGGAGTCCGCAAGCTCTACTTGCGGACTCCGCTTATTCACACTTCAACAACTGCCAGACCTCGGACCTGGGGCCTGCTCCCGTTTCCCCAACCCCCAGCCAGGGACGGCAGAGCGTCTGCCGCATGGCCTGTGAACTGGTCAGGCGGTTGGCGGACTCGGTCAGCGCCTGTGCCCTGTTAAAGTCTCCCGTGGATAAATAGGCGCGGATGAAGGGCAGATATTCCATGCCGTGCGAGGGATGGAGTTCCTGACCCTGGGCTGTTTTCCACAATTCGATCACATTCGCGGACTGGCCGTATTGTTCGGCCAGTTCCGCTTTTTGATAGTAGTAACACCAGGCTTTGGACGTAGTCAGGGCTTGCGCAAAGAAGTCGGTGTTGACATTTGACTCCCGCGAAATCCGCTCCAGCGCGGACTTGGGCGCAAGCTGCTTGAGATAATCGGAATACAGCCGCGACTCCGCATCCTGCGGAGTCAGAATGTGCAGGCAGGCGCTGACCGTCGGCTCATACCAGATGACCAGGCTGTCCGCCGCATTGCCCTCGAAGCGCGTGGAAAACTTGACTTCGCGCAGTGTCCCGCCTGAGAGCATTTTCTCCGCGATGACGTCATCGCCGTAGGAAGGGAAGAACCACGTCAACGCCTGGGCGGAGTCCTTCGGCTGGTTGTAGACCATGTTGACGGCGAAGGCGGTCGGGTAATCGCCCATGTAGGAAAGCAGTTCACCCTCCGAGACGAAGGCCGTTCCCGCCTGAATGGACGGCGCGCGCCAGGCCAACTGGTTGAGGAAGTCGACTTGCGCCTCCCAGGCGTGACGGTAATTATTTTCCGAGCGCAGGAGATACCCGACCGACAGCGCCAGAAGCAGGCTGTACACGATCGCGCGCTGGTTCTTTGTCCGCGCCAGCCACTCGACCGCAGCGACGATCACCAGTCCCGCGCCGAACATGGCGGCCATGCCCAGGCGGCTGTTCCATAGCGGGTTGGTATCGTACAGCGGTTGGCGGGTCACCCAGGCGGGGATGGGCCCGAGGACGAGTCCCAGCGCGCCGAGCAGGAGCATCTGCCGAACGGGGGCGGCCTCTTCCAGATCGAGCCGTTTGAAATAAAAATAAAAGCCGATGAAACTCAACGCAGATGCAAACAGGATCGCCAGGCCCGCGGGCGAAAAATCCACCAGGGCGGGGGTGAGCGTCTCGCTCCATGCGCCGATTTGGATGAGCAGGGTATCTTTGAGTCCCGCCGTGACGAGGTAGATCAGTGTGGGCAGGGGTGTGGAGACCAGGTCACGCAGCACGGTCGGGGCGTTGTTATCCGCGGCGGGGGACTGGAAGATGAATCCGCGCCACACTATAAAGGCGGCGAGTATGCCAACATAAGGGAGCCAGGCCCAGGTCACGGTTTTGAGGCGGGAGCGGGAATCTGCCTGGGGCGCCGGGAGCGCCATCCACAGGATGAGCGGGCGCAGGAGTTCGATCCCGTTGAAGTATTCGATGGTGAAGAGCTGCAATCCATCCAGCGCCACCGAGAGCAGTAACAGCGGCCACAGGCGTTTGAGGTCGCGGATGGCAAGGATCATCAGCCAAACCGAAAGCGCGTAGAACAGGTACGCGACCCAGTGCGTGATGTAGGTCACGGCCATGGGCTGGAGCGTGTAGAGCGGATAAACCGCAAAGAGCAGCGCTGGGACGACTGCAAGTTTTGCGTGCCTTGGCCATAGGCTGCGAAACACCAGCCAGAAAGCCACAGCCGTCAGCCAGCGCAGGAGGATGACCGCGATCTGCCACGCCAGCGGACGGAAGCCAAATAACGCAAAGCCTGCGATATACGGCCATGAGGCGAAGGGGCGATTGTCGTAGGCGGAAAGCTCCCAGAGTTTGTCGAGGCCGTGTTGGGCGTAATAAATAAAATGCCAGTCGTCCTGGAAGAATCCCAGCGCGGGGCTGAGCAATCCAAAGGCGGCCAGGCAGGTGAGGAGCAGGGCCAGCGGGGCGTGGCTGGTTTGCAGGAAGGCTTTGAGTTTGGTCATCGGGTCGAATTATACCTTTGTGTTTTGCTGGCTGATTTCCCGCCTTTCGGGTAGAATAGAACAATTGTTCCTTCTTTCACCCCCTCAAAAAAATATGACATTCAAACTGCAAGCTCCCTTCATTCCCATGGGCGATCAGCCCGAAGCCATCCACGGACTTGTGGATGGCGTGAAACGCGGCCTCAAGAATCAGGTATTGTTGGGGGCAACGGGTACCGGGAAAACCTTCACAATAGCCAGTGTCATCCAGGAATTGCAAATGCCCGCCTTGATCATGGCGCACAACAAGACCCTGGCCGCGCAGTTGTATTCCGAGTTCAAGGAGTTCTTTCCCGAGAACGCGGTTTCCTACTTTGTTTCCTACTATGATTACTACCAGCCCGAGGCCTACGTCCCGCGCCATGACCTGTACATCGAAAAGGAAACCGAGATCAACGAGGAGATCGAGCGCCTGCGCCTGGCGGCCACCACGGCCCTGGCCTCGCGACGCGACGTGATCATCGTCGCCTCGGTGTCCTGCATCTACGGTTTGGGTTCGCCCGAGGAATTCGGCAAGGGCACGGTCTCGCTCAAGGTGGGGGAGTTGTACCGCCGCAATGCGCTGCTGCGCCAGTTGATCGAGTCGCAATATCAGCGCAACGACATGGACCTGCGTCCGGGCACCTTCCGCGTGCGCGGCGATACGCTGGAGATCATCCCCGCCTATGAAGAGAAGCGCGGATACCGCATTGCCTTCTTCGGCGACGAGGTCGAGCGCATCATGCAGTTCAGTCCCCTGACGGGCGAGATCTTCGACGAACTGCAGGAAGTCTCGATCTTTCCCGCCAAGCAATACCTGACCGCCAGTGACAAGCTGAAGGAAGCCATTGTCGACATCGAAGCGGAATTGGAGGAGCGCCTCAGCTATTACAAGGAGACGGGCAAGCTGCTCGAAGCGCAGCGCATCGAACAGCGCACCCGCTACGACCTGGAAATGCTCAAGGAGGTCGGCTACTGCTCGGGCATCGAGAACTATTCGCGCCACCTCGACCGCCGCGCGCCTGGCACGCATCCCTGGACGATGATCGACTTCCTGCCCAGCGATTACCTGCTGATTCTGGACGAGAGCCACATGACCGTGCCGCAGATCCGCGGCATGTACAACGGCGACCGCGCCCGCAAGGAGACGCTGGTCGAGTACGGCTTCCGCATGCCCAGCGCGATGGACAACCGCCCGCTCAAGTTCGACGAGTTCGAGCAGGTGATGGGCTACACCATCTACACCTCCGCCACGCCCGGTCCGTACGAGACCGAACGCTCCGAGCAGACCGTCGAGCAGATCATCCGCCCGACGGGGCTGATCGATCCCGAGGTGGATGTGCGTCCCACCAAGGGCCAGGTGGACGATCTCGTCGGCGAGATCAGGCAAAGGGTCGAGAAGCGCGAGCGCATCCTCGTCACCACGCTGACCAAGCGCATGGCGGAGGATTTGTCACAGTATATGCAGGAGTTGGGCATCAAGGTTCACTACCT
>JBMOMS010000030.1:0-26408 GCA_049324895.1 Chloroflexota bacterium
ATGAAGTCATTGTCCTGCTGGAGATGGGGCTTCGATCTATTCCGAAGCGTACCCCCGAAGAAGTCGAAAAAATTCTGGCTGAAGCCCGCAAACTTCGCGAACTGACAGCAAGCTACCCCTTGACCGATGAGGAGATCAATCGCTGGAAGAAGGAAGGCCGTGAATGATTGTCGCTGATGCCAACATGATCGCCTATCTATTTTTGACCACCGATAAAACCTCTCTGGCTGAGCAGGTCTGGGCCAAGGATTCAGAATGGTTTGTCCCGTTTCTTTGGCGCAGCGAAGTTCTCAATATTCTGACCAATTACATGCGCCATAACTTGTTGACATTGGAACAGGCGCAGGAAATTATGGAGAGGGCGCATGTTTTTTTATCAGAACATGAATACTTTGTCTCGTCAGACCAGGTATTGGCATTGACCGCGTCGAGCCGCTGTACAGCCTATGATTGCGAGTACGTAGCCCTGGCGCAGCAATACGATCTGCCGCTTGTGACCTTTGACAAGGAAGTGATTCGGAATTTTCCAGAGATTGCAAAATTTCCGCAGGATTATTTGGCAATTTAAACATTCAGAATCTTTATTTACCAACTCACCTTACGCGAAACGTCCCGAAGGTTCCCGTAATTCGAGCCTGTTTTTCCTCCAAACCTCACCTGCACTGCGCGCAGGCGCAAGTGTCGGGACGGTGCGTAACATGAGTTATTAAGAGAAGCCGCCAGAAACAACACGAATTAAGCGACCTCACAGATAAAGTAACATCGAATGATCCTAACCTTACAAATAATCAAATGCTGAAACGACTTCTTCAAAGAATCACGATTGCCAAACCGTCAGAGTGTGTAAGTGAAATTGAGCAAGCCTTAACCTTACGATGAAATAAAATTGATTGAAGTTTTTTTGGAGTAACGCATGACCGACCCCACCATCCTCGCAGTTGACCTCGGCACCTCAGGCATGAAAGTCGCGCTCATCACCGTGAGCGGAAAAGTGCTGGGCTGGGAGGCCGAGCCTGTCCAACTGTACGTCACGCCCGATGGCGGCGCGGAGCAATCGCCCGACGAGTGGTGGGGCGCCTTCCTCTCAGCGGCGAAGCGGCTGCTTGCGCGGGGGCTGGTTGAGGTCGGGGCGATTCGGGCGGTGTGCTGTTCCACGCAGGGGGAGGGCACCGTCCCCGTCGACAAGGATGGCAACGTCCTCATGAACTGCATCCTGTGGATGGACATGCGCGGCGCGCCCTACCTCCGCAAGCAGTTCGGCGGCCTGCTCAACCTGGGCGGCATCGATCTGTTCCGCATCCTGCGCTGGGTGCGGCTGACGGGCGGCATGCCGTCGACCACGGGCAAGGATCCCGCCGCGCACATGCTGTTGATTCGCGACCGTTTCCCTGAAGTGTACGCGCGCACCTACAAGTTCCTGAACGTGTTGGATTTTTTGAACCTACGCCTGACGGGACGCTTCGCCGCCACCTACGACTCGATCCTCACCAGTTGGGTGACCGACCAACGCGACCCTCAGGCTGTCCACTACGACCCAGGCCTGGTGCGCGACTGTGGGGTGGATTCCGCCAAGCTGCCCGAGATTGTGCCGTGTACCGCCGTGCTTGGCCCGCTCAAAGCGGATGTGGCCGCCGCGCTGGGACTGCCCGCTGATGTGCAAGTGGTGGCGGGCGCGATTGACAACACAGCGGCTGCCATCGGCGCGGGCGCGGTGGAAGATTACGCCATGCACCTCTACATCGGCACTTCCTCGTGGATGACGGCGCACGTCCCATTCAAGAAGACGGACATTGCCTCCTCGCTGGCATCGGTGCCCTGCGCCGTGCCTGGACGTTACCTGCTGACCGCGTTGCAAGCCACAGCGGGCGGCAACCTGACCTTCCTGCGCGACAACATCCTGTATCACAAGGACGAGTTATTGCAGGAAGCCGACGTGCCCGATATCTTCAAGGTGCTCGACCAAATTGCGATGCGCGTGCCCGCAGGCTCGAACGGTGTGCTCTATACGCCGTGGATCTGGGGCGAGCGCGCGCCTGTCGATGACCGTCATCTGCGGGCGGGCTTGTACAACATTTCCCTGCACAACAATCGTGAAGACATCATCCGCGCTTTCCTGGAAGGCATCGCCTTCAACACGCGCTGGCTGTTGCAGCCCGTGGAGAAGTTCCTGGGGCGCAAGGTACATAGCATCAACATCGTTGGCGGCGGGGCGCAGTCGGACGTGTGGTGCCAGATCTTCGCGGACGTGATGAACGTCGAGATCAGGCAAGTCAGCGATCCCATCTACGCCAATGCCCGCGGCGCGGCCTGGATCGCGGCGGTCGGCCTGGGCGAGATCTCGTTCAGCGACGTGCCACGCCTGGTCGAGTTCAAGCGGACGTACGCGCCGCAATCCGTCCATCGTGGCGTGTACGATGAACGCTTTGCGGTGTTTAAAGATGTGTATCAGCAGATGAAGAATGTGTATAAACGATTAAATAAGTAATGTCATTGCGAGGGTGCGAAGCACCCGACACTTGCACCTGCACAAACCGCAGGTGCAGTGCAGGTGAGCAATCTCCTGTTTATGGTCAACTCTACGTTTGTAAGTTACCTGAGATTGCTTCGGGTGGTCTCGATACGGCGGAAGAACACCGCCTACTCGACCACCCTCGCAATGACATTAAAAATGGAGCCTTCATGACCGACCAATACAAACTGTATCCCTACCGCTGGGTGGTGCTGGCTGTCTTCATGTTTATCAACCTCACCATCCAAACCCTGTGGATCGCCTACGCGCCGATCACAGGCCCCGCCGCTGCCTATTACGGCGTGACCGACCTGCAGATCGGCCTGCTGGCGATGTCGTTCATGATCGCCTTCATCCCGTTGTCGATTCCCGTTTCGTGGGTGATCGACACCTATGGCTTCCGCCTGGCGGTCAGCATCGGCTGTGTGCTGATGGGTGTCTTCGGTGTCCTGCGCGGATTGGCGGGCGCGAATTACACGCTCGTCCTGTGGAGCACGGTCGGCATCGCCGCCGCCCAGCCCTTCCTGCTCAATGCGTGGACAAAAGTCCCCGCCAACTGGTTCGCCCTCGAAGAGCGCGCCACCGCGGTAGGCTTGGTCACGCTGGCGAACCTGGTCGGCACGGCCCTCGGCATGGTGCTGACCCCCATCCTGACCGAGACGATGTCCATCCCGACCGTGCAATTGATCTACGGCGGCGCGGCGGCATTTTCGGCGGTGCTGTTCATCCTGCTGGCGCGTGAGACGCCGCCCACGCCGCCCTGTCCGCCTGGAGAGGAAGTCCGCGCGCTGATGCTGGACGGCCTGAAACACGCGCTGACGGTCAAGCCGTTCTGGCTGTACCTCATGGTCTCGTTCATCGGGCTGGGCATCTTCAACGGCATCACCACCTGGGTCGAGAACATCATCCGTCCGCGCGGATTCACGCCCAACGACGCGGGCACGCTTGGCGCGTTGATGATCGTCGGCGGGGTGATCGGGGCAGTGGTCATCCCCGCGCTGTCGGATAAGCAGCGCAAACGTCAGATGTATCTGCTGATCGCCTTCATCGGCGCGATCCCGTTTTTGATCGGACTGACCTTCGCCACCTCCTCCGCGCTGTTGTTTGCCTCCGCCTTCCTGATGGGATTCTTCCTCGTCAGCGCCATGCCTGTCGGGATGCAGTATGCCGCCGAAGTGACCCAGCCCACGCCCGAAGGCACATCGAACGGCTTGATCCAATTGTTCGGCCAGGCCTCGGTCGTATTTGTTTACATCATGAGCGCGTTGAAGACTGCGGACGGTTCGTTCACGCCCGCCTTGCTGCTGGCGATGGGACTGTTGGTGGTAAGCGTGGTGTTGGTCACGCAGTTGAAAGACCCCGCGTACAAGTAGGGGCGCAGCAATGCTGCGCCCCTACGGTTACGGCATCTCAGTGATCTCGGCTGGATTTGGCTTTTCACCCAACCGCAGCAGGATCACGCCCGCAAAGAGGATCAGGCTCCCGATGATTTCGGGCAGGGTCAGCACTTCACGAAAGAACAGGTAGGCCCAGATGACCGTCAGCCCTGGCTCGGAGGTGGCGATCAGGCTGGAGACGGTGGGGGGCAGGTAGCGCAGGCTGAGGGTGTAGAGTCCGAATCCGCCCAGGGTGGGGGCAACGCCCAAAAAGGCGAGCCAGGCCCAGCCGTCGAGCGAAGCGCCGAGCCAGGGTAAATCCGAAAGCGGGGCTTTGCCCATCCACAAATCCGCACCGAGGTTGAAGAAAAACAAAAACACCGCCGCCGCGCCGAAACTGTACAGCAGGGCTGTCCACGAGTCGATGCCGAGGTTGGAGGCGTGCGTGCCTTCGAGGTTGTAGATGGCGAAGAACAGGCCCGTCAGCAGGCCGAAGATGATGCCCAGCGGATTGAGCTTCCACATGTCGGGGTTGATCGCGCCCGAGACGAGGATCACGCCCAGCGAGGTCAGCAGGATGGACAGAATCTTGACGCGGCTGAATTCCTCCCTGAACACGAGGCGGCTCAGGATGGCTGTGATGGCGGGCGAACTGAAGGCCAGCACCGTGGCGACTGCCGCGCCGTTGTATTGCACGGAAAATGTCCAGGCGGTGTTGAAGATGGCCAGGGTCAGGCCGTAGAGCGCCAGGAAGCCCCAGTGGATGCGCGGCAGGTGAAAACGGACGCGGCTGAAGAGGGCCAGGCCCGCGATCATGCCCAGGGCTACGAAAAAATCGCGCCAGAAGGCCAGCACCAGCGAGGGCAGGCCGTAGGTGCGGTTGATGTAGCTGATCAGGATGCCCGTGGTCGACCAGAGCACGGTGGCGGTGAGGGCAATGGCATACCCGCGCGAGTAAGTGGATGATTGGGGTTTCATGGGGCCTCGTTGATATAAGCAAAGAGCCACCTGCACGGTGGCTCTTGTGTGCCTCCACGGAGATTCGAACTCCGGTTTAAGCCTTGAGAGGGCTTCGTCCTGGGCCACTAGACGATGGAGGCGTTCGTGAAGCGGGCGTGATTTTATCACTTGAGCATGAACTCGTCAACAAGTTTTCGGGAAAAATTCAGGGCAGATTTCCATCTGCCCTGGTCACCGTACTCGTCGTTTCCACTCTTCCTTCATTTGCAATTCCTTGGGACTGGCGCCCGAGTCGAGCGCCATGAAGTCGGTCATCAGGCGGTTGAATTTGAGCTGGTCTTCGATCATCGGGAAGTGGCCGATGTTGTCGAGCACGATTTGGTGTGCCAGCGAGTAGGGATTTTGGCTGTCCTCGACGGGCAGGGTGATGGCGGGATCATTCTGGCCATACACGAACAGGCTGGGGACGACGGCCTCGCGCATGGACAGCACGCCGTCTGCGGGCATGCTGGACAGGGAGGAGGTGATGGCTTTGGGGTCCGCCTTGGGGGCGTCGGCCAGGGCTGTGACCGCTTCGGGGGAGCGGTTGGAGAGCCACTCCACCAGTTCGCTGATGGAGGCTGTCTTCATGCGGGCGTTGACTCCCTCCGCATTTTGCGGGCAGGCCACCGCCATGATGCGGTCCACGCTTTTGGGGTACTGTTGAATGAACTGGAAGCCGACCAGGGCGCCCAACCCGTGCCCGACGATGGCGATTTTGCCGATACCCATTTCGCTGAGGAATTGATTGAGCAGGCTGGCTTGCTGTTCCAGCGGATACTTGACGGTCTCGTGGGCGGTATCTCCGAAGCCGAACAGGTCGAGCGCATAGGCGCGGAAGGAGGTCGAGGCCACCTGCATGGCGGCAATCCAGTAGCGCCAGGAGCCGACCCAATCGTGCAGGAAGACGATGGGACGTCCGCGTCCCAACGCTTCGTAATGCACAATGGATCCGTCGAGCATGATGGCGCTCATTGTTCGCTGCGGTCCTTTACTTCTTTCCGAATTTGCCCAGGATGGCGCGCACGCGCTCGGTGAGCTGGTCTGGGGCAAAGGGTTTGAGCAGGTACTCCTCCGCGCCCGCTTCGAGGCCGATGGCAATTTCGCCTTCCTGCCCTTTGGCGGAAAGGAAGACCACGGGGATGTCCTGCAACTCGGGGTTGGCCTTCATGGCGCGGCAGGCGTCATAGCCGGTCATGCGCGGCATGCGCACATCCATCAGGGCCAGGTCGGGCATTTCCTTTACCGCCTGCTGTACGGCCTCTTCGCCGTTGGCGGCGGTGACCACCTCATAGCCTGCAAAGCGCAGGGTGAAGGCCACCAGTTCGCGAATGTCGGGTTCATCTTCGGCAATTAAGATTTTTGTCATTCAATCCTCATTAATTCTTTTGCGTGGGAAGAGTAAAGGAGAACATGCTGCCCTTGCCGGGGACGCCCTCGCTTTGCATCCAAATGCGCCCGCCGTGCATCTCCACCAGCTGGCGCACGATGGGCAGGCCCAGGCCCGTGCCCGGGGTGGCCAGCACGAGCGGATGCTCACCGCGGTGGAAGCGTTCGAAAATTCGGGCCTGGTCCGGGACCACAATCCCGACCCCGTTATCCTCCACATCCACCTGGACGCTGGAGTTTTCCGCGGGGTGAATGCGGATCTTGATGGTGCCGTTCTCGGGCGTGTAATTGTAGGCATTGTCGACCAGGTTGGCGATGATCTGGCGGACGCGTTCGGGGTCGCCCAGGACGCGCGGCAGAGTGTGCGGGGCGTCGAGTGAGATGGCCATGGGCTTGCCCTCCTCGCGGGAGCGGTGCAGAATCTCCCCCAGCACGTCCTCGGCCACGTTGTGCAAGTCGATGGGTTGGGGCACCAGCGTGACGCGTCCCGCCTCGATGCGCGAAATGTCGAGCAGGTCGTTGACCAGGATGTTGAGGCGTTCGGCGTTGTTCTTGATGATCTGCAGGAAGTGCGTCTGGTTTTCGTTGAATGCGCCCGCCGCGCCCATCAGCAGGATGTCAGCGTAGCCCTTGATGGAGGTCAACGGGGTGCGCAGCTCGTGGCTGACGGTGGCGACGAATTCGGATTTCAGGCGGTCCACCTCGACCTCGTGCGTAATGTCGCGGAAGATGGACACGGTGCCGAGGAAGTCACTCTGGAAGATGACGGGCGCCAGGTGGATCAGGGCAATGCGGCCGTTTTCAAGTTCCAACTGCTGGGCATAGGAGTCGCCGCGCCCGAAGGCGGAGGGTTCCTCGGACCAGCGGCGGATGGTTTCGATCAGGTCGGCGGTGCTGCCGAACAGCCCGCCGAAGGATTCCAGCGCATGGCCGAGCATGGTCTCGGGCTTCACATCCAGGATGCGTTCGATGGACGAGTTCGCAAAGGTAATGGCGTTGTCGCTGCCTGTGACGAGCACGCCGTCGGCCACGGCTTCGAGGATGTTCTGCGAACGGCTGGCTTCGGCTTCTTCCTTGCGCAACATGCTGCCCAGGCGTTCGGCCTGGTCGCGGATCAGTTCGTACAGGTTGGCGTTGTTGATCGCCACGGCCACCTGGCTGGCGATGGCCTTGACCAGGTTGAGGATGTCGGGATTGAAGAAGGCCATTTCACGGTTGAAGATCATCAGCACGCCGATCACATCCTCGCCCACCAGCAGCGGGGCGACGATGGAACTGTGATGATCCTGGCCGGTCCCGGAGCGCACCCAGCGCGGATCTTTGTACAGGTCATCGACCAGCACCGCCTCACGGTTTTGCACGACCCAGCCCGCCAATCCTTCGCCGACCTTGAGCGTGAAGCCGCGCGAGGCCTGCGGTTCTGCGCGGTCCGAGAGATAGCCGTAGCCGGCCCGGTAGTGCAGAAGGTTGTCGTCGGGGTTGAGCAGCATGATGGTACCCTGTTCGGCGCCGGTGGCGTCGTTGAGCAGGGACAGGGTGCGGTTGAGCGCGCGGTCCAGGTCGAGGCTGGAGGAGACCTCGGTCAGGATGCGCAGGAGCGTGACCGTATTCTGCTGTTCGCGCGCCAATTGGGCGGTGCGTTCGATCACGCGTTGTTCCTGTTCCTGCGCCAGGCGCTGGGTCTCGGCAAACAGGCGGCTGTTTTGGATGGCGGCGACAGCCTGGTTCGCGAGTGTGCCTAGGATTTGCAGATCGTCCGGGCTGTAGGCGTTGGGTTCGTAGCTCTGCGCCGACAACATGCCGATGGGCTTTCCGCCCGGGCTGACCATGGGCACGGCCAGCAGCGAAAGCGGCTCCCGTTCGTCCGAGCCATACGTCATCCCGCCTGCGCTGTTCGTGTCTTCGAGGGTATGGGTGAGGATCGGTTTGCCGCTTTGGATGACCTGCCCGGTGAGGCTGTTTTCATCCATGGGGCGCACAATGGACGGCACGCGCGCGCCGCGGTCGATCAGGTAGACACCCTCGATCTCCTGGCTGGCTTCGTCGTACAGGCTGATGACGAAGGATTCGGCGGGCATCAATTTCTTGGTCGCGCGTTCCACTGCCGCGTAGATTTGTTCCAGGTCGAGGGTGGCGCCGATCTCGGAACTGCTTTCGTTGAGGATCGAGAGGCGCTGGGCGGTCAGCAGGGTGGCCTGGTACAGGCGCGCATTTTCCAGCGCAATGGCGGCCTGGTTGGCGATGGTGCGGGAGATTTCGATCTCGTTCAAGCCGAAAAAGGCTTCTTCCCTGGTGTGCGCGAAAACCAGCGCGCGCAGCTCCCCGCCGCTGACCAGGGGCAGGGCCAGCAGGGAGGCGGTGTCGGCGCCGACGAATTCGGCCAGCGGGGCCAGGTCCGTTTCGCGCCTGGCATTGCTGGTGTTGAACACGCCCAGGGATTCACGCAATCGTTCGAAGATCGGGGCGGGGGGCAGCACGCGGGGCAGGCGGACGATGGCGGGGATGGATGATCTCCACACGGCCCGCTCGCCTTCGATGGTCACAGCCGAGACGCGCTCCGCGCTGATGGCCTGGCGCAGCTCCTCAGAGGTCAATTGCAGAATCTGGTCCGCATCCAACAGGCCGTTGAGTGAGGACGAAAAACGGTTGAGTGAGGCCAGGCGTTGGCTGCGCTGGGCCAGTTCGGCGGCGCGGTTGAGGCTTTCCTCGTACAGGCGGGCGTTGTCCAGTGAAACGGCAGCCTGGCTGGCGAAAGTCATCGCCAGCTGGGCGTAATCGTCGTGGAAGAAATACGCCTGCGTTTTTTCCAGCGCGATCACGCCGGTCAACTCGCCCTTGGTAAAGAAGGGAATGCCCAGCCAGGACAGGCGCGGTGTGTCGAGTTGCGGGAAGCGCTGGTCTTCGCGCACATCGCCGACCGAGATGGCGTGTCCGCTTTGCAGCATTTCGTGGAATAACACGCTGTCGGTGATGTAGGCAGACAGGCCGAGACGCCTTTCGTTGTCGGGGAACCCGGTGGCGGCGGCGACGACCAGGCGGTCCTTTTCCCGCAGCCACAGGGTGGCTGTGTCGTAGGGCAGGATGGGATGCAGGCGCTCCAGCAGCGAAGCCACCAATTCCTCGCTGCGCAGGCTGGCCGTGAGCGAAGCAGCGGCCTCGTTGAGCGTTTCCATCTGGCTGGCGCGTTCCTGTGTGGCCTGCACCAGGCGCACATTTTCCAGGGAGAGCGCCAATTGTTGGGCCAGGGAAAGCAGCAGGGCTTCATCGTCAGCCTTGAAGGCTCCCACGGTGTTGAAGTTGTCCAGGATCAACAGGCCGAGGTTCTTTCCGCCCGCCATGAGGGGGATGAGCAGGCTGGAGACGGGCAATCGTCCGCCCGTGCCCTGGCGGTAATGCAGCAGGTTTTCCGCGGTAAGCGGGTAATCGCGCAGGAAGTTGATCTCGTCGGCGCGGCGCGGTTTATGCGATTCGAAGACGATGCCGGGCAGGGCCTCGCCGCTGCGGTAGGTCACGCGCAGCAGGCTGGCGTTATCGGCATAGCCCGAAACCGCGCGCGGGATCAGAACGCTCGCCTGCGGGTTCCACAACAGGGCCACGCCCGCATGGGCATTGCTGATGACGCGGCGCGCGCTGTCGAGCAGCGACTTGAGCATTTCGTCCGGCGCCAGGCCGGCGATGCGGCGGCTGAAGTCGAGCAGCAGGTCCACTTCCTGCAAGCGGCGGCTGGTTTCGTTGAGCAGGTGGATGTTTTGCAGGATGACCGAGGTTTGGCGCGAGATCTGAAAGAAGACCTGGCGGTCTTCGTCGGTGAAAGCCGGCAGCGGTTCGGGCGTGACCGCCAGCATGGCGGCCATGACCTGGTTCTTCACGACCACGGGCAGGCAGACCATGCCCTTGGCGCGCAGCGCGGTGAGCAGGGGCGTGTCGCGCCATTCATCGTCTTCGTCCAGGTTGGCCGCCAGGATGGGGGTGCCTGTTTGCAGGACGATGCGCAGCGGGTTGCGCTGCCCGAACAGGGCCTCCACATTGGTGGCGCGTGGAATACTGCCCAGCGGCGTCATCAGGCGCGGGCCTTCGGCGGCGTTTTCGGCGATCAGGGCGGCAGACATGCCCAACTGGGTCAGCGTTTCGGTGCCCAAGGCCCTCAGCGCGGAGATCGAATCCAACTGGCGGCTGACCGACTCGGTGATGGCCAGGCCCGCGCGGATTCGCTGGGCGCGCCGCTCCAGGTTGTGCAGGGAGATGGTTGTTTCCAGGTCCTTGCGCAGCAGCATGGGCAGGTCGTTCTGGCTCACGCTGAGCAGTTTTTGCTGGCGCTGGATGCCGTCGGACAGGGAGGTGATGCGGGTCTGCAAGCCGCCAATGCGCTGGTAATTGCTGATCAGCAATTCCGCCTGGGCGGCGAAACCCTCCGCCGCTTCGATGGTGGCGCGGTCGGGGCGCAGGTTGTTGGCGGGGTCATCCAGGCTGAAGTGGCCGAGCATATTGCCCTGCGCATCCTTCAGCGGAATGAGCAGGAAGTCATCCGCATTCCAGGCGTTTTGGACCGCATCGAACGAATTCTGGACATTGGCGTATACGTAATGCACTTCGGCCGGCAGGATCGGCGTCTGGTCGGAGGGGATGAAATAGGAGCGGCTGACCCTGAATTCCTCCCTCATCAATTGCTGGAGGCCTGCGAGCGGCTGTTTGCGGGACATCAACTCGTTCAGGATTTCCTGCGGGAAGCCCACCCCTGTCACGCGCCGCAGCATGCCCGTATCAGGCTCATACAGGCTGATCAGCACCGCGCGGAACGGGGTGGCGGCGCGGATTCCCTGGGCAATGGTTGTCAGGGCCTGTTCGAAAGGCAGGTCCTGCTGCAGGGCGCGGGTGGCTTCCGTCAATTTGGAGAATGCCTCGGCGCGGTTATGCAGAAATTCGGAGCGCTGGCGTTCCTCCATGTAGCGATTGGCATTGTGGATGGCAATCGCCGCCTGGCTGGCCAGCACTTCGACGATCTCCTGCGCCTCGGGACCAAAGAAGGACGGCTGTCCCGAGTGGAGGTTGAGGACGCCCACGGCGCTCCCCTTGTACAGGATCGGCGCAATCAGCGCCGAGCGCACGTCGCCGTGCGGGGGATTCCCGCCGCCGGCGTTGAAATCGGCCACGATCAGGCTCTTGCCCGACTGGATGACGGTCTGGTCGAGGGGGCTTAACCCGTCATCGAGCGGGCATCCCACCGCCATTTTGATATCCATTCCCTGGTCGTCGTTTTCGAGGATCAGGATCGTCCCGCAGGAGGCGCCCAACAGGCGCAGGCTTTCCTCGTGGATGATGGTGAGCAGGTGCCTGAGTTCGAGGGAGGACCCCAACTCGCGGCTGATGCGCGCGACGGACGATAGCTGTTCCACCCGTTGGCGCAGGGAGACATCCGTCTGTCCGAGCAGTCGGCTGCTGTCTACTGCGGCGGCCAGCTGCCCCGCGGCGGTGGCAATCACCTGCAAGTCGAAGGCGCTGAAATGCTCGGCCCGTTTGCTGCCCAGCAATAACTCGCCCAGGCTGTGTTCGTGCGCCGCCAGCGGAACCACAACGGCGGATTCCATTTGCAGGGCATTGCTCAAGGGTCGGTAGATGGACAGGATGCGGCGGTCGGTGCTCATGCGGCCCGACAGGAAGGGTTTGTGCGTGTGGGATACCGTGAACAGGAATTCGGGATCGTCCACATACAGCGAGCCGGCGGTATCGACCAACTCGTCGGATAGGTTCCAGGTCGATTCGCGATGGATTTGCAGCTGCCCGCGTTCCTCGTCCAGCAGGTAGATGCCGCCCGCGTCGGCGTGGAAGAGGTGCGCCAGTTCCTGCATCGAGTATTTGAGCACCTCGTCGAGGGTGGCCGAGGAGGCCGAAAGGCTGGCAATGCGCCGCAGGGCGTCCGAGCGTTGGGCGCGGGAGCGGGTTTGCTGCACCAGCAGCGCGTTTTCGATGATGGAAGCGGCCTGGGCGGCCACGATGGTCATCAAGTGGACTTCGCCGCTGGTAAACGAGGCCGCGCCTCCGCGGTGATGCGAAATCTGCAAATACCCCACCATGCGCGTGCCCGTGGCAAGCGGCGCAAGCGCCGAGTCGCGCAG
Source organism: Chloroflexota bacterium (assembly GCA_049324895.1). Taxonomy (GTDB): domain Bacteria; phylum Chloroflexota; class Anaerolineae; order Anaerolineales; family Villigracilaceae; genus JACPVF01. Next base: position 12,387 of record JBMOMS010000030.1, read on the forward strand.
GCTGGCGGCCACGGCCACGTTGGTCAGGCCCAGCGTATGCCAGTTTTCATCCTGCGAGGCGTCGACGGTGAGCAGCGGTTTGAGATAGGATAGGATGCGCTCCGCCGGGCTGTCGGGCGCGATCGTGGTGCGATAGATTTGCACAATCGAATCAGGCAGGCCGCGGAAGGGCACCTGCCCCTCCAGGATGCGGCGGGTTTCATCGTAGAGCAGAAAACCGATGATTTCAGCATCGAACAGGGGGGCGATGCTTTCCACCAGGCGGCTGAAGAGTTCGCGGGGTTCGCGGATGGCGCTGACGGCCTGGGTCAGGTTGGCCAGGCCCGCCATTTCCGCGGCGCGGCGTCGTTCCTCCTCGTACAATACCGAATTGCGGACCGCCGCCGCAACCTGGCCCGAGACCAGGCGCAGCAACTCCAGGTCGTGCTGCCCGAATGCAGCCGTGCCGATCTGGCCGGCTTCGATTGCGCCCACCAAGTCGCCGCCCGCCAGGAGCGGCAGCCCCAGGTAGGAGTGAAGGCGGGAAAGGGGATCGGCCTGGCGGATCTTTTCGCGGTCCAGCAGCAGCGGCTGGCGGGTGTTGACCAGTTGCGTGGTCAACGGCCCAAACTGGGACGGAGTCACCTGGCTTGCGCCCTGGCCCTTGTCGTCTCCCTTGTAGGCGACCAGCACCTGGCGGGAGGCATCCCATACCTTCAATTCCATCACCTCGGCCGGCGTCAGGCGGTTCAGGTTATCCAGCACAACCCGGAGAGTGGTCTGCAGGTCGAGGCTGGCTGTGATGGCCTGATTGAAGTCGGTGGATAGTTTAAGGATGGAGTCGCCGGCCTCGCCGCCCGCGGCGGAGGCCAGGTCGAGCGCGCGGAAGGTCACCAGGATCATGGGGAAGGAGCCTGGCACTTCATACGATGAGGATTCGAGCAGTTTCCCGCTAATCGTCAGGCGCTTTTGTCCGGGCCGCGCGCAGATATCCAGAAAATCATCCACCGGGCGCACCCGGCGGATGAGGCGTTCCAGGTCGGCGGGTTCGTCCTCGCCCAATGCAAACCATTGCCGCGCCAGCGCGTTGAGGTAGCGTATCCGCCCGCCCGACTCGGCGATCAGCACGGCGTCTTTCGATTGTTGAATTTCGGGAAGGTCGAGTTTTTCAGCCGTGTCCCGGGCAATGTGCTGGGCGCGCGGCAGCAGGCGCAAGATCAGCCAAACCAAAAAAAGGGACAATAGCCCAATGGTTAACAGCCCAAGTTGGATATCCAGGCCGGCCAGCATTGTATTAGATCACCACACCAAAGGATAAATCAACCAATATCCTGGCGGCGCGCTTCGGCCGCCAGTTCCGTGATTTCACGGATGTCGGCAAACGACTGCTGGGATGGCGAGACGATGCCCACCGAAAAGGTCATGAATGGGACCTTCTCCACCCCGCCGTCGGCTTTGGGCGCCTGCATGAAACCTTGCTGTCGGTCGATAAAATTGTAGTGAGTCAGCACCTCTTCCATGAAGCGGTTCTTGAGGCGCTGCTTCAGGTCCGTCCCCACTTCGTCCCTGGTGATGACGATGAAGTTGTCGCCGCCAGCATGACCGATGAAATCCGCAGCGGTGCCGGCTTCGTCCACCGTCTCGCTGATCATCATGGCCGTGAAGCGCAGCACGTCGTCGGCCGCCACGAACCCATACACGTCGCGGAACGGGTCGAAGTTGTTGATGCGGATGTCGAGCAGCGCCCAGGTTTCCTCGCGGATGATGCGGCGCAACTGCTCCTCGATCAGGCGGCCGGCCGGCAGGCCCGAACGCGGGTCGGTGAGACTCTCGCGTTCCGAGCGGCGAATGGCGCCCATCACGCGCAGCTTCAACTCCTCGATGTCGAAGGGTTTGGTGATGTAATCGTCCGCGCCCAGTTCCAACCCTTGCAGCTTGTCGCTGCGTTCATCCTTCTGGGTCAGGAAGATGACCGGGATGTGGCTGGTGCGGGTGCTGGTGCGCAGGTTGCGGCAGACCTCGTACCCGTCGATATCGGGCAGCATGATGTCCAGCACAATTAAGTGGGGCAGGACGTGCTTGGTCTTCTCCAGGGCGTCTGCGCCGCGATTGGCTACATCCACTTCATATTGCAGCCCCGTGAAGTAGATTTTGAGCATATTTGCGATGTCAATATCGTCTTCCACGACCAGCAGGCGGGCATTTCCCATACAGCCTCCAAATACTAATTGCGTCGCGCCCTACGGGCGTTCGTACGCACAATGTCGATTTGTTCTTCGGTTACTTCACGCTCGAACGAGCGAAAACCGCTCAAACGAAAACCATGCTTTTCGGCAATGGCGGTGATTTCCTGCACGCGCTCCGCCGTGATGTTCTTGCCGACGGTGTAGTCCTCAAAGCGGCCTTCCAACGCCAGGGCCATGGTTTCGGCCATGCAGGCATACGCCTTTCCGGGCGGAAAACCGAAGTTAAAATGGAAATTCACGGGGCCTGGCACGTCCACCATTCCGCCGTCAATCACTAATATATCATTTCTTGCCGCTGCCACCATTGCAGAAACATCGCGGGGGCGGGCCACGTCGCAGACCACGCTGCCGGGCAGTAAATGCTCCGGGCGGATGATGTCGTGGATGGCGCTGGTCACGGTCAGGATCAACTGCGCCCGCGAGAGCACATCCATCTTCGTGCTGGTCACCAGCCTGCTCCTGGCCTGGACCTCCAGCCGTTCCCGCAGTTCTGCGAGTTTTTTCCCGTCCCGGGCCACCAGCAGCAGTTCGGCGGCCTCGGCAGCCAGCAGTTCGGCGCACACGCGGCCAATCGTGCCGGTCGCGCCCACCACGGCCACCGTGGCGTCCTGCATGGAAATATCCATCGCGCGGGCGGCGTCGCGGATGGCTTGAACGGCCAGCGCCACCGTGTACGAGTCGCCGGTGGTGACGGGAATTTGCAAGCGCTCGGCAATCGTCACGCCCGCGTCGCCCACCACCGAGGTGAAGGCGCCCAGCCCAAGGATATCCGCGCCCAGGCGTTCGGCCATGCGCCCGCTCTGCACAATTTTACGATAGACCGTGTTTACCGGCAATTCCATCATGCGGCGCGGGGTGAAGGGGCAGGCAATGAACCAGCCCTTGACCTGTTTGCCGTTGGCCTGTGACGTAATGCCCTCGATCTCGGAAATGTAGACCGGCGGAAAAAAGGTGGAGAAGAAATCGATCTGGCGCTCGCTCAGGACCCGGCCCAGGAGGGGAAACTTACGGCTGACATCTCGCTTGGGATCGATGGGATGGATGATGAAGGCGAAGGAGTCCATGTTCTACCACGATTCCGCGTTCGACTGCGCCTGGCGGTGATAGGGCGTCTGGTGCATTTGGGCGGCCCTCATGCGGTGGTGATCGCTGTCCTCGAAGCGGATATTGCGGTCGATCACGCGGCGTTCCACTGAAGCGGCCAGCACCACGTCCGACTCGATGGTGCGGGCGGGGTAGACGATCATGCCCGCGCCGATGCGGCAATTGTGGCCCACGCAGCCGCCCATCACCGGGCGGTTGGAGGGGGAAAGATTCCCGTTGCCGTCTATGGCACGGATGGCGGCGGGGATCAGGTTGTAGTCGGTGAAGGTCGAGCCTGCGCCGATGAAGGTGTTGCGTCCCACCACGCACATTTGCAGGCAGGTATTCTGCGCGATCATGGAATTGTCCATGATGGTGGTCATGAACAGCGCCGCGCGGAAGGGCATGAAGGTGCCGTCGCCCACCACCGAGAGCATGATCTGCACGTCCTGCGAAATGTTGACATTGCTGCCGATGATCGAATTCTCGATGACCGCGCCGGCGTTGATGGTGACGTTGTCGCCGATGGTGGTCGGTCCGTGGATGATGGCGCTCGGGTCGATGACGCAGTTTTTGCCGACCTTGACCAGTTTCGAACATTCGAGCAACTGGCGGCCTTCGTAAACGGCCTGGCTCAGAATGCCCAGCTTGAACATCCAATCCTCGTTCAGGCGTTTCTCGAAGCGCGCGCCGCGCCCGAACAGGCCGAAGACCACGTCTGCAATGTAGATGTGGACCCATGAATCGATGGCCAGCATGGAGCGCAGCGGCACCTGGAAGACCAGGTCTCCGCTCTTGTCGGCCATGTAGGTGGGGACGTGGTAATAGCCCATCTCGCGCGACTGCATGTCGATGACCAGCGGCTCCACATCGGCCACGGGGCCGTTGGGGTAATACCACAGGTCGGCCAGGTACACGCTCCCCGCAGGCTTGTAGGAGGCGGACAGGGGCAGGGCGTGTTCGCGAAAGGCCGGGTCCTCGGCAGAGAAGGCGGCGCGGGAGGCGTGTTTTCGCTTTTTGGCCTGTTCGATGAAGGCGCTGATGTAGCCTTCGTCGAAGTACAGATTATCGCGATAGACCAGGGTCGGCTGGCGGGTGGGCTGCAGGGGTTCGTTGGCGCGCAATTCCTGTTCGCTCGTCACGTAGGGCGCCAGCAGGTTGCGCTGGTGCAGCCAAAGCGGCGCATTCTGCACACGCAGGTCGCGGGCAGGCTCGCAGAAAGGCGCGATGATCTTTGGGGCGTGCAGGATGACTTTGTGCATAAGGCTATTATACCCAGCGCGGTCATAATTTGCGCTTTTTGAGGGTGGGGAATGCGCAATTTGCGACCGTGGGTATTATATAAATTACCCAGGGTCAAAAGGCGCAGTTTTCGACGCGCCCGGCATAAAAAGAGCGGGATGTCCCGCTCCTGCAAACCTTACGTGATGGGCGTCTTGTCGATGTAGATCGTACAGGTGGGATCGCCGCGCGCGATGCACTGCGTTTCCTCCACGTTGAAGATCTTGCCGCCGCTGAGCCAGTACAGCGATTCCTGCAGCAGCCCCACCGCCAGGTGGCAGGACGGTTCCGGGCTGCGGCGTTCCCAGCACAGCGGACAGCGTTCGATGTGCCACAACAGGGATCTTTCGGTCTCTTCGATCTGCACCACCTGGTCGGTTTGCTGGTTGAACAGGTCCGCCAGCGCCCGCGCGCCAGTGCGCAGTTTGGTGGGCAGCGGCAGCAGGCGGAAGGCCATCTCGGTCAGGCCGAGTTGCGAGCCGTACTCGCGCAGGCCATAGGTGAACAGCGCCCGCCCGGTGCGCAGGGCCACCCCGCGCCCCCCGCGCGGACCGTAGGCCTGCTCCAGCCCCTCGTGCAGGCTGCTGATCGTCTCGAAGGGCAGGCTGCGCTCATCCGACGAGGGCGGGTAGTTGTCGATGTATTCGGGGTGGGAAGCCAGGTTGAGCACCGCGCGCACCCCATTGCGTCCAATGATCTCCTCCATGCCCTGGAGGATGAGGCGTCCCATCCGAAGCGGGTACCGAAAGGAGCCGCTCATGGCAGCGCCACCGCTTCGTCCAGGAAGGCCTTGAGTTTCTGGCTGAACTCGTTGGGTTCTTCCAGCATGGGAAAATGGCCCGCGTTGGGAAAACGTTCGATGTGGGCCTGGGGAACGCCGCCCTGCAATGGCTGCCATTGCAGCGGGTGAACGATCTTATCCTTGTCGCCGTAGATTCCCATGACCGGGATGTGGGCCTGGCCGAGGGAGGGCCGCAGGTCGGTGCGGCGCAGCGAGGCAATCGAGCGCAGGAAGGATTCCAGCGTGGTGCGCGACAGGTCGCGATCCATCATGGTGGGAAAGCGCGGGTCGCTGCAAATCTGGCGCGAGTAGTAATATTTCATCCAGGCGCGGAAGGGCGGCATCATGTTGAAGAGCAGGAAGGCGATGGGGCGGTAGCCCGATACTTTCAGCAGGGGAGCCAGGGATGAACCGACGATGGGGGAGCCTACCACCACCACCTTGCTGACCCGTTCGGGATAGCGGATGGCGACCGAAAGGCTGACTGTGCCGCCCATGCTGTGTCCCACCAGCGGCGCGCGCACAATGCCGAGCCGTTCCATGAACTGGTCGACCAGATCGACGAAATCATCCACTGCGTAGCTGTCGCGCTTCTTGCCCGATTCCCCGAAACCCCAGAAATCCAGCGCATAGGTGCGATAAAACGCGCCCAGGAAGGCCATGGTTTCCTGCCATAACCCCCACGAACCCAGCCATCCATGTAACAGGATAACCGGGCGGCCGCGTCCGTAGACTTCGTAGTGAACAATTCCTTGATCGGTGGTAATGGAGGACACGCCGGTTTGAGATCCTTAGTCGGATTTACTTTCCGTTTTCCATCTCTTCGAGAATACTGTAAAGAAGTTCGAGCAGCACGTTCTTGACCACGTGGCGGTCGGTGGCCACGCAGGGTAGGAGCTTTGTCTTCGCATCCAGGCGCAGGGCGTGGCGCATGTCGTCCAACTCCCAGGCTTCTTCCATGTCCTGCTTGTTGGCGGCCACCACGTAAGGGGTCGGGGCGTAGGCGCGGAAGGTTTCCAGGATCGAGCGCGCTTCGCGGAAGGTCTCGGGGCGGGTGCTGTCGACCATGACAATGAAGCCCAACATGCCCTCCGACAGGATCTCCCACATGAAGTCGAAGCGCTTCTGGCCGGGCGTTCCAAACAGGTAAAGCACCAGGTCCTCGTCCACGGTGATGCGGCCAAAATCCATGGCGACAGTCGTATTATCCTTGACCGTGCGTTCCTCCCTGGAGGAGATGCGGCGTTCGGTGGAGACCACATCGATCTCGCTGACCGATTGTATGAACTCCGTTTTACCGGCGCTAAAGGGACCTGTTACCACCATCTTGACCGTTTGCATAATCAATCCTTCTGTACCATGTGACTAGATCGAGCGGATGCGCCCGATTAATTTATTGATCAGGGATTTCTGTTCGTTCTTATCCTGGGTCGGGAACGTCTTGGGGCTGGGTGGGATGACCACGCCTTCCGGACGGATGATCTCCACCAGGCCTGCCTGTAACAATCCGTACACGATGCGGCGGATTTCCAGGTCGTTCATCTTGCACCCGGCAGCGATCTGCTTCATCGTATTCCTGGGGTTGATGAATTTGACCACCCGCCACTCTTCCACGCTCAGGTTGATGTTGGTGAGCGGACGGTCGGTGAATTTGAGGGCCATTTCGAGGCTGGGAATTTCGTCCTGCAGCTGCTCCCATTCACGCAACTGGCGCGAACCCTCGATGATGATATTCTCCAGGTCCATCCGCACGCTGATGCGATCCTCGGGGGCCAGCATATCCGCCTCGAAGCGGAAGATGCCCTCCACCCAGGTGAACAGGCGGCGAATCACTTCGGTGCAGTAGGCTTGCAGGTTGAGCAGGATATCTTCCTGCGTCACGTAGCCCGCATTGATCAACAACAACCCCAATTCCTTATCGGACATGCGCCCGGCGCGCTCCACAAGCACGCGGTACTGGTTGGCGGTCAGCTTGTTGGCGCGATGCAGGATCGCAGCCAGGCCGCTTTCGCCTTCCTGTCCAATTCGGGCGTGAACCAACTTCCCTTCGCGGAAGGAGATAAAGGCCTGTTCGTTGGGACCGTCCACGACAAGAGTGCCCGTTTTGCCGGCCAGGTTGATCAGGTTGAGCAGTTGAGTAATCGTAAAGTCGCGTAAATTTCCGCGCAAAGCCATAGATGGGCCTCAATAAACCCCTCTTGGAGGGGTGGATAGGAGGATTATACTTGCAAGGGGTATAAGCGTCAATTAAAGGACGGATTCTGGTTTTCAGGGTTCGAAGCCTCGTGATGGCCTGTTAGTACTTCCGGGCGGGAGCTTCCCGAAACCGTGATATATAATGCCCGTGGCCTTGCAGTGGGCATGGAACGGATGCCGACCGCGACCACGCAGATGATTCCCAATCCAACCTGCAAGACAAGGAGGCACGATGCGATACCGGTCATTTTATCTTTTGCTGGCCCTGTTCGCGCTGATGTTGCTGCCGATGCGGGCGGCCTGGGCCGCACCCGTTGCGGATGTGACGGACGACACCGTCAGGCTCGATTTCCCGAACACCATCACCTTTTCGGCCCGCCTGCAAAGCAGCGCGACCATCACCTCGGTCACGCTCGAATATGGCACGACCCAGCAAACCTGCGGCGAGGTAATCGCCAAGGCCTACCCCCGCTTCTCTCCCGCCCCCAGCCTGGACGTGGAATGGGCCTGGGACATGCGCCAAAGCGGCTCGCTGCCGCCGGGGGCCACCATCTGGTGGCGCTGGCATTTCATCGACGAATCGGGCGGCGAGACCGTCTCCGAACGTCAAACCGTCACCTGGCTGGATGACGTCCATCCCTGGCAGACCATGACCGAGGGCGACCTTCGCCTGCACTGGTACGGCATCGAACAGGCCTTTGCCCGCGAGATGCTGGCCGCGGGCGCGGGCGGACTCGAATTCAACGACACGCAATCGGGCCTGACCACCGACGCGCCCATCGACCTGTACGTGTATCCCAATTACGATGACATGCGCGACGCCATCCTCTACGAGCCTTCGTGGACGGGCGGCATGGCCTTCTCGGATCACAACATCGTCATCATCGGCACCTCCTCGGGCGCGGATACCGACTGGGACAAGGACACCGTCGTCCACGAATTGACCCACGTGCTGGTCGGCCACCTGACCTTCTCCTGCCTGGGCGACGTGCCCACCTGGCTCAACGAGGGCCTGGCCGTCTATTCCGAAGGGGAACTGGACGCCTCCTCTGCCGCGCAGTTGAACGCCGCCATCCGCAACAATGACCTGCTCTCGGTGCGCTCGCTCAGCGTGGGCTTCTCCGAGGTGGCCGACAAGGCCAGCCTGTCCTACAGCCAGTCGTACAGCATCGTCAAATTCCTGCTCGAAACCTACGGCCAGGACAAGATGACCGAGTTACTCGAAGCCCTGCGCGACGGCGCCACCGTGGACGAGGCCCTGCTCGACCTCTACGGCTTCGACGTGGACGGCCTGGAGGATGCCTGGCGCGCTGCCATCGGCGCGGACCCGCGGCCTGTTTCCGCGCAACCGACCGCCCAGCCCACCCCGACCGTTGTTCCCACCTATGCGCCCGTCTCGGGCGCGCCGCTGGCCGTAACCCCCACGCCATACGCGATTCCCACCTCTTCGGTGGACGACATTCCCAGTGTCCCGCTCACGCCCGTCTCCGGCCCGCCCATTGGATTGACCATCGCCCTGCTGTGTTTCTGCTGCGTCTTTGGCCTGTTGATCGGTGTGATCGTGCTGGGCGTCGTGCTGGCCCAGCGCCGCAAAGGAGGCAATCATGTCCAATCTTAAGAAATTTGCCGCGCTCGCGTTCAGCCTGCTGCTGGTCGTGACCCTGATCAGCGGGGTCATGCCGCGCCAGGTCTTGGCCCAATCCGATATCCCGCTCGACCAGGCGCTGGTGCTCGAAGGCGGCGAATCGACCAACCCGCGCGAGTACGATCCCGCCACCACCCACGGCTCGGGCGACAAACGCCTGTACAGCGGATTGGTGGCCTTCGACCCGTACCTCAACCTGACCCCCGACCTGGCCGAGACCTGGGACGTCAGTCCCGATGGCACGGTCTACACCTTCCACCTGCGCCCGAACGCCGTCTTCCACGATGGCCGTCCCGTCACTGCCGGCGACTTCGTCTACTCGTGGGAGCGCGCCGTCAGCCCCGAGACCGCCTCGGACACCGCCGTCACCTATCTGGGCGACATCGTCGGCGTCAAGGAAGCCGCCGCGGGCCAGACGAACCAGATCAGCGGCCTGCGCGTCATCGACGACCACACCCTCCAGGTCACCATTGACGCGCCCAAGCCCTACTTCCTGCTCAAGCTGACCTACCCGACTGCCTTCGTGGTCGACCAGGCCAACGTTGAGTCGGGGTCGGAGTGGTACCGCCAGCCCAACGGCACGGGGCCGTACAGGCTGATCGAGTGGCGCAGTTTCGAGCGCATGGTCTACCAGGCCAACGCGGATTTCTACCTCGGCGCGCCGTCCATTCCCTACGTGGTCGTCAACCTGTACTCGGGCGACGGCCAGCGCCTGTACGAATCGGGCCAGGTGGACATCGCGGGCGTATACTCCATCGACCGCTTCCTCGACCCGAGCGAGCCGCTGCACGATGAATTGCTCACGGGCGTGAACCTGTGTACCTCCTACGTGGTCTTCGACAACACCCGCCCGCCCTTCGACGATGTCAACGTGCGCAAGGCCTTTAGCATGGCCTTCAACCGCCAGCAATACATCGACGTGGTCATGCGCGGCTATGCCCTGCCTGCCATCGGCCTGTACCCGCCCGGGCTGCCCGGCTTCAACGTCTCGCTGGCGGGCCTGCCCTACGATCCCGCCGCGGCGCGCGAACTGCTCGCGCAATCCAAGTACGGGACGAACCTGCCGCCCATCGTCTACACCAATCGCGGCCTGGGCAGCTACGTCAGCGGGGATGTGGCGGCGCTGGTGCAGATGTGGCAGCAGAACCTGGGCGTGACCATCACGGTCGAGAACATCGAGCCGAACTATTATCTCGAAGCCATCTACTCGGGCAACCACGGCCAGATCTTCGACGGCGGCTGGTGCGCCGATTATCCCGACCCCGAGAACTTTGCCGATGTGCTCTTCCACACGGGATCGGCCCAGAACAACGGTGGCTACTCCAACCCCGCGCTGGATGCCATCCTCGAACAGGCCCGCACCGAACGCGACGTGACCCAGCGCATCGCGTACTACCAGCAGGCCGAGCAGACGATTGTGAACGATGCCCCCGTGCTGTTCACCGTGCATTACCTGAGCTACCAACTGGTCAAACCCTACGTGAAGGGCTACGTCTTTACCCCCATCGATATTCCCATCGAACGCTATATGTGGCTGGAAGGGAAGTAACCCGCCCCCTCCGCCCTTAGGGCACCTCCCCCATTTTCGCCGAACTTCAGGCGAAAATGGGGGAGGATGGGTAGGGGCGGTTAAGGTCTTGCTTCGACCACGACTTCCACCCTGGTAATCTCCCCGCCCTGGCTGGATACCGTCATCGTGAACGGCAGACTCGTCCCAGGCGGAATCGCGCCCCCCTCCCAACGGCGGACTCCCACTACCACGCCCAACTCGTCATACGCCGTCGCGGCCACCCAAACGGACGCGGCGGCTTTTGATTCGGCGGGCAGGAAAATCCCTCCGCTGACCTGGGCGCTGCGCCCGTTCCAGTCCACCTGTACGAGGATATTTTGCGTCGAGGCGGGCAGGTAACGCGCATCCCCAGGCTGAAGCTGGATCGCGGTCAGGATTTGCACCTGCGGACGCGCATCCGCGGGGATGGGCGGGGCGAAGAAAACCGTCAGTGGCAGGGAGCTGTTTGCTGGCAGGATGTTCAGCGGCAGCAGGGCGGGCTGGCTGGCGAGTTGATTTCCGCTGGCGTCGGTCAACGTGACCTGCGCGCTGACGTTTTCCAGCGCGGTGGAGGAGTCGTTGCGGGCCAGCACGAAGCACCACATCCCGCCGTCCGCGCTGGGGTGACAGGCGGTCTGCTCCACGCGGAACGGGGCGGGCTGCGGCGTCGGCTCGCCCGAGGGATTTTCAGGATCGCTGGGGATTTTGAGCGCCTGTCCCACCGACATGCTGTTGGGCGAGACCTCGGGGTTGGCAGCCTGCAAATCCTCGATCTTGACGTTGAATTTCAGCGCGATGCCGCCCATCGTATCGCCTGGCTGCACGGTGTAGACGAAGGGCGTGGGCGAGGGCAATGCCGCCGAAGCGGTCACCAGGCCCGAGGTCCAGGGCAGGGTGGGGGCGGGAGTGGATGTCGAGTAGGGGACGAGGGTGACAGGCGCGGAGGTCGACTCCGCTGGGGGGGCGCAGGCGGTCAGAAACAGGGCCAACAGGAGCAGGGCGCGGTTCATGCCGTGAAGTGATTTTCTTCCACGCTCTGCCAGGACTCTTCGGGCAGGCGCATGTACTTTGTCAACAGCGGGTGGACGCGCGCCAGTTCCTCGTGGACGCGCTGGGCGATCTTGCGGATCGAGAAGTGCGCGTTGGAGGCCGAGCGCAACTGGCAGAAGTGATACGCGGAACGCAAATTGAACTCAGCCAGCACGCGGCGGTTGTAGCCGTTGGGCACGACGTATTGCGCGACGTGCGGATCGAAGGCGTGCAGCTTTTCGTAGGTCTGCGCGGCCTGCTCCATCGCGGCGTGATAGCGGTCTTCGAAACCCGCCTCGCTGATGAGGCGCGGCGTGGCGTAGCCGAGGCGGGCGGTCAGCCACTGCGGCGTCTGCGTCATCATGCGGTGACGTTTGAACTCGGCGTACGCGCCCTGATCCATGACCAGGTCGAAGGTGTAGGTCGCATATTCCAATTCGCGCAGCGGTTCATCGAATTTGCCCAGCCGTCCGAGCAGGGACTCGGCCCATTGACCCAATTCTTCCTCGGCGAGAGATTGAACGTAAGCCAATGCGTCTGCAAAAGACATTTCCCCGAAACGATACAGCGCCGCAGCAATCACCTTTTTTTCAGCCTCGGGATCATACCCGGTCAGCGTGCAAAATTCGGTTGAGGGTTTAACGTTTAACGGCCTGCCCTGCGACCAAAGGGAGTGTCGAAGGGTTAAACGTTTAACGTTGAACGTTATCTCCTTCCCTGTTTCGATTAAATATGGCACCGTGTCCGCGTACTTGACCAGCGTCGGCACCTCGGCCTTGGCCGTCTCGCGCAGGGTCGCGCCGACCTGGCGCACCTCGGCCAGCGGATGCGACAGCATCTTGCGGATGGCGCTTTCCAGCACGCGCGCGTTGGCGGTCATGCCCACGTTGGCCAGCGCGGCGGCGGGCAGCAGGAAGCGGCACGAGTCGACGTACTGCGAGCGGATGCGGCGGTCCCAGGCCTCCTCCTTTTCGTTTTCGCGGCGCGGAGACTTCTTCTCCACCAATGCGCGGACGGGCGCCAGCAAGTCGGCGTAGGTTTGGAAGAGCATGCGCACGGTTTGGATAAATTCATCCTTGAGTGGATGACCTTCCAGTTCAGGTGGGACGCTGAAGGCGTCGCCATCCCATTTCTGGTAGCGGGTGGACTTTTCCGTGTAGGAGGCCAGCCGATTGCTTTCGATGGATTCGACCGCCACGCGCGAGACGTTCTCGAAGGCGATGTGCAGCACGGCATGTTCCGCCACCGAGGCGTGACCGTAGCCCACGACCCACTTCTCGTGGAATTGCGCCGACTTCTCGTCGCTCAACTCGGCGGCGATGTCGCGGAAGGAGTCGGGTGAGCGCGAGGTCTTGGCGAAGGCCACGGCGATGGTTTCGGGGGAAAGCTGTTTGGGGGATAACAGATAAATTTGTCTCTCGGGCATGGCAGGCTCCTGGTCGGGGGCATTATAACAACGAAAACGCCCGATACGCGTTTGCGCATCGGGCGTGAGGCGGCTGTTTTTCTCACCAACCGTAGTCTCGTATCAGGCATTTCCCATTTTCGGGAAGCATCCACATCAGTTGGGAAAAGGGATTCGGGTCTGGAGAAGATCTGCCTTCCGTTCCTATATCGCATGAGATGTTATTCCGTTAAGACCGCTATGTACCCCAACCAAAAACTAACCTTAGGTAATAGTAGTCACCGATATGAATTACTCCAAATGGGGCGCTAATATGGTCCCAAGGAGGAACATATTCCCCAGGAAATGATCCAAAGTTATTGGGGAACTTTTTGGGGTATATTGAAAAAGATACACCTGCTACAATGATATAAATGTCATCAGACATATTCTCTTTGATGAATACTTCGTCAATTGAATAATCTATTAAACTTGTTTCTGGGTCGCTGCTTTCGGTTTTATAGTGCTCAAGCCATTGTGTTACCAGGATTTTTATAATTTCTTCCGGGCTATTGTTTTTAACATCTTCAACTTTAATATTGGCGATATACCCATCTCCGAAATCATCACTTCTGGAGTACTGATCAGTGGGAAGAACCGGAAGTGTGGGTGTGATGGCAGATTCATCCTGCGGGTAGGCGCTTGCAGGCAGTGTGGCGGGTTCGTCTTGCGTTGGCGTACCCTGGGGTGTTGAACAGGCGCTGATGACTAATAACGCAATCGTAACAAGAAAGACTCTTTTCATTTTCTCACCAGCCGTAGGTTCGTATCAGGCATTTTCCGTTTTCG
>JBMOMS010000031.1:0-26322 GCA_049324895.1 Chloroflexota bacterium
GGCCGCTTCGAAAATCTGTTTGTTGAAGATCGGGTCGACTGAATTCATGATCAGGTCCACGCCATACTTGCGGGCGAGACCCTCGATCATCTCCTGGTTGCCGGCGTCGATGAACTCCACCGGGAAACGCTGCGGGTCGCCCAGTTTGGCCTGGACCTCCTCGGCGCGCTTGACGTTGTAATCGGCCAGCACCATTTGCTCCATCCAGGCGCGCGGCTTTGCAATGGCCGCGATCGCCTCCCCAACCCCACCCACACCGACGAGCAATACTTTCATAGTACGATTCTCCGTTTGGTTTTATAACCCGCGTTCGCGCGAGTTAGAATGACGATGGAATGTTTCGGATAACGAAAACCGCCACAAGGCGCGGCGGGGCATCGCTTAGAAATAGATTTCCTTTACGATCTTCAGGTGCATGAAAGATTCGGTTTCGCGCACGCCTTCGATGGCGGATAATTTTTGTGTCAGGAAGGTCAGCAATTCCTCCTGGTCGCGGCAGAAGACTTCGGCCATCAGGTCATAACGCCCGCTGACCACGATCAGATAGATGACTTCCTTCAGCGCCGCCACCTGTTCGGCCACCTGCAACATGCGCTGCCCGTCGGTGCGGATGCCGATCATGGCCATGGTCTTGAAGCCGTACTGCATCGGATTGGTGATCGCCAGCACCTTGAGACAGCCCGTCTCGACCAGGCGGTTATAACGCTGGCGGATCATGCCCGGCGACACCTTGAGCTGCTCGGCGATCTGGGAGAAAGCCTCGCGCCCGTCCTTGCGCAGGGCATCGATAATGTACTGGTCGATGTCGTCCAGGTGCTCCAACGGGGAAGGATAAAAATCGCTCTCCATGTCGATATTTTATAACAATTATGCACTTTTGTCAATAATTTATAACAATTCATCACAATTTTACAGGAAATCATTCCAAATCGACAAAATCCCTCCTCGAATTCGACGGGTTGGATGACAAAACCGCCTTCGGCCAGCGGTGCGGGATGGCCGAAGGCGGTCGTGCGAACAAACAACAGGCATTACAGAGTCTGCGCGACCTCTTCCACCGCTTCCGCGAGGGCGCTGAGGCCTGCATTGATCTCATCGTAGGTGATGACCAGCGGAGGCTCGATACGGATGGTCTGGGCGCTGGTCAGGGCGCCGGCCACGAGCACACCGCGCTTGAAGAGGGCCGCGGCCACCTGTCCGCCGATCTCGGGGGTCTGGAAGTGCTGGCCGATGAGCAGGCCCTTGCCGGTGACGTTCTTGTATACCTTGGGGTATTTCGCCGCCAGTTCCTGCACCCTGGGCATGATGTAATCGCCCTTCTCCTTCGCCACCTCCCAGAGACGGTCGCGCACGGTGACGTTGATGGCCGCAATGGCAGCGGAACAAGCCAGCGCGCCGCCGCCCGTGGTGGTGGTTTGCAGGAAGGGATTCGGGTACATGAAGGGCTGGAAGATTTCCTCGGTGGTGATGACCGCGCAAATCGGCATCACGCCGCCGCCCAGCGACTTGGCCACCGCGATGATGTCCGGGACGACGTTCCAGTGGTCGACGCCCCACAGGGTGCCGGTGCGGCCCAGGCCGGTCTGCACCTCGTCGGCGATGAGCAGGGCGCCGTACTTCTTCGTGGCGGCGCGAATGCGCGGCCAGAAATCATCCGGCGGAACGATGCCGCCAGCCTCGCCTTGGATGGGCTCCATCAGCACGCCCGCCACGCCCACGCCAATCTTGTCGCAGATCTCAAGCTGCAGCTCGACCGCCGCGGCATCCCCAAACGGGACGTGATAGACCGGCCCGCCGTACAACACGCCGGGCGGGACGCGATAATCCGCCTTACCCAGCATGGAAAGCGCGCCCATCGTCTTGCCGTGGAAGGCCTTGACCGCCACGATGAAGGCCGGCTTCTGGGTGTAGACCTTGGCCAGTTTGATGGCCGCTTCGATCGACTCGGTGCCGCTGGCGGCAAACCAGGCATACTTCAGGTCGCCGGGGGTGATGTCGGCCATCAGCTTGGCCAGCACGCCGCGCAACGGATCGATCAACTCCTGGCTGGGCATGGGCGTGCGCAGCAACTGCGACTGCACCGCCGCGACCACCTCGGGGTGACTCCAGCCCAGGTCCATCATGCCGAAGCCGCCCAGGAAGTCGATAAATTTGCGCCCAAGCACATCCTCGAAGGTCGCGCCGCGGCCGGTCCACTCGGTGGCGGCCCACTGTCCGGCCTGCGTCACCGATTTGCGATAATCGAGCCAGCCCTTGTTGAAGTGTTCGGCAAAATTGGTCATCGATTCGTTGATAATCCACTTGCCGACCTCTTCGGGCGGGCGCTCGGGATTTTTGATGATCTCCAGCCATTTCTGGGCATACTCTTGTGCGGACGTCAAATTTTGAGGCATATCTCTCTCCTTTGGTTTGAAGACCCTAAAGGTTTTTCAAACCTTTAGGGTCTTTCTTTCTATTGATCGTATTCTTCAGGGCGCAGCTTGCGCAGCGCATCCTTGATGGGGGTGATGCCAAGGAAGTGGAAGGGGTTGGTATCGAGTTCCTTGCCGTCCACGTCGGTGATGGGCATGGGCGGATCCTGTTTCTGGGTTGCCAGCGAGATCACGATCATGACCAGAATGGAAATCAGGAAGGCGGGCAGGGAGGAAATGTAAACCGCATCCCAGAAGGCGCAGTCCATGCTGACAGCGCGGTCGGCCAGCAGGCTCAGGTCGCCGCCGGAGCAAACATAGGCGGTCGAGTCACCTCCCAGGCCGTACTGGTAGGCCACCCAGGTTAAGATCGCCCAGGAAACCCAGCCGCCGATGACAGCCGACACGGCGCCGTATCCGTTGCCCTTCTTCCAATACATGCCGAAGATGAAGGGCGTGACCAGGCCCACCAGCAACAGAGTCCATGCCACCACGCCCAACTCATAGATGACCTGGGCGGTCAGGGCAAAGACGATGCCGATGAAGCCGTTGATGCCGACCATGATGCGCGTCCACTTGACTTCTTCCTGGGGATTCAGCTTCTTGCCAAAGAGCGGGAACAGGTTTTGGGTGACAACCGAAGCGCCCGCCAGCAGGGAACTGTCCGAGGTGCTCATCAACGCGGAGGTAAGCGCCGCCATGAAGATGGCGGTCAGGATGGGTGGCACGTACTGCAGCGCCGCGCTGACCAATACGTTGTCGGGGTTCTCCATGGCCGGGTTGAGTTTGAACATCATGATGCCGATCAAGGGCGACATGATGCCGAAAAACAGGTAGAGGCCGCCAGCCAGGTAGGTGCCCCACACCGCGGTCGATTCGTTGCGGGCGGACATGGAACGCTGGAACAAGTCCTGGGTGGGGATGGAGCCGAGGCCGATCGAAAGCCAGGCGGCAATCCAGTACATCCAACCCATCGAGCCGAAGTAGCCGAGGTAGCCGCCTTCGCCGGCCATATCGGGCAGCAGGGTGAAGGGATTGGGGTTGTACAGGGTGGCGTCGATGCTGGTCAGGCCGCTCCAGCCGCCGATCTGGTAGAGGACGAAGCCGAATATCAAGGCCACGCCGCCAGCGGTGAAGAACATCTGGATGAAGTCCAGCAGGGTGTCGGCCAGCATACCGCCGAGCATGGTGTAGCCGGAAACCCAGACCGCCACGAGGATCATGCCCCACTCGATCGGAACGCTGGGGAAGAGGGCATTGACAATCGTGCCAGCCGCCACCATCTGCGCACCCGTCCAGACGAAGTAGGTCATCAACTGGCCGATGGAGGCCATGATCGTCATCCACTTGCCGTAGCGGTGTTCGAAGAAGTCCACCACGGTCAGGTAGCGGGCGCGGCGCATCAGGCGGGTGAAGAAAAAGCCTGAGATAAAGAGGCAGGCCGCGGCCCCGAACGGGTCGAAGATCACACCCTGGAAGCCGTACTGATAACCTGAGGATGAAGCCCCCATCAACGTTTCGGCGGCGAACCAGGTCGCCATCACCGACGCGCCGATCATGTAAATGGGCAGACTGCGCCCAGCCACAATATAGTCGGCGGCATTCGCCACCTTTCTCGAAGCCCAAATGCCGACGCCCATGCGCACGGCAAAGAAGCCCACGATGAAGGTCACGATCAACCAAACGTACTGATAACCTGACAGATCCATTGCTCGTCTCCTTTTGTAGTTCCCGCTCTGCGGCGGGTTGGATGCCTATGGCGAAGTCTCCTGGTTTGCAATTCGAAACCGATAAGGCGCTGCCCAGGGGACGAGAGTTATCTGCGGACTACCTCTAAAACTTGCGACTCCATTCCTTCGGCCAGCGTTCGACCACCACTTTCTTTTGCGTGAAGAATTCCACCGCATCCATCGACTGGCCGTGCATGTCGCCGAAGAATGAGTCCTTCCAACCGCTGAACGGGAAGAAGGCCATCGGCGCGGCCACGCCGATATTGATGCCAATATTGCCCGCCTCGACCTCGTAGCGGAACTTGCGCGCCGCCGCCCCACTGGAGGTGAACAGGCTGGCCTGGTTGCCGTACGCGTGGCTGTTCGCCAGGGCGATGGCTTCGTCGATGGTGTTGACGTGCATCAGTCCCAGCACGGGGCCGAACACTTCGGTGCGCCACAACTCGCTGCCGGGCTGGACGTCATTCACGATGGTGGGACGCACGAAGTGTCCGTTCTCGTAGCCCTTGACCGTCGTCCCGCGTCCGTCCACGCACACGTTGGCGCCTTCCGCCGCGCCGATGCCGATCAACTGCTCGACGCGCGTCTTGCTGGCCGCATTGATGAGCGGCCCCATCTGGATGCCCGCATCCAGGCCATAGCCGACCGTGCGCATCGAGGCGGCATCGCAGATCAATTCGGTGAAGTCGTTGCGGGCCGCGCCCACCGTCACCGCCAGGGAGACGGCCAGGCAGCGCTGGCCTGCGCAACCAAAGGCTGAGTCGGCGATGATCTTGGTCGCCATGTCCATGTCCGCGTCGGGCAGGATGATGACGGGATTCTTGGCCCCGCCCTGGGCCTGCACCCGTTTGCCGTTGGCCGACGCGCGGCTGTAGATGTACTTCGCCACACTGGTCGAGCCGACGAAGGTGATGGCGCGGATGGCGGGATGGTCGAGAATCCCGTCCACCGACTCCTTCGCGCCGTTGACCATGTTGACCACGCCCTTCGGGAAGCCGACCTGCTCGATCAGCTTGAAGATGTACTGCATGGTCATCGGCACCTTCTCCGATGGCTTGACCACGTAGGTGTTGCCCGCCGCCAGCGCGTAGGGCAGGTACCAGAAGGGAATCATGCCCGGGAAGTTGAAGGGCGCGATTGTGGCGCACACGCCCACCGGCTGGCGGATCATCAACTCGTCGATGCCGGGCGCGATATCTTCCACAAACTCGCCCTTGCCCAGATGCGGCATCCCGCAGGCCATTTCCACGTTTTCGTAGGCGCGCACCATCTCGGCCTTGGATTCTTCGAAGGTCTTGCCGGCTTCCATCGTAATCAGCTTCGCAATTTCGTCGCCGTGTTCGCGCATGACGTTGCGCAGCTTGAACAGGTACTGCACGCGATCCTGCACCGGAGTTCGCCGCCAGGCCGGCAGCGCCTCGCTGGCCGCCTTCGCCGCCGCGTCGACTTCTGCTTTGCCGCACAAAGGCGTCCGCGCGACGACCTCGCCCGTGGCCGGGTTGACCACATCGAAATATTCGCTGACCTCTGGTTTGATCCACTCGCCGTTGATGTAGTTTAGGATTTCCATATATTCTCCAAAAATGGTCAAAGGTCAAAGGTCGCAGGTCGAAAGTCGCATGACCGTCGACCTTTGACCTGCGACTTTATTTGATTTTCGCGTCGGCCACTTCCAGCGCCTTCTCGACGATGACCAGGCCTTCGTCGAGCTGCTCCTTCGTGATGCACAGCGGCGGCACGATGAAAACCATGCTGCCCATGTTATTCGCCATGATGAAGGTGAACAGGCCGTTCTCGCGCAGCACCTTGCCCACCTCCGCCATGACCGCGGGGGCCACGATTTCCTTCGTCTCGCGATTGGCGACCAGTTCGAGCGTGCTGAACAGGCCGATGTAGCGCACATCCCCGACCGAAGGATGGCGTTCCTTGATCCCTTCCAAGCATTCGCCGAGGTACTTCCCCACCGTCGCTGCGTTCTCGATGAGATGATCCTCCTCGTACGCGTCGATGGTGGCGAGCGCCGCGGCGCATGCCAGCGCATGGCCGTTGTAGGTCAACCCTGCATACAGGTATTTGTCATTGAAGAAGTCGGCGATCTTGTCCGAGACGATGACCGCGCCGAGCGGGACGTATCCGCTGGTGATGCCCTTCGCGGTGGTGATGATGTCCGGGGTGACGCCCCAGTTATCCACGGCGAACCATTGGCCGGTGCGGCCCCATCCGCTCATGACTTCGTCCGAAATCAACAGGATGCCGTACTTGTCGCAGATCTCGCGCACGCGCGGCCAGTAATCATCCGGCGGGACGATCAGCCCGTTCGAGCCGACCACGCCTTCCATGATGATGGCGGCGATCTTGTCGGGGCCTTCGTAGCGGATGACCTCTTCGAGGTGGGCAATACACTCGCGTTTGCAGGATTCCTTCTTCTGCCCAAACGGGCAGCGATAGCAGAACGGGTCGAGGAAATGCACCCCGCCGGGCATGGTCGGCTCGACCGCCAGGCGGCGGTAGTCACCGGTCAGCGCGAGAGCGCCGTGCGTCGCGCCGTGATAGGAGCGGTAGCGCGCCAAAATCTTGTGCCGCCCGGTGTAGAAGCGCGCGATCTTGATGGCGTTCTCGTTGGCTTCCGCGCCGCCCAGGGCAAAGAAGGTCTTCTTGAGATTGCCCGGCGTGACCTCCGCCAGGCGCTTGCCCAGCAGGGCGCGCACATCCGTCGTGTTGCCCGGATGCACGAAGCACACTTTCGCGGCCTGCTCCTGGATGGCCTTGACCACCTTCGGGTGCTGGTGGCCGATGTTGGTGTTCATCAGCTGGGACGAAAAATCGATGTAGCGCTTTCCGTCCGTATCCCAGAAGTAGATTCCCTCCGCCCTCTCGACCGGGATGGGGCTGACCGCTCCCTGCACCGACCAGGAGAAAAAGGTGTATTCCCTGCTGAGATCGACGATTTCTTTCGAAGTTAAGTTTGACATGGGGTTTCCTTGTGACCAAAGTCGAAAGTCAAAGGTCGAATGTCCCGACCTTTGACTTTCGACCTGCGACTATTTTTTCGCTTCCTTCACAATATCCGCGTATACGCTCAGCGTCTCATCGATGTCCGCGTCGCTGTGCGAGTAGCACAGGAACCAGGGTTCGCGGGCGTCGTGGTCAGGCATCACGCCGCGTTCGATGGCCTTTTCGACCAGGCCCAGGTAGAGGTCCTGTTCACTCACACTCCAATCGCGCTGGCAGGAAACCGAGTCCAGGCCCAGGGCAAAGGAGAACATGGCCGGGTAGCCGCTCATCACGAAGGGAATATCATTTTCGGCAAAGATGTCGCGCAGGCCGTCCATCAAACGCGTTCCGCGTTCGGCGATGGTCTTCAGGATGGGCTGCTCGCGCAGGAGGCTGAGGGTGGCAAAGGCTGCCGCCACGCCGGGTTTGTTGTTGGTGTAGGTCCCACCCTGGGAGACGCCCCTGCCAATGATGGACATGATCTCAGCCTTGCCGCCGATGGCCGCCACGGGATAGCCGTTGCCGAGGGCCTTGGCGTAGGTCGCCAGGTCGGGTTGGATGCCGTAGAACTCCTGTGCGCCCCCATTGGCTATGCGAAAACCTGTCTTGACCTCATCCAGGATGAAGACCGTTCCGTGCTCGCTGGTGAGCCGGCGAATCAACTCCAGGAAGCCGGGCTTCGGCTCGATGGCCCCGCAGTTGCCCTGGCACGGCTCGGTAATGACTGCCGCGATCTGGTCGCCGAAGGAACGCATCATGCGCTCGAAGCCTTCGAAGTCATTGAACGGCAGCGTGATGATATTTTCGCGCATGGTCTTCGGGATGCCAGAAGAAGCCGGCACGGGGATCGGGCTGCGGGCGTTTCCGTAGGCCTCCACAGGCGCATAGGTCGACCAGAGCGTGTGATCGTGGAAGCCGTGATAATTGCCTTCGAACTTGAGGATGATGTCCCGTCCGGTAAAGGCGCGCGCAATGCGGATGGCGTGCATGGTGGCCTCGGTGCCCGAACAGGCCAGGCGCGCCATCTCCACGCCGGGGCACATGTCCACGATCATCTCGACCAGGGCCACTTCCAGCTCGCCCGTCATGGCAAACAGGGAGCCTTTCTGAATCTCCTCGAAGACTTTTGTGTCGACCTCGTCATAGGCGTGGCCGAGGATAATCGGCCCGAAGGCCATGCGGTAATCGATGTAGCGTTTGCCGTCCACGTCCCACAGATAGGCGCCCTTCCCTTTCTCGACGTAGGGCGTGATGCCTTCGCCCCAATAACGGAAATTGGAATTGACCCCCAACGGAATCACCTTCTGGGCGCGCTGTTGCAGCGACTGGCTTTTTGTTCCGAACAGACTCATGAGACCTCCGACTGCGAATTGGGTGTGGAATGGGTTTCGTCATCAGCGGCGTCCCTGACGATCCTGGCCGGGACACGCCACTGGTACACGTCTTTGAGCACAATGGGCACGATGGAAGTGGTGGTCTTGCGCACGCCCGGCGTCTTGCGCACAGTCTCGGTCACAAAACGATAAATCTCCGCCGTGTCGCGGGCGACGATCTGGATGCTGACATCCGACTCGCCGATGCCGCAGGCCACATAGCTGACATTATCGTATTCAGCCATCTTCTTCGCCACATCAAGAATCTGGTCCGACTCGACCTCCATCCACACGTCGGCGGTGGTGGTCAGGCCCAGGGCCTGGGGATGCACCACAGCGCTGACCTGGATCACCCCTTCGGCGACCATCTTGTCGATGCGGTATCGCACCGCGCGCTCGGAAATATCCCCCAGGCGGCGGGCCATCTCAGAAGCCGACATGCGGCCATTTTCAAGAAGCAAATTGACAATCTTTACGTCAGTTTTGTCGATTTCATACATAACTTATCCGTTTTATTTCCGAAATCTACATTTAACTGTTACTATACAGAATTTAACCACCCGTGTCAAGCAAGAAGTGACAAAAGACATAAAAAAAGCGGACGCCTGCCATGCGGACTAGACAGATACAGCGCCAAAATATCGGAAATTAACACAAGTATGCGAATTCGGGCAAAGGTTGGCGTATAATACAAACTTAGTATCCACCATTTTTTATCCCAGGAGAAGCATTATGAAATTCCTACGCGTTTTCGGTTCGGAGATCATGCTTGGCACGCTGGTCGTCATCTTGAGCATCTTCACCGCCTTCGCCAGCTATCAAGGCTCCATCGCCGATTCGAAGCAAAATGAGCATGAGATCAAGGCCATGCAGCAATTGAACGACGGCAACGCCGAATACCTCAGCGCCAACCAATTCATCGTCTACGACTACACCATGTTCGATGGGTGGTACACCACCGACGATGAGGACAAGGCCGCCTACTACGAGGAAAGCTACTCCGAGGAATTGCAGGAGGCCATCGCCGCCAACCCTGACGACCCCTTTAGCGAGGATTATTACACCGCCATGTACGCCGAAGCCGACGCGTACTGGGAAGAGTCTGACCTCAATTTCGAGACCGCGGGTCAATGGGACAATCGCGGCGACGGACTTCAGTTGGTCGTCCTCATCATGGCGCTCGGCCTGGCCTTCGCGGCCTGGGCCTCACTCATGAAGGAAGAGAACAATATGCGCGCGGTCTTTGCCGTGCTGGCCATCGTCATGCTGGTGTACGGCTTCATCACCTATCTGGGCGTGCCGGTCGTGGCCGCCTAGCGTTTCGTTCAACCGCAAGCCCGCCGTCATGGCGGGCTTGTTGATTCTGGTACAATGGCGCTCATGCCGAATCCCGATCTTGCTCAAAAACTGTCCGACTGGCGGGCCGAAATGGACGCCTCTCTACGCGCGGAAAATAGCTGGCTGGCGCTGGCCGGTCTGTTCTGGCTGGCCGAGGGTGAGACCTCCTTCGGCTCGGACCCCGCCAATGCGCTCGTCCTGCCCGGGCGCGCGCCTGCCAGGCTGGGCAGTTTCCATCGAAACGGCAGCCAGGTGCGGGTGCAGGCGCGAAGCGGAGGCGTCCTCCAGATCAACGGGCGGGGGGAGACCGAAGCCATCCTCCAAAACGACCAGGCCCCCTCCCCCAGCTATGTCGAAGTGGATGGGATGCGCATGGTCGTGATCGAACGCCCGCGGGGGATCGGCATCCGCCTGTGGGATAACCTGCGGCCCGAGCGGAAGAGCCATCCGCCCCGCGTCTGGTTCCCGTTTAATGAGGCTTTTCGCGTCCCCGCGCTGTACATCCCTTACCCGCAGCCCAAGCCCGTCCAACTGCCCGACACCTTCGGCGACACCCTGGACGGCTTCGTGGACGGCCAGGTGCAATTCGGCCTGGGCGGCGCGGCCTGCACCCTGGATGTCACCCGCACCCCCGAGGGGAAATTGAGCATCCAATTCCGCGACGCCACCAGCGGACGGGAGACCTACCCCTCGGGCCGCTATTACGTCACCGATGAGCCGGTCGTGGATGGCGTGGTCACGCTGGATTTCAACCACGCCTTTTCCCCGCCCTGCGCCTTCACGAGCTTCGCCACCTGCGTCTTTGCGCCTGCGCAGAATCACCTGCCCGTGCGGGTGGAGGCGGGCGAACGCTTCCCGGGACACGCTTGAGAAAACTCCCGCCGGGTCGCAGCCCGGCGGGAGTTTTTTGTTAGCGCGCCAAAGTGCTGGGATAAGAATCCGCTAATCCTCGCTAATCTGCGCGAATGCGCTTAAACCATGAAGGATTAGCGCAAATTCGCGCAGACCTGCCCTGCGACCGAAGGGAGTGTCGAAGGGGTAGCGGATAAATTTCGGCTCATTGGGAATCGGCGTGATTAAAGCCCTTTTGTACACGGATACTTCGACAGGCTCAGTACAGGTTTCACGGAAAATACGTTTTTTTCTCTACCATACATCTTCTCAACGCGAATGTCGCGAATGAGCGAATGATGCGAATTTTGACAATTTTCATTCGCGAAATTCGCCTATTCGCGGTATTCGCGATGGAAAATGTGTCAGATTTTCCGCATGTACGGTAGAGAATTTTTTTTAAGGCTTTTTCGGCGTAATTCCGTGAAACCTGTGTGATCCGTGTACAGAATCACGGCAAATCCCAAAGAGCCTAAATTTCTCCTGATTCAAAAGCATCCCATCGGTTTGGCGCGCTAATAGTTTTTTTGGTCACAGGCAATTTCCAAGCCCCTACCCTGCGCGGCGAATTTCCTCCACCGCCTCGGGGTTGACCAGCGAGGAGGTGTCGCCAAGCTCCTGCCCGAGATAGGCCGCGCGGATCATGCGGCGCATGACCTTGGCATTGCGCGTCTTGGGCAGGTCGCTGACGAACAAGGTTGCTTTTGGCGCCAGCGGTTTTCCCATCTCGGCCACGACCAGGTCGCGCAATTCGGTTCGCAATAATTCGGAGGGTTGGACGGAGTTTTTCA
Source organism: Chloroflexota bacterium (assembly GCA_049324895.1). GTDB lineage: Bacteria > Chloroflexota > Anaerolineae > Anaerolineales > Villigracilaceae > JACPVF01. Next base: position 11,529 of record JBMOMS010000031.1, read on the forward strand.
ACACTACAAAAACCACCAATTCACTGCCCTTGACCTCGTGCGGAATGCCGATGGCCGCCGACTCGACCACGGCCGGGTGCCGCACCAGGATCGATTCCACCTCGGCCGGCCCCAGACGCTTGCCCGCGATCTTGATCGTATCGTCCGAGCGCCCGAGGATGTACCACATGCCATCATCGTCGACCGCGGCAAAATCGCCATGCACCCAGACGTTCTCCCAGCGCGACCAGTAGGTATCGAGATAGCGCTGGCGGTCGCCCCAAAAGCCGCGCGTCATGCCGATCCACGGGGCTGTGATGACCAGTTCCCCCACCGCATTGCGGAGCGATTTGCCGTGCTCGTCGAACACATCCGCGGCCATGCCCGGGCAGGGAGCGGAGAAGGCACAGGGCTTGAGCGGCAGGAGCGGGTTGCCCATCAGGATCCCGCCGCTGATCTCGGTGCCGCCCGAGTAGTTGATGATCGGGCGCGCGCCTCCGCCGACCTTTTCGAACAACCATTTCCACGGTTCGGGATTCCACGGCTCGCCGGTCGAGGCAAAACAGCGCAGCGCAGACAGGTCGCGCCGGCTAAACTGCTCGTCGCCATGGTGCATGAGGGAGCGAATCAGGGTCGGCGAGACGCCCAACTGCGTCACCCCATGCTTCGCGGTCAATTCCCACAGGCGGTCATGATCGGGGTAATCGGGAGCGCCGTCGTACAACATCAGGGTTGCGCCCAGGGCCAGCGCGCCGAAGACCAGCCAGGGTCCCATCATCCAGCCCATGTCGGTCATCCAATAGATGACATCGCCCGCATGAACGTCGGCGCCAAAGGCCATGTCCTGCGCGGCCTTGACCGGGAACCCGCAATGGGTGTGCAGCGCGCCCTTCGGCTTGCCGGTGGTGCCCGAGGTATAGAGGATCATCAGCGGGTCTTCGGCGCTGGTCTCTTCGATCTCCGCCGCCGCGGATTGAGCCTGCACCAAGTCCTGCCACCAGTGGTCGCGGCCCGCCTGCATGGGCGCAGCCTGCCCCGTGCGCCTCAGGACGATCATGTGCCGCAGCGTCGGCGCGTGCGCGGCGGCCTCGTCGGCGATGGATTTCATGCCGACCGCCTTGCCGCGGCGGAAAGCCCCATCGGCCGTAAAGAGTGCTTTGGCGCCGGCATCGTTCAGGCGGGAGACAATTGCGCCCGCGCCGTAGCCCGAAAACAACGGCAGGATAATGCCGCCGATCCTGGCGATTGCCAGCAGAGCGATCACGATCTCGGGCGTCATCGGCATGAACAGCCCAACCGCGTCGCCCCTGCCCAGCCCCAGCGCGCGCAGGGCGTTGGCGGCCTGGTTGACCTGAAGGTACAGCTCGCGATAAGTGAGGGTTTGGCTGCGGCCCTCCTCCCCCTCCCACACCAGGGCGGGACGGTCCGCGGCCTCCGTGGCCTGGTGTTTGTCCACCAGGTTGTGGACGATGTTCATCCTGCCATCCACGCACCACTTGGGAAACTGAATACCCTCGCTTAAATCCACCACTTGCGAATAGGGTTGATAAAACTGAATGTCGAGATATTTCAGGACCGCATCCGTGAACCAGGCCACATCGCGGGTCGAGCGCCGCATCAATGCATCGAAGGACTCGATTCCATGCAGGCGCATGAATGCGGTCAGGTGCGCCCGCTCGACCTGCTCGGGGTTGGGCCGCCAGACGACCTCACCTCCAAAACTTGCACTGAGCGAAGTCGCAGCGTCAAATGGTTCGGACATATTCTCTCCTTGGCTGGGAGTAAAAGGATGCAAACGCGACCCGACAGATCCAGCGGCCGCGGTGGGATTCGATTGCGCTATTATATAATACCCAGCGCGGCCCGTTTGCCCAGTCGGCGGCTATCCTGTCGGCAGGCGCAATGGCTGGGAGAACAAGGAACACAAAACCAGGCTGCACTGGGTATAATTCCCCTCGCGCGCAGACCGCCGCAATCCCATGAAGGGCGCCACGATGAATTTCACTCCCTCGTCCCCATCCCTCTCGAAGAACCCGCGCCAGTCCCTTTTCCTGGGCTTGTTGTGCATTCTGTTGGGCCAGCAAATACTCTCGCGCGCGCCCGTGGAAATCACCCCCTCCACCGCATTGGGCATCTGGCTGAATGAAACCCTGAAACTGCGCCTGCCCGACACGGACGGGACCTTGTGGGGCCTGCTGTTCCTGCTGCTGGGAGGGCTGCTGTTGATCCTGACCTTCACCGGCTGGCATTCCCAGCCGACGGGACAGGCAACACCCGCGCAAACCATCCATTCCCCCCGCATACGACGGATCGAATGGCTTCCCACGACCCTGATCGGCAGCGCCGCATTCGGCCTGCTGGTTTGGCAATTGCGCGGCGGGGAATATCACACCTACTCCCCCTGGCTCTGGCTGCTGGCGCCGCTGTGCTTCGGACTGGTTCTCGTCCTGTGGGACCACAGGCGCGGCGTGCGCTGGTCCCTGGACATCTCCCGCCAGGATGCATTGTGGATGCTCGGCTTGCTGATCCTCGGCCTGCTGTACACCACCTACCGCCTGCAAGGCTGGCCAGACCAGATCATGGGCGACGAAGGCCTGAACGGCTCGGTGGCGCGCGACATTGCCAACAAGGTTTTCCTGCCGCCCCTGCTCGCGCAAGGCGTGGACACCTTTCCCATCCTGGCGACCTACTGGCAGGGCCTGGTCATGCGCCACTTTGGGATCGATATGTGGGGCTGGCGCATGGCCTCCGTCCTGCCAGGCCTGTTCACCATCCCGCCCTTGTACCTGCTGGCGCGTGACCTCTTCAATCGCAGGCTGGCTGTCCTCGCCTCCCTGGCCCTGCTGGGGCTGCCGTATTTTCTGGTCTTTGCGCGCCTGGGATATATGATCAGCCAGCCGCTTTTCATCCTCACCCTGACCCTGTACCTGCTGCAAAGTGGATTGCGCAAAAAAAGCACGCTATACCTGTACCTGGCCGGGCTTCTTTCGGGGCTGGGCTTCTATTCCTACTACTCGAGCCGCGGCGCCATTATCGTGGCCCTGGCATACGTGTTCCTGCTTTGGTTGACCCGACGGCTGAATTTCAGGTGGACGGCCCAGGCGGCCGGGCTGCTGCTGTTTGGCGCCCTGCTCATCGCCGCCCCCTACTCCGTCTTTGCGCGCGCCACACCGAACAGCGCGGAAGCGATCCCGTATCGATTCCTCATCAGTTTCTTCAACACCGTCATCTACGGCGGCGCGCTCTTTTCGATGGAAGACCTGACCCGCTACGCGCCCCTCTACCAGATCGGCGAGGTGCAGTTATTCTACAATCCGCAAATCTACCTGTTGCTGGGCCTGCGCGGGTACATCCTGACATTTTTGAACTTTCACATGCCCGGGCTGATGTGGGAAGACCATTACATGAACATCCCCCTGTCCGGCACGGTCGGAGCGGTTTTCGTTTTCCTGGGCCTGCTCGTGGCGTTGCGCAACCTGCGCCAGGCGCGTTTTCAATTGATCCTGTTGTGGGGCTTCATCGTCGTCACCGCCTTGAGCGCTTTGAACACCTTCCCACCCCGCGATTCTCACATGACTGCCCTCATCCCCGCCCTGGCCCTGCTGGCAGGCTTGGGCCTGGAAGCCGCGGCGACGATTCTCACCACCCTGGTCGGCGGGCTGGAAAAGTACAAAACTACCCTGCTTGGCCTGCTTCTAGTCATCCTGGGGGCGGGCGGCGCATACGACTACTTCATCAAAGGCCCGCAGGACTTTCCGCAGCGGGCGGAAAACGTCATGTCCTGGGCGGCGCTGGACTACGAGGGAGAGACCTTCCTGTACGTGCATGAGACGCCCGACTATGAGACTTTCTCGCCCTGGGTGGTCTACGAACTTCGCAAGGATGTCCCCTTCCGCTCCATTCACATCGATGATTTCACGCGCGACCAGGCGCTGCTGGCGGCCCCCAAAACGGTGCTCTTCTACCCGCCCGAACTGGATGCCCGCCTGGCGCCCGTGCTGAACACCGCCTGGGGAGACCAGTTCCGCTCGCGCACCTTCCTCGACGAGTACCAGGTTCCCATCCTCAAGGCGGGGATGAACACCGACTTCACCTTCGAGCGTGACCGCCCCTTCCATACCACCCTGCTGGACGCATTCCGACATCCAGCCTTCGTGAACCTGCTGGCGGGACTTATCGTCCTGTTCCTGCTGGCGGCCTTCTTCCCCTTCCAGCGCGCAGGCGATTGGTTGTCTGGGCTGGCCTCACGCTTGGTCAGGCGCAAGCCGCCCAGCCAAAGCCCACAGGTATAGGATCGCGCTGAGCGTCACCGCCGGAACCAGCACACCCGCATCGAACCAGCCGCGCTTCAAAAAGAAAAAGGCGATGCCGCCCATCATCACCCCCAGGCCGTTGGCCAGCGAGGAGGCCAGCGCAGGGGCGTTGGGCATGACCCTGCCCATGGCCGCCATCGAAAGCGGCGTGAGGGATTGCAGGAAGGCCACCCCCAGCAGCACAGCCAGCCCAACGGAACCCCCCAACCACAACAACCCCAAAGCCGCCGCCAGCGAGAGCGCCGTCCAAACGCGCCAGCCGAGACGGTCGGCCAGCAAACCGCCCAGCAGTTTCCCCGTCCCGGCCGCCAGGGCCAGGTGCAGGGCCGTCACCGCCAGTTGGCTGGTCTGCACCCCCGTCCACGCCAGGGAGCGCAGGGCGACCGCCGCCAGCAGGATCAGGGCTGCCGTCCACTCGAACGGCATCAGCGCATCCATTCCCGCCGCATGGGACTCGGCGCACAGGCCCGGCTTCCACAGCCAGACCAGCAGGGCGATTCCCAACAGGGCTGCGATGAACAGGGCCACGGTCATGGCCGAGAAAAGGGAGGAGGCCAGGGTCCCCAACGACAGTCCGACCACGCCAAAGGCGGCGAACAGGCCGATTTGCGCGGCGCGCCCGGGCCGCGCCTGAATCGTCGCTGCGCCCCCGCCCGCATGGAAGAAGGCCGACCCGCATCCCACCAGCGCCATCCCGCCCGCCAGGAATCGCAGGCTGAGGACCAGGCCCAGGGCCGTACAAACCAGGCCCAGGGCGGCGCCCCGACGGGGCTGGTTCCAGTGGTCGAGAAGCAGGCCCGCCGCGGGCTGGAAGCCGAAGGCGATCCCGTTGTAGAGCAGGATCAGCGCGGCGGCATTCGGCAGGTCCGACCTCCACAACAGGCCGACCAGCAGTCCAGCCGAAGCGTCCGAAACGCCATGCGCCAGGCCGAGCAGGAGCGGCAGCAGCCAGCGCATGGCGTCAGCCAAAGATCAAAACAAAAGGCAGGAGAATAAACAGGTAACTGGCGGCATTGGCAGCCAGCGCCGCAACCCAGTTCCTGCGGGCCGTCTCACGGTTGAAAAGCATCAGCACCCCGCCCTCGATCAGCACGGACAGGAGAAAACCCACCGCCAGCACAAGGTAAATATTCGACACCAGATACATCAACCCGCCGCCGATCAGAGTCGTGACCAGGTTCATCACGAACGAAGCCAGCAGGCAGCGCCAGAACCTGCCCCACTTGAGCAGGAACATGGCCAGGGCCTCGATCGCAACGATCAGCGCGGTCAGGACACACAGGTCCAGCAGCCCCATTCCCACCACCAGAAAAACCAGCCCCGGGCCGGCTACATCGAAAACAGGCATTGCGAACATGCTTCCTCCTTGCGGACTGAAATCCGCACTCCACAAAAATTACTGCTGCATACAGGCGATCAAGTCCTTTAGCGCGCCTTGCGGTTCTTCGCGCAGAATCGCCAGCACAGGCAGGCTTCCCAGCGGGTGAATGGAGCGCAGGTCTTGCGTGAGCAAACGGCGCGGCAGAATGCCAACCGCCGCGGGATTTTCGATCAGCGCCGCGGCCATCTCCTGCGGCGAGGCGGCCAGCCGCGCGAAGGAAGTGACGGGCTGCCCCGCCATCACGAGTTGGTCGAACAACCCCTGCATTTCCTCCCCGTCGGCATACACCCACACCTGCGCCGACGGGTCTCCACCCGCGAACAGGGCGCGCGTCTGCTCCAGGCTCAAGTCGCCGAGCGGACTCTGGCGGGAGACGGCCACCAGAAGCTCCTCGCTGTCGATTTGGAAGGCGGGCGAGGCCAGGGCGGCAGGTTCGCCCAGGCGCAGACTCAAGTCGGCGGCGCGCGGATCGGCGGACACGCTCAGGACTGCGTTCACCTCCGCCGCGCAGGCGAAGGCCTCATCCAGCCAGGGAGAGCTGCCTGCCGCGGCAAACACGCTCAACAGCGCGGGCGGCGCATCGGGCGTTGGGGTTGGGGCGCAGGAAACACCCAACAGGAGCAGCAGCCCAGCCAGGGTCAGGCGCAGGCGCACGGTCACCAATTCTGGAGCAGGGCCGCCAGCAGGGAGGCGCGTTCCTCCAGGCTCCCGGCGTGGATAAACTCGCGCTCGGAATGATAGCCTTCGCCGACCGCGCCCATCCCATCGATGACGGACAGGCCCAGGGCGGCCACGAAGTTCGCATCCGAGACGCCGCCCGTGCCGCCCGAGCGCACTTGCATGCCGATGCCCGCGGCAATCGCCTGCACCTTTGCAAAGTTGGCCTGCATTCGTTCGTCGGCGGGCATGGGGCCGCGGTTCAGGTGGGACGTGACGCGGATGGAGGTGCCATCCAGCGCGGGCTGCAGCGAATGCATGGCCGCGTCCAGGCGATCCCACTCTTCGGGCAGCAGGATGCGCGCATCCACCTCGATGAAGGCCTCGTCGGGCACCACGTTCGAGACCGTGCCGCCCTGGATAATGCCCACGCTGACAGTGGTGCCGCGGCTGTAATCGGTCAGCTTCTGGATGGCCAGCACCTGGTGGGCCATCTCCTCGATGGCATTGCGCCCGTTCTGGTGATCGCCGCCTGCGTGCGCCGCGCGGCCCTTGACGTAGACCTTGAAACCGCCGCCGCCCTTGCGCCAGATCTTGAGCGCGCCGTCAGGCATACCACCTTCGAGCACGAAGGTCATGAGCATATCGCGGGCCAGGTTCTCGATCAAGGCGCGCGAGGCGGGGCTGCCGATCTCCTCGTCGGAGGTGCAAAGCAGGGTGACGGGATGTTTCAAGCCGCCGCGCTGCGCCGCCTGGATGGCCGCCAGCGAGATGACGATGCCCGCCTTCATGTCGAGCACGCCCGGGCCGAAGATTTTCCCGTCGGCTTCGCGATAGGGCATTTTGTCGAGCGTGCCCAGCGCAAAGACCGTGTCCATGTGGCAGAGCAGCAGCAGGCCGCCGTCGGTCCTGCCGTCGGCGGAGGGAAAACGGCACAGAACATGATCGCCCGTCTCTGTGTTGGAGAAGGTCTCGACCTGCGCGCCCAGGCGGCGGGCCTCTTCGGCCACACGCGCGCCGACGCGGTTGACCGCATCGCGGTCGCTGGAGGGGGATTCGATTTCGACGAGTTGTTTGAGAAGGGATTTCATATCCATGTTATTTCACCAGCCACACAATCAGACCGAGCGCCGCGCAATATCCCGCAAAGACGTAGAGCGAGTGTTTGCCCAGGTAGCCGATCAGCCACTTGATGGAAAGCCAGCCGACGAATGCGGCGGCAATGAAGCCCGTTGCCAGCAGGGGTAGGAACTGGGCGAGGTTCGGCATCTGGATCACGTCCAGCATTTCATACGCGCCCGCCGCCAGCATGACCGGCACGGACATAAGGAAGGCGAAGCGCGCCGCGGCCGGGCGGTCGAAACCGCAAAACAGGCCGCCGCTGATGGTTGTTCCGCTGCGCGAGGCGCCGGGGAAGACCGCGATCACCTGAAACGCGCCGACGATGAGCGCATCCAGCCAGGTCATCGAGTCCAGGCTCCGCGCGCGCTTCCCCAGGTACTCGGCCAGGGACAGCAGGATCGCCGCGGAAAACAAGCGGATCCCGGCTTCGAGCATGGGCATCTTGAACAACGCTTCGACCGCATCCTTCAACAAGTAGCCTGCCAGCAGGGCGGGGACGGTGGCCAGCAGGATGTAAAAGCCCAGGTCGCGTTCGGGGGTGGCGCGCTTGAAATCCAGCGTCGCGCGGGCGATGGACAGCAGGTCCTGCCAGTAGAAGATGAACAGGGAGACAATCGTTCCCAACTGGACAATGACCAGGAAGGAGAACATCGCCCCGCCCGCGGGAATGTTCAGCAGTTGCTGCGCGATGAGCAAATGCGCCGTGGATGAAACGGGAATGAATTCGGTCAGCCCCTGGATGATCCCCAGGAGCAGTGCCTGCCAAAGTGACATGTCGGTTCCTTTGCGTCGAATGGTGTCCCCCGATTATATACCGCATTCGGTCACACACCTGCCCTGGCGGGCGGCGCCAGGGAATTGCGCTTTCCACCCCTGAAAAATGCAATGTTCGCCCGAGTGCGGAATGCCTCCCGCCGCCACACGCTCGTGTTTCCCGGCGGCGGTCGCAGCCGTCAGGCCTTACTTCTTTCGCGCGGCGTTGCCCTGCCAGAGATGCAGCAGGTCGGGGACGCGTTCCTCGAAGCTGCCTTCCGCGATATAGAAACGGATCTGCTCCATCAGGCGGATCAGCGCGCGCAGGTTGTGAATGGACAACAGCGTGCCCGCCAGCAGTTCCTTCGCCATGATCAGGTGGCGGATGTAGGCGCGGCTAAAGGTCTTGCAGGCGTAGCAATCGCAGCTCTCGTCGAGCGGACGCTCGTCGCGGGCGAAGGCGGCGTTCATCATGTTGAGGCGGCCTTCGGGCGCAAAGGCGGCGTGATGGCGGGCAAGGCGCGTGGGCAGGACACAATCGAAGATGTCCACGCCGCGCGCGACGCCGTTGATCAAATCCTCGGGCGTGCCGACGCCCATCAGGTAGCGCGGTTTGTGCTCGGGCAGCAGCGGCGTGACCACGTCCAGCGTGTCGTGCATCTGCTGTTTGGTCTCTCCCACCGACAGGCCGCCGATGGCGATGCCGGGCGTATCGAGCGAGGCGATGAATTTGGCTGATTCCGCCCGCAGCTCGGGTTGGACGCCGCCCTGCACGATGCCGAACAGGGCCTGGTCGGCGCGGCGCTTGGCCTTGAGCGAACGCTCGGCCCAGCGGTGGGTGCGCTCCATCGCGATGCGGCTGTATTCCGAGTCGTTGGGGTCGGAGCATTCGTCGAAGGCCATGATGATGTCGGCTCCGAGATTCTCCTGGATGCGGATGGAACGCTCGGGCGTGAAGCGGTGCGTGGAGCCGTCGATGTGACTCTTGAAGGTCACGCCGTCATCGTCGATCTTGCGCGTCTGCGAGAGCGAGAAAACCTGGAAGCCGCCCGAATCGGTCAGCATGGGGCGGGGCCACTTCATGAAGCGATGCAGCCCGCCGAACTCGGCCACCAGGTCGTCGCCCGGGCGCAGGTAGAGATGATAGGTATTGCTCAGGACGAGCGTGGCCTGGATGTCCTTGAGTTGTTCAGGCGTCAGGGTCTTGACCGTGGCCTGGGTGCCGACGGGCGCGAAGATGGGCGTGAGCAGGTCACCCCGAAGGGTCGAGAAGACTCCCGCGCGGGCGCGGTTGTTGCGGGCGGTGATGGTGAATTCAAACATGGAAGGGATTATACGCTAGATGCGGGATGGGGTGAGAAAACGTAAAAAAACGACCCTGAAAGCCCGCAGCTTTCGGGGTCGTTTTTTTTGAGAGCAATCGCTCAGCCCTCCGCATTGACCAGGTCGTGGATCCACTTGCGCGATTGGAAGCGGAATTGGATGACGACAGCCTTGACGACTTCCTCGGCCAGCACCAGGACGTAAACCCAATAGACGGGCAGGTGGAGGACGAATCCGCCCAGCAGGGCCATCGGCACACCCACAACCCAGATGGAGAAGATCTCCATGAACATGGCAAAGCGCGTGTCCCCGCCTGCGCGCAGCGCGCCGATGAACAGCATGAAGTTGTGGACGCGCAGCCACAGGCTCAGCGAAAAGACCAGCATCAACATGCGCAGGTTGTCGGCGGCGGCGGGGGAAATGTCGTACAGGCCCAGGCCGATGAACGGTTCGCGGATCGATATCACCAATGCGCCCGCCACGAGCGCGCCCAGGACGCCCAGGGTCAGGAAGCGCCGCCCGTACTCGAAGGAGACCTCCTTCTGGCCTGCGCCGATCTTGTTGCCCACCATCACCGAGCAGGCATTGCCCAGGCCGATGAACAGCACGAAGAACAACTCCTCGATGGTGGCGTTGATGTTTACGGCCGCGATCGAATCGGTGCCGATGCGGGCATAGACGGCGTTGTAGACCGTGATACCGAAGGACCAGAACACCTCGTTGATCGCGGCGGGCATGGAGGTGCCCAACACCCGCAGCAGGAAGGCGCGGTCGAAGCGGAAGAAGGTCAACGGATTGGCCGCCAGGGGCGTCTTCAGGGCGTAGACCAGGATGAGGAGCAGCACCAGTTGAAAGCTCCAGCCGGAGACCGTGCCCAGGGCCGCGCCGCGCACGCCCAGGGCGGGGAATCCCCCAATCCCAAAGATCAGCAGGTAGCCCAATCCCGTTTTGAAAATCAGGGCCGCCACGGTGACAGAGGCCGTCAACTTGACCAGGGTGACGCTGCGCAGGACCGCCACGTACGAGGTGACGACAGCCACCATCACGTAGCTGAAACCCACAATGCGCAGGTAGCTTGCGCCCAGTTCGATCACCTCGCGATCTTCGGTGTAAAAGCCCATGATGGTTTCGGGGAAAATCAGGGCCGCCGCGGTGAACAGCACACTCACCGCCAGCGAGAACATCAGGGCAATGCCCAGCACCAGGCGAATGCTGGCCGCGTCGCGCTTGCCCCAGAATTGCGCGGTGAAGATGGCCATGCCGCTGGTCACGCCGAACAGGAAAAGGATCAACAGGAAGAAGACCTGGTTGGCCAGGCCGAGGGCGGCAATGGAGGTCTCACCCAACTGCCCAACCATAAGCACGTCCACCATGTTGAGCGAGGCGCTGATCAACTGCTGGAAGGCCACCGGCACGGCGATGGACAGCATGTTGCGGAAAAAATCGCGGTCACGAAAAAAGGATAGGTTCATCATAAGGTTCTCATTGTATCAAAAAGACCCCGGAGGCTCCGGGGTCATGGACTGGCTGGGGCGGGTCAGGCTTGTTCGGCGTCCCACCACTTGGACAGGCGCCCATCGGAGCGTTTGGGCTGGTCGATGTAGTGCGAGACATCGTTGAACAACATCAGGCGCGCGCGCACCGGGTCCTTGAAGTCGAGCACGTTCAGGCAGGCGGGAGACTGGTCGAGGCGGTCGCGGTAGCCGCGCGCGTCGAAGCCGAGCAGGCTGCTGATGAGCAGGCGCAGGGTGGCCTTGTGCGAGACCACCAGCACGTTCTGCCCGCGGTGCTCCAGCACGATCTCGCGGATGACGGGCAGGGCGCGGGCGATCACGTTGACGCCCGCCTCCCCTCCCTGCGGGGCGAAGGTGAACGGATCCTGCTCCCAGGCGGCGTATTCGTCCGGGAATTGGGATTCGACATCGGGGCGGCGCATGCCTTCCCAGTGGCCGTGATGGATCTCGCGCAGCCCCTCCCGATGAATGACGGGCAGTTCGCGCGGCTTGGCCAGGATGCTGGCGGTCTGGATCGTGCGCGTCATGGGGCTGCAATACACGGCCGTAATGGCGTCGTCGGCCAGGCGCTGCGCCAGGCGCGCCGCCTGGAATTTGCCTTCCTCGGACAGTTCCACGTCGACCGCGCCGGCAAAGCGGTCCTCGGCGCTGAGCAGGGTCGCGCCGTGGCGGACCATAAAAATGCGGGTCGTTTTTTGTTCGCTCATGCGGAATCATCCCTGGGGGCGTCGCGGACGATGTAGAGCGGCCTGCCCTTGGCCTCGTCGTACAGGCGGCCGATGTACTCGCCCAGGATGCCGAGCGAGATCAACTGCACACCGCCCAGGAAGAGCACCGAGACGAGCGTGGTGGTCTGGCCCTCGAAGAAATGCGACCCGGCCAGGCGCAGGATCGCCACCACCGGGATAGCCAGGATGGAGACGCCCGCCGAAAGGAAGCCAAAAAAGGTGGCCACCTGCAAGGGAAAATAGGAAAAGCCCGTGATGGCATTCAGCGCCAGGCGCAGCATCTTCTTGAACGGATATTTGGTCACGCCGGCGTGGCGGGCGGCGCGCTTGTATTCCACGCCGATCTGTTTGAAGCCCACCCAGGCCGACATGCCGCGCGGGAAACGGTGGCGTTCCTTCATCTGCTTGAGCACGTCCACCACCTTGCGGTCCATCAGGCGAAAATCGCCGGTATCGACGGGAATCTTCACGTCGGTGATGCGGTAGATCAGGCGGTAGAACATGGAGGCGGTAAACTTCTTGAACCAGGTCTCGCCCTCGCGTTCGGCTCGCACAGCGTAGACCACCTCATAGCCTTCCTTCCATTTTTTCGCCAGGTCCAGGATCACCTCGGGCGGGTCCTGCAGGTCGGCGTCGATGATGACGACCGCGCCGCCGCGGGCAAAGTCCCAGCCGGCGGTGATGGCGATCTGGTGCCCAAAGTTGCGCGCAAAGATGACCGGGCGCACGCGCGGGTCGCCGGCTGCCAGTTCGCGGATCATATCGGTCGAGCCGTCGGTCGAGCCGTCGTCCACCAGGATGAGTTCCCAGGCTTCGCCGGTCGAGGCCATCACGTCGGTGACGCGGCGGTAGAGCAGCGGCAGGTTGTCGATTTCATTGTAGATGGGCGCGATGATCGAATAAACAATACTACTCATGCAGCTTTATCCCGTCGTTCCTTTGATTTTCTTCCGAGGCTGTATTTGCGCGGCGCTTCCGTCGGCGGCGCAACGAACTGCCGCTCGCCGTCATCGGCGAAGGGCGGCAGCCCCAGCACCCGACGGCGCAGGTATTCCGCAATGACGATAACGGAGGCCAGCACGGGCACCACCAGCAGCGCGCCCATGATGCCCTCCAGGATGGTGGCGATCATGATGGCGATGAAGACCAGCGCCTCGTTCATGTGGACGCTGCGTCCCATCACGATGGGGCGCAGGAAGAAGTTCTTCAAATTGATCAACACCAGGTAGACCAGCAGCACAATGCCCGCCACGCCAATCTTGGGCAGCTGGATCCAACTCGAACCTTCCAGCAGGGCCACGGCCACGGCCAGCACCGCCGCCAGGAAAGGTCCCACATCCGGGACCAGGGTAAACAGCCCGGCCACCACTCCCAGCACCAGCGCCCCGGGAATCCCCAGCACCACCCAGGCCACCGTGAACACCACCCCGACGATCAACATCAGCACGATCTGTCCGCGCAGGTAGGCCATCCAAACGCGGCGCACCCGTCGATACAACTCCTGCATGTCGTCCTGGTAGGCGGGCGGAGCCAGCTCGATCAGCCAGTCGCGCATCCGCGGCCATTCGGTCATGAAGATATAGACGCTGACCAGGATGACCAGCAGCCACAGCACGCCCACCGAGGTGGTCTCCAGCCAGAGAAAGACCTGCTCGGGCAGCGGGCTGAGCACCGTATCCTGCAAATGGGCCAGGTTGGAGGCCAGCCCGTCCAGGTGGAAGACCATCCCGCCGAACATGATCGGCTTGGAAAGGGACTCGCCCAATTGGTTGTTCAGGTCGAGCACGTCGCGGACGACGAATTGCAGTTCGTCGAAGAAGATCGGCGTCAGGGTGGCTGGGACGCCCACCAGCAGGATCAACGACGAAAAATAGACGATGTTCACCGCGGCGGTGCGGGACAGCTTGGTGCGTTCGGTCAACAGGATCACCGCGGGGTTGATCAGGTAGGCTGCGAACCCGGCGATAATCATGGCCCGCACGGCGTCGCGCGCATAGGATATGAAGGCCACCAGACCGATGAGCAGGAGCAGCCCGATCACATATCGGAAGGGCAGGCTCCAGGAATTTTGAGATTGGTTCATAACACTTTCTTGACAGCCGCGAGAGTCGGTTCGATGACCGGCGCCTGGGGCACGACCTGCATGGCCGCGCGCACATCCTTGAGGCCGCTGCCCGTGTTCAGCACCAGGATGGGATCCTCGCTCCCTACCAGGCCCGCACCCACGGCCTGAACCAGGCCGGCGTAGGCGGTCGACCCGGCCGGCTCCGCAAAGATGCCCATCTTCCCCAGGTCGGCGATGGCTTGCAGGATTTGCGCGTCCGTGACGGTCAGGTAGGTGCCGCCCGTATCCCGCGCGGCGCGCACGGCGCGCACCCCGTCGCGCGGCAGGTCGACGGAGATGCTGTCGGCCAGGGTGGTAGCCGAAACGGGGGCGATGATCTCGCTCCCGGCGCGGAAGGCGTTGGCGATGGCCGCCGAGCCTTCGGCCTGCACGCCGACAATGCGCGGCATGTTGGGAATCCAGCCGAGCGCCAGCAGGTCCTTGAAGCCCTTGTGGATGCCCGAAATGATATTGCCGTCGCCCACCGAAACGAAGATGGTCAGGGGCGGGTGGTTGTCGAGCGGGCTGTCCTTCTTGTGCCAGTCGCGATGGGCGTCCAGCCACCATTCCCAAATTTCGTAGGCGGCGGTCTTCTTGCCCTCGGCGGTGAAGGGATTGTAGCCCGTGTTGCGGCAGTACCAGCCGAACTCCTGCGAGGCCTGGACCGTCAGGTCGAAGGCGTCATCGTAGCTGCCGTCCACCAGGATGACCTTCGCGCCGAAGACCAGCAGCTGCGCCACCTTGGCCGGCGGCGCGGATTTGGGGGCGAAGATGATGGCTTTCTGTCCCACGGCGGCGGCCATGCAGGCCAGCGCCGCGCCGGCATTGCCGGTCGAGGCGGTCACCACCACCTCAGCCTTGATCTCGCGGGCGCGCGCCACCAGGATGGCCGAGGCGCGATCCTTGAAGGAGGCCGAGGG